>NZ_JBFAID010000020.1:0-91986 GCF_040654475.1 Micromonospora sp. NPDC050686
CCCACACATCACCACCCGACCGCACCACATACAACGAAATCCGACCATCCAACCCCACCACCACACCATCCCGCGACACATCATCCGGCGAACCGACCAGCGAACCGGACCACAGCGCGTTCACGATGGTCTGGGCGTCGGCGGCCTGCTTCTGGTAGCGGTCCGGGTACGCGGACACCTGCACCGCCTGGCACACCTCGCCGACGGGCGCGTCCTTCCACGTGTCGTTGGGGTACAGCCGCACCATCTTGTCCAGAAAGGCGTTGGTGGCCCAGGTGGGGTTGAGCCGCTGCTCGCGGCTGCCCCACGAGGCCCGCTGCTGGAACAGGCCCAGGCTGTCGTGGTCGACCTCTTCACTGATGTTCTGCAGGTGGGTCTCGACGATGACCGTCGCGATGGCGATGACCGCGGCCCGGGAGGCCAGACCGCGCGCCTTGACCGCCTGGACCACCATGCGGGCACACGAGGTGCGATAGGCGTTCATGTAGCCGCGCATGTCGGACTGCAGGGTCTCGTTGAGCGTGTCCGCGATCGCGGCATCCGCACCGGTGGTGCCGTTGGGGTCGCAGGGAGCCGTCTGGTAGGCGAGCAGCAGCGACACGGCCGGCGCCGCCTCCGGCTCGGGGGCCGGCGCGGCGGTGCCGGCCTGGGCGCTGCCCAACAGTACGGCTGATGCCAGCGCCGCGACGACGCCGACACGTCTGATGATGGCTGATGTTCCTCGCACGCTTCCTCCTGTCGGCCGCGGCCGACAGGCGTCGGATCACAGCGATCCGGCGCTCCGTCGGGCTGCGGCGTCGACAGGATTCGGCATGGCGGTGCAGCGGAGGTTCAGCGAACGTCCAGAGCGGCTCAAGCGCCCGTCGTGGCGTTCGCCCGGGCTGGTCGGCGTGCGGGGCGGCCCGCCGGGCTCCAGAACCCCGCCCCGCCGTCAGGCGATCGCGGAGGCCAGCGAGTCCAGTGGGTGCCCCTGATCGGCGCCGGGTCGGCCCGTCGCGGGTCGACGCGGTGGCGCGGTCTGCGCCGCCACCGACGGCACCGCGTCCGCCGGCGGGGGCGGCGGAACCGTTCCGCCCGGGGCGGCCGACCGGCCCGCGATGACCGGTCGCAGGATCAGTTCCCGGGGCGGCATCTCCAAGCCGAAGGCGGTGGCGAGCGTGGCGGTCGCTGCCCACGTCTGTCGCTCCGCCATGAGCCAGGCCACCGGGTCGACCCTGATCCGGTCCATGGCGGGACCATCCGCTGGCAGCACCCAACTCGGCGGTCTCGTACCGGTCCCGGGTGCGGTCAGGCCGGTGCGGATCGACCGGGCGATCTGGTGCCAGGCCGCCACGACGCGGAGCACCCGGCCGTGGATCACCCTGTCCGGATCCTCGACGCGGGCCTGTTCCCAGGCGTAGAGCCGCACCAGATCGTGCAGGCCGTAGCGGACCTGACCGAGCTGATCGACCGCGACAGCGTCCACGAGGTGGACGTCGACCAGTCGTTCGAGCACCCGCTCGGCCTCGGTCGGCGGCAGGTCGAGCGCGGCGGCGAGAATCCACGAGGGGAAGTCGTTCATGCCCAGCATCCCGCAGACCCGTAGGGCGACCCGTGCGCTCGGGTCGAGCTGCTGGTAGCTCGTCGCGATGCACATCCGGACGTCCTGGTCCCCGGCGCTGAGCTCGTCGAGGCGGTGACGTTCGTCGGCGAGGCGGTCGGCGAGCAGGTGCACCGGCCACGAGCGGCGGTTGGCCAGGCGGGCGCCGGCCACCCGTACGGCGAGGGGGAGACCGCCGCAGAACTGGACGACCCGGTGGACGGCATCCGGCTCGGCGGTGGCCCGGTCGGATCCGATGACGGCGGACAGCAGCGTCTCGGCCTGCTGCGGGGGCATGACCTCCAGTTCGACGGTGCGGGAACCGGCGAGGCCGGCCAGCCGCCGGCGGGACGTGACGAGCACGCCACAGGTCGCGGAACCGGGCAGCAGTGGCCGGATCTGACGCTCGTCGCGGGCGTTGTCGAGCACGACGAGGACCCGTCGCCCCGCCAGCAGCGTCCGGTACCGCTCGGCACGTTCCACGCCGGAGCTGGGGAGCCTGACGGTCGATGCCTGGTCGAGGGCGCGCAGGAAGCGGCCGAGGATCTCGTGGGCCGCGGCCGGTTGGTCGGCGGTGCCGCGAAGGTCGGCGTAGAGCTGGCCGTCCGGATACTCCGTGGCCACCTGGTGCGCCACGTGGGCGGCGAGCACCGATTTACCGACGCCGCCGGGACCGAGGATCAGCTGCACCGGCACCGACCCGGCCGGTGGCACCGGTGACAGTGCCGCGGTGAGCGCTGCCACCTCTCTGCTGCGGCCGGTGAAGTCCGCGGGATCCGCGGGAAGTTGAGCGGGACCGCCGCCGGTGTGCGTCGATCCGGCCGGCGCGTGGTCGACGGCCGGTGTCGACCTGCCGGGTGGGCGGGACGGCGTGACGGCGCGCAGAGCTCCGCTGAGGATCTGCCGGTGTACCGCCTGCAACTCGGGACCGGGCTCCACGCCCAACTCCTCGACCAGGCTGGTGCGCGCCTCCCGGTAGACCAGCAGGGCCTCCGACTGCCGCCCGAGCCCGTACAGGGCGACCATCAGCTGTCCGCGCATCCGTTCCCGGAAGGGATGTCGGCGTACGAGATCGGCCAGTTCCGCGGCCGCCTCCGCCAACCGGCCGAGGGCCAGTTCGGCGGCGATCCGCTCCTCCACCGCGGCGAGTCGCATTTCGTCCAGCCGTGCGGCCTCGCCGGCCAGGACGTCGCTGCGCACTCCGCCGAGGGCGGGGCCGCGCCACTGGGCCAGCGCCCCGCGCAGGATCTCCGCGGCCTCCTCGTGCCGTCCCTCGCCGGCTGCCTGTCGGCCCTCGCCGACGAGCCGTTCGAAGATGTCCCGGTCCAGTCGGTCGGCGGGAATGTCGAGGACGTAGCCGGGTGCGCGGGTGGTGAGGCTGGCGCCGTCCGGGCCGATCCGGATCAGTTGGCGCACGCTGGACACGTACGTCTGCAGGATGGCTCTCGCCCGCTCGGGCGGGCTGCTGCCCCAGATCACCTCCAGCAAGCGTTCGGCCGGGATGACCCGGCCATGCTGAACCAGGAGCGCCGCCAGCAGCGTGCGCGGTTTCGCCCCACCGATGGGCAGCGAATCACCAGCTACCCGGATCTCCACTGTGCCTAAAAGCCTGAACTCCATTCGATCTCCCCCGTGTGGTCGGCCGCGCCGCTCTGTTTGACTCACGTGAAGAAAGAAGACCATTTATTCATGTGAGTCGAGCCAAGGTACACTCGCCAGGCTGATCGTTGTCAAGGCGATGATCGGGCGACCGACAGCCGGCGGTGACGCCGGGCTGGTGCCGGAACGGGGAGCGTCGTGGCAGGCAAACCAGGCAACCTGGCCGATCGCCTGAATCAACTCTTCGCCACCGTGCGGCGGCCGGACCGCCGGGAGTACAGCAACGAGGAGGTCGCCAGTGCGATCCTCCAGCGGCAGGGGGTGACCGTCTCCGCCTCCTACCTGTGGTATCTCCGCACCGGCCAACGGGACAACCCGACGGTCCGCCACCTCAACGCGCTGGCGGCGTTCTTCGGCGTGCCGACCGCGTACTTCGTCGACGACGAGGCGGCCAGGCGAGTGGACGCCGAGTTGGCGGTCGCGACGGCGATGCGTGACGTCGGGGTACGCACCGTCGCGCTGCGCGCCAACGGCCTTTCGGCGGAGAGCCTCGAGACCATCCGGGACGTCATCGACCGGGTCCGCCAACTGGAGGGGCTGCCGCCCACGGGTGACGGAGCCGCCGGTGGCTGAGGCGCGACGACAGCTGAGAAGGACGCGTCGCCGCTGCGAGCAACTCCTGAGAGAGCTGCACCTGCCCGCCGTCACCGACGTACGGGAACTCTGCGCCGGCATCGCCCGGCTCCGCGAACGCCCCATCGAACTGCTCCCCATGGCCTTTCCGGATCCCGACCTGTGTGGACTGTGGATCGCCACCGGATCGGCGGACTACCTGGTGTACGAGCGGGACACCTCCGATCTGCACCAGGAGCACATCGTGCTGCACGAACTCGGTCACCTGCTGTGCGGCCACGACGGCGTCGCCGACGCCGACCCCACGCTGTTCCGGGAACTGGACCCGACGGTCCTGCGCGGCGTGCGCGGGCGGACCAACTACTCGACCCTGCAGGAGCAGGAGGCGGAGCTCACCGCCTCCCTCATCCACAGCCGCTTCGACCTGATCCGCCGGCCGTCTCCCGCCGTCGACAGTGACCTCGGCCGTCGCATCCGCCGTACGCTGGCCTACGAGAGCCCGCCGCACCGATGAGCTCGTCGGACGCCGTCCGCAGTCAACTCGTCCTGCTCGTCCTGGGTTGGGGCGTGGTCGGGTACCGGATCTGGTACAGCCGACGCAGGCCGGACGACCTGGCCGGGCGGGCCCTGTCGGTGGCGATCGCCGCGCTGGCGGCCGGCATCACCATCCAGTTCGGGGCCGCGGCGGTCGACACCATCGTCGGCGCCCCCAACGTCGGGCGGGTGGCGAGCAACTGCGCGGTCATGGTGGCCTGCGGCGCGGGCCGGGTCTACCTGCTGCATCTCTGGCATCCCGGTGCCACGGTGGCCGCCCGGGCGCGGGCGGAGTGGGCCCGGCTGGTGCTACTGCTCGCCGTGATCGTGGTCCTCTTCGCGCTCGCGCCGCCCGATCCGGCCTCGTCCCGCGGCGACCCGCGGCACACGGCCACCGTCTACTCGTCCCCTTACGTCTACCTCTACCTGGGCTACCTCGGGTACACCCTGGCCCGAATGCTGCGCGAGCTGCGGCGATGTCTGCCACTGGTGTCCGACGCGGTTCTGCGCCTGACGATGCGCCTCGGTGAGTGTGGCGTGTGGACGGGCCTGGCCTACGTCCTCTTCAAGGCCGGCTACCTGGTCGGACACGACTTCGACGTCCCGGTGCCGGGCCGCGAGGTGGACACCGCCACCCCCATGTACCTGCTCAGCATCGGGCTGCTGACCCTGTGCGCGGCGATCCCGGTCGGCCGGGCGACAGCGGGCAACCTGCGGCGATGGAGCGAGCGGTACCGCTCGTACCAGCGCCTGTACCCGCTCTGGCTCGCCTGCTACCGGCTGGCACCGACGATCGCTCTCGATCCCCGTACCACCCGGCTGCGCAACTGGCTGACGGTGCGGGACCTGCGCTTCCTTCTCTACCGCAGGGTGATCGAGATCCGCGACGGTCAGCTCGCGCTGCGCCGCCGGCCGCCGCCGGCCGCCGGCGCCGATTCGAACGAGGTGATCCGGCTGCTCACCGTGCTGCGGAACGGAGCGGTGGACGAGCCGACGCCGGCCACCTCGGCGGACGGGACCGAGCTGCTGGCCGAGGTCCGCCGGCTTGAGCGGCTGGCGGCGACGTACGGCGACGCCCGTCGGCCATGACGCCGCGCCCCGAGTTTCGGCCGTCGCGCCGCGGCCCGCACGGCCCACCCGTGGCGGGCCGTGCGGGCCGTCACCGTCTGGCCGGTGTCACCGCGCCGCCTGGCTGGCCACGCCGCGCCCGGTGCCGAGCGCGTCGAGCAGCATCGGTAGCGCCCGGTGCAGTTCCCGCTGCCAGTACGGCCAGCTGTGCGTGCCGGGTCCGTAGAGGTCGGTGGTGACCCGGATCCCCAGCTCGCGCAGCCGGTCGACGAACACGACGTTCTCAGCGTGAATGAGCGCCTCCAGCGCGTCGGTCCGGTCCGGCGCGTCGAACGGGCCGCCGGCCGTGCCGTCACCGGTGGCCACGAAGAGCGCGGTGTGCCGCAGCCGCTTCGCCAGGGCGACCGGGTCGTGCGCGGCCCAGATGTCCCGCTGCGCCACCGGGTCGCCCCACAGGTCGTCCGGGTCCTGACCGGAGAAGCCGAAGAACGGCAGCCAGAACGAGGCGTCGCGCAGCGGGTGCACCACGCCACTGAACGACGCCGCGGCCCGGAACATGCCCGGGTTGCGGGCCGCGTACGACATCGCGCCGAAGCCGCCCATCGACAGGCCGGCCACCGCCCGCCTCGGGCCGGCCCCGTAGCCCCGCTCGGTGATCTGGCGGACCTCGCCCAGGTGGAACGTCTCCCAGGCCGGGGTGGCACCGGCGCCGCCGTTCCACCAGTTGCTGTACCAGCCGGCGGCGCCGGCCTCCGGCATGACGACCAGCACCTTGCGCAGCTCGGGGATGCTGGCCACGTCGGTGGACCGGGTCCAGCTGACGTACGAGTCGCAGCAGCCGTGCAGCAGGTACAGCACCGGCCACCGGTCACCGGGCCGGCGCTGCTCCCACCCGTCCGGCGTCAGCAGGCGTACGTTGGCGGCCCGGCCGAGCGCCGGCGACTCGATGGTCAGGTCGACCTGCCGCGGGGCGACCACCGTCTCCCGGCTCACGTACGCCCCGTCGGAGGCGCGGACGGGCGCGGCGG
The DNA here is from genome assembly GCF_040654475.1 of Micromonospora sp. NPDC050686. Classification (NCBI taxonomy): domain Bacteria; kingdom Bacillati; phylum Actinomycetota; class Actinomycetes; order Micromonosporales; family Micromonosporaceae; genus Micromonospora; species Micromonospora sp. NPDC050686. The sequence continues at coordinate 6,442 of NZ_JBFAID010000020.1, forward strand.
TGACGCCGGTGGTCGGGGCGGCGGTGGCCGGCGCGCCGACGCCGGCCAGCGCGAGTCCGACCGCGACGGCGACGGCCAGGGCCGTTGATCTCCTCATGGCAGGTTCCTCCTGACTGCGGTGGTGGCCGTCGGTGATCGACGGGGCCTTCCGATCGTCCCGTGTCGATCGAATGAGGCAACCTGTCCACAGCCGGCACGCGGTCAGCGGGGGGTGGCGAGCGGTGACCGGCGCGCCCGGTGCGACGAGTGGCCGCCGTTGCGACCCCCCGGACCGGTCAGGAGAGCCGGTCGATGGTGGCGGGGACGAGGCCGTGGCCGCGCGCCACGCCCACGAGCTGGCGGAGCAGCCAGCGCAGCGCCTCCTGGTCGCCCGGCTCGGACGTCACGTCGATGCACCAGGCGAGCCCGCCGGCGACCCGCCTGAGCTGCCAGCCGAAGGTGCTGTCGTTGACCCGCAGCCGGCCGGTGCTGACCACCCCGGGATCCGCGCCGTCCGGCCCGGCGGCCCGGTTCATCCGCAGCAGCCCGCCCAGCCGGGCGGCCTGCCGGTCGTCCAGGTCACCGGCGAACAGCACCCGGTGCACGGGCGGGCCGCCGTTCAGCGACAACGGCGGCGCCGCCGCGGCGAGCGGCAGGTCGTCGTGGAACCGGCCCCGCAGGGCGGGTTCGTCGGGCAGCGTGCCGCCACCGAGGCGACGGTAGGTCTCCCGGGCGGTGGCCCGGTCGGTGGCGGTCAGCCGGGCGCGTACCCGCGGATCCGCGCGGATCGCGCGGGCGAAGCCGGCCGAACTCCACCAGCCGCCGTCGGCCGGCGTCCAACCGGCGCCGCGCAGCCGGTCGGCGCGCAGGTCGTCGGTCAGGACGAACTCCTCGACCAGCAGCCCCGCCGGCTGGCCGTGCGCCCCGTCGGAGCGCAGCAGGTAGTAGTCCAGCGCGGAGGCGCTCGCAGGTCGCATGACGGCCGTCGTGTTCATCCCACGGACCGTATCCCCGCCCTGGGGCGGCGGCACGTACCGGCCGGACGCGGCGAGCCGCTCCCGGCCGGTGCGTCGACTACCGCACGCCGCGCCGGGCTGCGGCGCGGCCCGGCGGCCTGGCCCTAGGCGGCCGAGCCGACGGCCAGTCGGCGCTGGTCGCCGGCCTGCGTGGTCAGGTCCGCCGACCACGCGACGATCGGGTCGGCCGGCCCGCCGGACCGGTCGGCGGCGTGCTGAACGGTCTCGGACTGGTCGGCCTCGGACTGGGCGGTCTCCGGTCGGACGGCCTCGCGCTGGACGGCTCGCCCGGCGGACGGGGCGCGGTCCGCCGGGGCCTGCGCCACCTGCAGCGCGTGCTGCGCGTTGTTCCACGCGGCGCACGGCCAGGCCTGGCCGGCGCAGCCGAGGTTGCGGCATCCGCCCTCGTCGTCCGGCGCGTGGGCGTCGGCGACCTCGAGGGCGAGCTTCCACAGCAGCGGGTCGGTCACCTCGGCGGGACGATCGTCGCCGAGGTGGTGCTGCTCCAAGTTGGCACTGGACACGTCTGGTCCCCCCTTTTCCTGCGGGCCCCCTGTTTCCAGACGACACGGCGCCGAAACCACCTGGACGGAGAATGTTTCACCATCCGCCCCGGGCCGACGCCGCAGGTCACCTGCGGTATGACCGGCCTCACGTGCCGGACCGGCGACGCCCGGCGCGCTGCCGCGCGGGCAATTCGGTCGTTTCGCCCACCGCTCGGCCCGGGCCGGTACGACCATGTGGATGCGGGTGACGGGACGCCCGGCTGCGGACGGGAGGGAACGGCGTGGGCGGCCTCGAGCTGATCGTGGTGCTCGGCGTGACGGTGCTGATCGGCACCACGCTCGGCGGCCGGTACAGCGTCGCGCCGCCGGTCCTGCTGATCACCCTGGGCGCCCTGATCGGACTGGTGCCGCCGTTCGACCACGTCGTGCTCGAACCCCAGGTGGTCCTGCTGCTGTTCCTGCCGGCCATCCTCTACCGGGAGAGCCTGGTCGTCAGCCTGCGCGAGATCCGGGCGAACTTCCTGGTGATCGCGTTGCTCGCGGTGGCGCTGGTGGTGCTGACCATGGTCGCCGTGGCGTACGCCGCCCGGTTGCTCGGGGTGGACCCGGCGGCGGCCTGGGTGCTCGGCGCGGTCCTCGCCCCGACCGACGCCGCCGCCGTGGCGGGCCTGGCCAAGCGGATGCCCCGCAACATCCTCACCACCCTGCGCGCCGAGAGCCTGATCAACGACGGCACGGCCCTGGCACTCTTCGCCGTCGCCGTCGCGGTGATCGCCGGTGGCCACTTCCCAGGCCCCGCCGGCTTGGCCGGCCGGTTCCTGGGCTCGGCCGGCGGCGGGATCGTCGCCGGCCTGCTGGTGGCCGGCGTGGTCGTGGTGATCCGCCGCCGACTCGACGACCCGCTGCGCGAGACCGGGCTGAGCCTGCTCACCCCGTTCGCCGCCTTCCTGCTCGCGGAGAGCGTGCACGCCAGCGGCGTCCTCGCCGTGGTGGTCGCCGGCCTGCTGCTGTCGTACGCCGCGCCCTGGCTCATCCGGGCCCGCACCCGGGTCACCACCCTCGCGGTCTGGGACGTCTCCACCTTCATGATCAACGGTGGCCTGTTCGTCCTGCTCGGTACGCAGGTGCCCCGGTCGCTGCGCGCCATCACCAGCCACTCGCCGATGGAGTCACTGGGCATCGCCGCCGCGGTGGCGGCGGTGGTGGTGGTCGTCCGGATGGGTTGGGTGCACCTGGCCATCGCCGCCCTCCAGGGCGTCGACCGGCGCGAGTCCCGGCGGGAGCGCCGGTTCAACGCCCGGGTCCGCACCGCGATGGGCTGGGCCGGGTTCCGCGGCGCGGTCTCGCTGGCCGCCGCCCTCGCGGTGCCGGCGACCACCACGGCGGGCACCCCGGTGCACGAGCGGGATCTGATCATCTTCGTCACCGTGACGGTCATCGTGCTGACCATGCTCATCCAGGGCACCACCCTGCCGGCCCTGGTCACCTGGGCGAGGCTGACCGGCGACCGGGCCCGGGACGAGGAGCTGCGCTCGGCCCGGATCCGCGCCACCCAGGCCGGGCTGGCCGCCCTGCCCCAGCTCGCCGCCGAACTCGGCGCGCCGTCGGACACCGTCGACCGCCTCCGCGCCGACTACGAGGAGACCCTCGCCGACGTACGCGCCGACGACCAGGGGGGCGGCACCGCGGAGGAGCGCGAGATCGGCCGCCAGCTCCGCCTCGCCGTCCTCGACCACAAGCGGCGCGAGGTGACCCGGCTGCGCGACACCAGGGCCATCGACGACGCCGTGCTGCGCGACGTCCAGGCCGCCCTCGACATCGAGGAACTCCGGCTGCTGGGGCCGACCACCGAGGAGTAGCGGTCGTCGCCGTCGCCGGGTGCGGCTCGGCGAACCTGGCAACCTACCGCTCGCTGCGAACGACAACTTGCCAAGATTCGCGTACCGGTCGGGGCGGGTCGGGGGGAACCGGCGTGCGGGCGGTGGATCTACGATTCGCGGTATGGCCCTGTTGCACCGCGCGGAACTGCGCCCCACCAAGCTCGAACTGCTCACCACGTGGCTGCCCGGCCGTCCGTGGTTCCAGGGCGAGGCGGGGGCGGGCGTCGAACGGGTGGCGGCGTACCGGTTCGACGACCCGGCCGGCGAGGTGGGGATCGAGACGCTGCTGGTCCGGGCCGGCGACGGCCCGGTCCACCAGGTGCCGCTGACCTACCGCGGTGCCCCCCTCGACGGCGCCGACCGGTGGCTGATCGGCACCTGCGAGCACTCGGTGCTGGGCCGACGCTGGGTGTACGACGGCTGCGGCGACCCGGTCTACGCCGCCGCCCTGGCCCGGGCGATCCTGACCGGCACCGGCCAGGCCGAGGAGTGGTTCGAGGTCGACGGCCGGCGGGAACGCCGCGCGCCCAGCATGGTGATCGCCGGCGAGGCCACCACCAGCACCACCGACGTGACCTCGGTGACCCGGGTCGAGGACGGCGACCCGGCCCGCATCGGCACCGACCTCGGGGAGCTGAGCGTGCTGCGCCGCCTCGGCGCCGACCCGGCCCTGCCGGGCGCCCGGCTGACCGGCGGCTGGGACGGCCAGCCGCACCCGCTGCCGCTGGCGTACGCCGTCCCGCGCTGATCCGGCGCGCCGCGGTCAGCGGCCGGTGAGCGCCACCGCCCGGCCCGGGTCGGCGATGTCGTCGCCGACCCGGCGGGCCCACCGGCCGGCGGCCATCGCGTACCCGCCGGCGAGCAGGGCGTAGCCGACGGCGGCGGCGAACAGCAGCCCCGCCGAGCGCCCGTCCACCGGCAGGAACCGCGACGCGCCCACCATGCCGACCACGTACGCCAGGTTGAACACGGTGTCGTTGACCGCGAACACCCGGCCGCGGAACACGTCCGCGCACTCGTGCTGCACCATCGTGTCCACCACGATCTTCACGCCGTGACCGGCGACGTTGACCACGAGCACCAGCAGCACCAGCAGCGGCGGCGAGAACGGCAGCCCGAACACCGGCACCGCGACCGCGACCGCCGCCAGCAGGCCGGCCACCCACCGCCACCCACCGACCCGCCGGGACGCCCACGGGGTCGCCGTCGCGGCGACCAGCACGCCCAGCGCCCCGGCGGCGAAGACCAGCCCCAGCTGGGTGGAGACGCCGGTCAGGTTGTCCGCGCCGAAGACGCTGCGGTAGAGCAGCAGCAGCGCCAGGGCCAGCGCGCCGAACAGCACCCGGAACCCGGCCTGCGCCCCCATCGCGTACGCCGCGCCGCGGGCCGCCCCCAGGTGGCGAATCCCGTCCACCATGCCGCGCAGCACCGCCGCCGTCTCGCCGGACACCCCCGGCCGGTGCGGCACCACCTCGTCCGGTCCCAACTGGTCCCGGGCGAAGAAGGCGCGGGCCAGCACGGCGCACGCCACGTACCCGACCGGGGCCAGCAACGCCAGGGCCCCGTACCCGTGGTCACCGGCGGGGAAGACCCGGCCGAGCAGCGCCAGCGCGACCCCCATGCCCAGCGAGTACGCCACCGACCCGGCGGTGCCGGCCACCGCGTTCGCGGTCACCAGCCGGTCGGCGGCCACCACGTGCGGGGTGGCCGCCGACAGGCCCGACAGCAGCAACCGGCCCAGCCCGATCACCACCAGCGTGCCCGTGAGGAACAGCCCACCCTCGTCGCCGACCAGCACCAGGGCGGCGATCGGCAGCGCCAGCACCGCCCGCGCCAGGTTCGTCCACCAGATCACCGAGCGGCGGCTCCACCGGTCCAGCAGGACCCCGGCGAACGGCCCCACCAGCGAGTACGGCAGCACCAGCACCGCCGCGGCCAGGGCGATCGCGGTCGGGGTGGCCTGCCGGTCCGGATTGAACAGCACGCTGCCGGCCAGCGCGGCCTGGAACACCCCGTCGGTGAACTGCCCACCCAGCCGAACGCCCAGCAGCCGGCGGAAGGCGGACCCGGCGAGAACGGCACGAAGGTTGTGAGTGCGGCGATTTGCCATGATCCCCTCAGCGTACGGCCGGCCACCGGTCCTGTCGCGGCGGCCACCCGCCCGGGCGTCCCGACCCGGACGCGCGAGCGGTCAACGCAGCCGGCGCGGTCGCGGTGGTCGCAGCGAGTTGCACACGTCGGCCACGCCGTCGACCTGCCAGGCGAGGCTGCTGGCGAGCCGGCGGGTGTCCGCGTCCGCCACGACACCGGTGAGGATCACCACCGCGTTCTGGGCGGTCACCGTGATCCCCCGCCCACGGACCGCGGCGTCGCCGGCCAGCCGCCGGGCGACCGCGGCGGCGATCCGCTCGTCCCGGTCGGATCCGGTCGGGCCCGGGGCCCGCCAGGACCACATGTGGTCGTCGGGGAACGGCCAGGACATGACCACGGCGACATCCTCCTCGTGAAGTCGGCAGCCGGTCAGGCGTCCGAGCCGCGCCGGCCGGCGGTGGCCGCCACGAGCACCACCACGGCGCCGGCGACCCCGATCTGGGCGAGCAGTTCCAGGAAGCCGATCCCGTCGCTGCGTCCACCCGCCACCCGGACCGCGATCGTGCCGGCCACGGCCGCGGCGACGCCGACCGTCAACGCCACCCACACCGGCACCCGCTCGCGGCCGGGCACGACCAGCCGGCCGATCGCCCCCACGACGAGCCCGACGACGACGGCGCTGATCAGCTGGACGGCGCTCATGCTCTCTCCCTGCCCGAGCGACCGCGGGTGCCCGTGAAGGGGGCACCCGCGGCGCGGTGTGGCCGCGCGGAACAGGCCCGGGCAGAACGGGGGACTGCCGGGGCGCCGGTGCGGCGGTCACCCCTCACGCTGCCGCAGTGGCGTGGCGGTCCTTCCCCGGAACGGTGACAGTCGTGTGACAGATCGGGCCGGGCGTCACGACCGGGCCACCACCTCCTGGCCGAGTGGCCAGAGCGCGGCCGGGACGAGCTTGAAGTTGGCGACGCCGAACGGGATCCCGATGATCGTCACGCAGAGCGCGACCCCGGCGAGGATGTGCGACAGGGCCAACCACCAGCCGGCCAGCAGCACCCAGAGGACGTTGGCGAGGCCGGAGGGCACCCCGGCGCCGGGCTTGGGCACCAGCGTGCGGCCGAATGGCCACAGAGCGTAGCCGGCCAGCCGCAGCGAGGCCACCCCGAACGGGATGGTGACCACCAGAACGAAGCAGATCAGCGCGGCCAGACCGTAGCCGACGGCGAGCACGAGCCCGCCACCGAAGATCAGCCAGAGGAGGTTCAGCAGAAAGCGAATCACCCTTCCATCGTGACCGGCCGCCGCCACCGCCGGACCGCCCGCCGTCGACGGGCCGGCGGAAGTAACCGCCCTCACACCCGCGCTGCGCTAAACCGGACGCCAACTGTCGGGGCCGCTCGCTAATCTGCCCTGCGGGCGTCGCAGTCGGGCATCCGCTCGACCCGCTCGTGCCGCCGCCGCTCGTTCCCATTCGACCTCAGGAGAAGTTGTGACCCAGCAACCCGTCGCGACATCGGACAAACTCGATGCCGCGGTGCTCAAGGTGGCGGGAGTGGTCGTCCTCGGCGCGATCATGTCGATCCTGGACGTGACGGTGGTCAGCGTGGCGCTGCCGACGTTCCAGAACGAGTTCGACGCCTCGTACGCCCGCGTCGCCTGGACGATGACCGGCTACACCCTTGCCCTGGCCACGGTGATCCCGCTCAGCGGGTGGGCCGCGGACCGCTTCGGCACCAAGCGGCTCTACATGGTCGCGCTGGCGCTGTTCACCATCGGATCCGGCCTCTGCGCCACCGCGGACAGCATCGGTGAGCTGATCGGCTACCGGGTCCTGCAGGGCCTCGGCGGCGGCATGCTCATGCCGCTGGGCATGACGATCATGACCAAGGCCGCCGGCCCGCACCGGATCGGCCGGCTGATGGCGGTGCTCGGCATCCCGATGCTGCTCGGCCCGATCGGCGGTCCGATCCTCGGCGGCTGGCTGATCGACACCGCCAGCTGGCACTGGATCTTCCTGATCAACCTGCCGATCGGCGTCGTCTCGCTGCTCTACGCCCAGTGGGCCCTGCCGAAGGACCGGCCTGAGCCGTCGGAGTCGTTCGACTTCCTCGGCATGCTGATGCTCTCGCCGGGCCTGGCCCTCTTCCTCTACGGCGTCTCCTCGCTGCCCGAGGCCGGCACGATGGCCGACCCGGCGGTGTGGCTGCCGATGCTGGCCGGCGCGGCGCTGCTGGTGGGCTTCGTGCGCTACTCGTTCAAGCCGCGGCACCCACTGCTCGACCTGCGACTGTTCGCCAACCGCAACCTCACCATCGCCTCGGTCTCGATGTTCGTCTTCATCATCGCGTTCATGGGCGCGGGGCTGCTCTTCCCCAGCTACTTCCTGCAGATCCGCGGCGAGACGGCGCTCTCCGCCGGCCTGCTGATGGCGCCGCAGGGCATCGGCGCGATGGTCACCATGCCGATCGCCGGGGCGCTGGCCGACCGGGTGCCGGTCGGCCGGACGGTGCCGTTCGCCCTGGTGCTGATCGCCGCCGGGTTCTTCACCTTCACCCAGGTCGACCCAGACACCTCGTACTGGCTGCTCCGCGGGTCGCTGTTCGTGATGGGCCTGGGCATGGGCGGCACCATGATGCCGATCATGACCTCGGCGCTGAAGACCCTGCAGGCGCAGGACGTGGCGCGCGGTTCCACGCTGGTCAACATCCTCCAGCAGATCGGCGGCTCGGTGGGCGCCGCGGTGATGTCGGTGATCCTCACCAACGAGCTCAACGGTTCCCGCCCGATCCCCGGGGTGACGGACCCGAGCGGCAAGCCGGTCACCGAGGCCGGGCTCGCCATCGCCAGCCAGCAGCGGCCGGAACTGCTCCAGCAGATCCCGGTGCCACCGGCGCTCGTCGAGCGCGGCCTGGACTTCGCCGCCGACGCCTTCGCGACGACCTTCTGGGTCGCCTTCGTGCTGGTGCTGCTTACCTTCATCCCGGCCGCGTTCCTGCCCCGCCGGCGGGAACCGTCGCACCTGCTCGACGGGGAGCAGGGGGAGGAGCCTCGCACCCCGGTCGCGATCCACTGAGCCGCCGGGCCGCCCGGGGATCGTCCCGGGCGGTCCGCCGGGGTCAGCGGCGCCGGCGGCCCGCTGCCCGGCGCAGCGCGTACCCCACGGCGCTGACCGCGAACAGGCCGGCGCTGACCGCCAGCCACTCGCCGACCAGCGGCCGGGGCGCCAGGCCCGCCGCCGCGAGGTACGTGCCGTCGCCGAGGCCGAGCACGCCGGGCAGGTAGACCAGGAAGAGCAGGCCGGCGCCGAGGGCGGGCACCCGCAGGTGGTTGCGGACCGACTGGTCGCCGACGGTGGCCCGCAGCGCCCGGTCCGCCGCCGCGTAGAGCGGAAAGAGCACCAGGTCGTGGGCGACCACCGCGCCGAGGAACCAGGCCAGCATCCGCCCGGCCGCCGGCTCGCCGGCCAGCCGCAGCGCGATCCAGCCGGTCACCGCGAACAGGCCGAGCAGGAGCAGCAGGTGCCCCGGCGCGGCGCCGTAGCCGCGCCGGAAGTCAACCGCCATCGTCGGCCCCGAAGCTGATCTCGCGGACCCACTTGGTGCAGTGCACCCCGGGCAGCGCCGGCACGATGACCCGGGCCGGCCAGCCGTGGTCGAGGGAGAGGTCCACGCCGTTGACCCGCAGGGCGAGCAGCGCGTCGTCGTCGGTGACCTGCCCGGCGTGCAGCACCGCCTGGCGGAACAGGCCCGACCGTTCCAGCGAGCGGACCCGGGCCGTCCCCGGGTCGGCCGCGCCGACCACGGCGGCCAGGTCCCGCAACCGCACCCCGGTCCAGGTCTGCGTGGTCGACCAGCCCTCCACACAGGCGATCGGCAACCGCGCGGTGTGCTGCGCCATCGCCAGCAGCGCGCCCCGGTCCAGGTCGACCGTCCGGCCGGCGCCGCGCACGGTCAACCGCCAGCCGGATCCGGTCTGAGCCGGGGTGACGCCGGCCGCGGCGGCGGTGCGGTTGACCGGGAAGCCGGTCGGCCCCGCGCCCGAGCGGCGACCCCGGGGCAGCAGCAGCGCGGTGCGGCGCAGCGCGTCGAAGTTCTGCCCGACGGTCAACGCCACCAGCAGCAGCGCCCCGCCCCCGGTCAGCGCGAGCACCCCCCGCCGGCTCATCGTCGCCGGCCCGGGCCGCCGGGCGACCAGGCCGTCCGGGTCGGGCGGCTCCGGACGGGTCCGGCCCACCGGCGTACCGGCGAAGCCCGGCCCGCGCAGCGCGGTCACCAGCCGGGGCAGCTTGATCGCGACGTGGGTGACCAGCGCGAGGGTGAAGACCCAGGCGCCGTACCAGTGGGCGGTGTAGAAGTCGAAGCCGAACAGGTACGCGTACTGCACGTTGAGCAACCCGGTGGCGGTCTGGAAGAGGATCCCGCCCACCAGCAGCACCAGCGACAGCCGCTCCAGCAGGTGCGCGGCCGAGCGGGCCGGCGGCCAGGCGAACAGCTTCGGCACCACCGACCAGAGCTTGACCAGCACCACCGGCACCAGCACGATGCCCAGCGTCACGTGCAGCCCCTGGGTGAGCCGGAACAGCCACGCCGGCCGGGTGGGCCAGTCGAACACCGGCGGGTGCAGCCAGCCCACGTCCCGCGGGAGGGCCTGCCCGAACCGTGGGCCGTAGGCTACCCAGTCGAGCAGCCCGGTGACCACCACCAGGGGCAGCGTCACCAGCAGCACGGCGCCGAGCACCGAGGTCAGCCACGGGCCCCGGACCGGGCTGCGCCAGGCGCCGTCGACCGTGTCCACGCCCGGCGGGCGGCGCCGGTCCAGGCCCCGCCACAGCCCGGCCGGGACGGCGTATCCCGGCTCGGCGCCGGTGCGGCCGGTCCCCGGCGGCCCCGGGTCGTCGGTGGGCGGCTGCGCGGACACACGATCCTCCTGGTCGGCCGGTACGGCGGGGACCGGACCGGTCCTCCTGCCCGGACGGTAGCCGCCGGCCCGGCCGCCCGGGCCCGGATGCGGCATTACCGAAGCATTACCGAGTGCTGACGGCCACCGGCGAACCGGCCCGCCGCCCGGCCGGGCGGCCTACCGTGACCGGCATGCGGGTACTGGTCACCGGCGCGGCCGGCTTCATCGGATCGCACGTCGTCGACCTGCTGGTCGACGGGGGACACGAGGTGGTCGGCCTCGACGCCCTGCTGCCCCAGGCACACGGCGGCGCCCCGCCCGACTGGGCGCGCCGGCACCGCCCGGTCGTCGGCGACGTCCGCGACCCCGACCAGCTGGATCGGCTGCTGCCCGGGGTGGACGTGGTCTGTCACCAGGCGGCCATGGTGGGGCACGGGCTCGACCCGTCGGACGCCCCCGACTACGCCAGCCACAACGACTACGGCACGGCGGTGCTGCTCGCCGCGATGCACCGCGCCGAGGTGACCCGGCTGGTGCTGGCCAGTTCGATGGTGGTCTACGGCGAGGGCCGCTACCGCTGCGCCCGGCACGGGGTGGTGCGGCCCGCGTCCCGCCGTCCCGCCGACCTGGCCGCCGGGCGGTACGACCCGACCTGCCCCGACTGCGCTGGCCCGCTCACCCCGGCCCGGGTGCCCGAGGACGCCCCGCTGGAGCCGCGCAGCACGTACGCGGCCAGCAAGCTGGCCCAGGAGCACCTGGCCGCCGCGTGGGCCCGGCAGACCGGCGGCGGGGTGTGGGCGCTGCGCTACCACAACGTCTACGGCCCGCGGATGCCCCGGGACACGCCGTACGCCGGGGTCGCCTCGATCTTCCGTTCGGCCCTGGCCGACGGGCGGCCACCCCGGGTCTACGAGGACGGCCGGCAGCGCCGCGACTTCGTCCACGTCACCGACGTGGCCCGGGCGAACCTGCTGGCGCTGACCGCACCGGCCCCGGCCGGCCTGGTGCCGGTGAACGTCTGCTCCGGCGAGCCGCACACCGTCGGCGAGCTGGCCGAGGCGCTGGCCCGGGCGATGGGCGGTCCCGCGCCGGAGGTGGTCGGCGGCGCCCGGGCGGCGGACGTCCGGCACGTCACCGCCGACCCGCGCCGCGCGCACCACCTGCTCGGCTACCGGGCCCGGGTGGGCTTCCTCGACGGGGTGACCCGGTTCGCCACCGACCCGCTGCGCGATCCCGCCACCGTCGCCGGCTGAACCCCGGTCGCCGGGCCGGGGCACCCACGGCCGGCCGTCGCCGCACCGGCGGCGGGTCAGGAGACGGTGAGCAGCAGGTGGTTGACCGCGAGGGCGGTGAGCGCCTGGCCGAGCAGCCACCACCGCCGGGCCGGCCCGGGCAGGTGCGCGGCGGCGACCAGCAGCCAGACCACGAACGGCAGCCAGATCCGCTCCACCTCGGCCTTGCTCATCCCGGACAGGTCCGCGGCCACCACCGCCAGCGCCGCCGCCGCGGGCAGCAGCACCGTCGGCCCGAGCGCACCCACCCGCCCGGCCGCGGGCCACCGCCGCGCCCGGTCGGCGGCCCCGCCGGAAGCCGGCCGGCCGGCCGCCCGCCACCGCGCGCGCCCCGCCGCCACCGCCCGGCGCAGCGCCGGCCCCGCCACCGGCCCGGCGGCGAGCAGCAGCGCCGCCAGGTTCGCCCACACCCAGTAGCCGTACGGGCGGTCGGCCGCCCAGCCCTGGTAGTAGCGGACCACCACCCGGTCGTACCCGGCCCACCAGTGGAACCCGGCGAGGGTGAACGCGGCCACCACGGCCGCCACCGCCGCGGTGGCGGCCAGCAGCGCCGCCGGCCGGCGGGCCGGGCGCAGCGCCAGCACCGCCAGCGCCAGCGGCGCGACCAGCACGAACCCGTACGACAGGTAGAGGGCGAAGCCGAGCAGCAGGCCGCCGGCCAGCGCCACCCACGGGCCGCGTACCGCCAGCAGGGCCAGCCCGGCGGCGACCACGGCGGCGAAGATCCCGTCCCCGGAGGCGCCCACCCACACCGCGCCGGGCAGCAGCACCAGGAACGGCAGCACCGCCCGGGCGGCGGCAGCGGCACCCAGCGCCCGCAACGCCACCGGCACGGACACGGTGACCGTCGCCCCGATCAGTACGCAGGCCAGCGCGGCGGCGGTGGCTCCGCCCAGGCCGACCCGGTCCAGCCCGACGAAGATCAGCAGCGCGCCCGGCGGATGCCCGGCGGTGTGCGTCGACCACGAGTCGGGTCGGAAGTCGAGGATCCGGTCGGTGAACCCGGCCAGGGTGGCCCGGACGTCGACCACGCCCGGCACCTCGTGCAGGTACTCCGCCTGGGCGGTGAGCCGCCGGGTCAGGCCCCGCGACCAGCCGTCGACCAGGGCCAGCGCGAGGGTCCAGGCCACCGCGGCCAGCCAGCCGGCGCCCAGCAGCGCACCCCAGCGGGCGGTGCCGGCCCAACGCAGGCCCGGCCCGAGCACCAGCAGCGCCACCACGATCGCGGCCGGGGTGCCCCAGCCCAGGTGCGGCCACCAGGTGGCGTACAGCGGCGCGGCGTCGGCGTGCAGGCCCACCCCGCGGTGGTTCAGCACCGCCCCGACCACCACGGCGGCGGCCAGCAGCGCCGCCTCGACGCCCAGCACGACGAGATCGCCCCGGTCGCGTCGCGGCCGGGCCGCGGCGGCGGGGGAGCGGGGCAGGACGACGCCGGGTCTCATGACAGCCGGACGGTACGGCCCGACCGGCCCCCTCGTCAGCGGAATCACCGGACCGTCACCGGTCGGTAAGAAATCCCGGGCCGGTAAGCGTTCCGTAAGGCCGAACGCCGCCCCGCCGGCCCCGCCGCGCCCTAGCGTCGGGCACATGCCGACCCGAATCGACGTGGTGCTGCCGTGCCTGGACGAGGCCGCCGCCCTGCCCGGCGTGCTGACCGCGCTGCCGCCCGGCTATCGGGCGATCGTGGTGGACAACGGGTCCCGCGACGGCTCACCCGAGGTGGCCGCCCGGTACGGCGCCCGGGTGGTGCGCGAGCCCCGCCGGGGGTACGGCGCCGCCGTGCACACCGGGATCGAGGCGGCCGACGCCGAACTGGTCTGTGTCCTCGACGCCGACGGCTCGTTCGACCCCCGGCAGTTGCCCGCCCTGGTCGCCCCGGTCGCCGGGGGCGCCGCCGACCTGTCCGTCGGCCGCCGCCGGCCGGTACGCCCCGGCGCCTGGCCCTGGCACGCCCGGGCCGGTACGGCGCTGGTCGCCGCGCTGTTGCGGCACCGCGGCGTGCCCCTGCGCGACCTCAGCCCGATCCGGGTCGCCCGCCGCGAGGCGCTGCTCGCCCTCGGCGTCACCGACCGCGCCTTCGGCTACCCCCTCGAGCTGCTCATCCGCGCCGCCGCGGCGGGCTGGCGGATCCACGAGACCGACGTCCGCTACGCCCCCCGCGCCGCGGGCACCCGGTCCAAGGTCTCCGGCTCGGTACGCGGCACCCTGCGCGCCACCCGCGACTTCGCCGCCGTGCTGCGCACCGTGGACGGCCCCCGGTGACCGTGCTGCTGGTGCTCGCCAAGGCGCCCGTGCCCGGGCGGGTGAAGACGCGCCTCTGCCCGCCCGCCAGCCCCGAGGGGGCGGCCCGGATCGCCGCCGCCGCGCTGCGCGACACCCTGGACGCGGTCCGCGCCACCCCCGGGGTGACCCCGGTGCTCGCCCTCGCCGGCCGGTTCGACGACGCCGTCGACGGGGCCGCCCTGACCGCCGCCACGGCCGGCTGGTCGGTCCTGCCGCAGCGCGGCCCGGATCTGGCCGCGCGGCTGGCCCACGCGCACGCCGACGCGGCGGCCGGGTTCCCGGGCACGCCGGTGTTCCAGATCGGCATGGACACCCCGCAGCTGACCCCCGCCCGGCTGGCCGCCGCGGTGCACCGCCTCGCCGGCACCGACGCGGTGCTGGGCCGGGCCGCCGACGGCGGCTGGTGGGGGCTGGGGCTGCGCGACCCGGGGCACGCCGCCGCGTTGCGTACCGTGCCCACCTCCACCCCGCGGACCTGCCAACTCACCTGGGCCGCGCTGCGCGGGCGCGGACTGCGGGTGGCGCCGCTGCCGGTGCTGCGCGACGTGGATGTCTGGGCCGACGCCCTGGCGGTGGCCGGCACCGTGCCGGGCGGCCGGTTCGCCCGGGCGGTCGCCGCGGTACGCCCCGGCACCGGGGCCGGCCGCCGCTGTCTCACCGGAGGACGGCGATGACCGGCGCGGGCTTCGGCGCCGCACTGCGCGACCGCCGGCCCGGCCCGTGCTGGCTGGTGCGCCCGGACGGACACCGCCACCGGCTGCCGGTGGAGCGGTGGCACGGGCCGGCCGAGGCCGCCGTCGCGGCCGTGGTCGCCCGGTGTGCCGGTCCCACCCTGGACCTGGGCTGCGGCCCGGGCCGGTTCGCCGGCGCGCTCACCCGGGCCGGGGTGACCGCGCTCGGCGTCGACATCTCGGCCCGCGCGGTCGCGCTGACCCGGGCCCGCGGCGCGGTCGCGATCCGCGCCGACCTGCACGACCCGCTGCCCGCGGCGGGCCGGTGGGCGCACGCCGTGCTGCTGGACGGCAACATCGGCATCGGCGGCGATCCGATCGCGTTGCTGCGTCGTTGCCGGGCGCTGCTGCGGGCCGGGGGCACCGTCCTGGTCGAACTCGACCCGCCCGGCGCGGGCGCCTGGCAGGGCGTGGTGCACGTGCGTTCGGGGCCGCGCCGGGGACCGGACTTCCGCTGGGCCGGGCTGGACACCCGCAGCGTGCACCGGCCGGCGGCGGCCGCCGGCCTCGACGTCCGGGACGTGTTCCCGGTCGGCCACCGCTGGTTCGCCGAGCTGGCCCGCGACTGACCCGCCGCCCGCGGTCGTCCGACGGCGGCTCAGGCGGCGACCGGCAGCCGCACCAGGAACCGGCAACCGTCGCCGACGTTGGCCACCTCCACCCGCCCGCCGTGCGCCTCGACCAGCCCGCGCACGATGGCCAGCCCCAGCCCGCCGGACCCCTCGACCCCGCCGTTGCCGGGCGCTGGGGTACGCGCCGGCTCGCCGCGGAACGCCACGTCGAAGAGCCGGGGCAGGTCGGCGTCGGGGATGCCGCCACAGGTGTCCACCACCGCGAACCAGGCGTCGGCGCCGTCGCGGCCCACCTCGATCCGGACCGTGCCGTCGTCCGGCGTGTAGCGGACGGCGTTGAGCAGCAGGTTACCCACCACCCGGGCCAGTTCCCGCTCGCTGGCGGTCACCGTCGGCCAGCCCGACTCGGCGGCGACCAGCCGGATCCGGCGGGCCGCGGCCAGCGGCGCGGTGCCGGCGAGCGCGTCGGAGACCACGTCGCCCAGCGGCACCGGCGCCAGCGACAGCCGCAGCGCGCCCGCGTTGATCCGGGACAGCTCGAACAGGTCGTCGACCAGCCGGGTCATCCTGTCGGTCTCCACCCGGATCCGCCGGTGGTACTCCTCGACGGTCCTCCGGTCGGCGACCACGCCGTCCTCCAGCGCCTCCGCCATCGCACGCAGCCCGGCCAGCGGCGTACGCAGGTCGTGCGACACCCAGGCGACCAGGTCGCGGCGACCCTTCTCGATCCGCCGTTCCCGTTCCCGGGCCTGCGCCGCCCACACCGCCGCCGCGGCGAGCCGGCGGCCGAACAGCCAACCCACGCCGAGGCTGACCACCGCCGCGGCGGCCACGGTGATCAGCACGACCTCCAGGTCGTGCGCGGACAGGAACATCGCCTCGGCGACCACCACCACCCCGGCGGCGACCGCGGCCACGGTGGCGGCCAGCAGCACCGCGATGTGCACGGTGATCGACCGCCCGCGCAGCAGCCGCAACGCCGCCGCGGCGAGCACCCCGACGCAGCAGGCCGCGCCCAGCGCCACCGTGAAGATCAGCGCGAGGTCAGCCACCGGTCGGCTCGTACCGGTAGCCGACGCCCCACACCGTCACGATCCGCCGCGGGTCGGCCGGGTCCGCCTCGACCTTCTCCCGCAGCCGTCGCACGTGCACCGTCACCGTGGACTGGTCGCCGAACCGCCACCCCCAGACCCGGTCCAGCAGTTCCGCCCGGTGGAACGCGCGCCCCGGGTGGCGCAGCAGGAAGGCCAGCAGGTCGAACTCGCGCAGGGTCAGCGCCAGCTCCCGGCCGTGCAGCCGGGCCACCCGGGCGCCGGTCTCCACCACCAGGCCGCCGTCGGCCAGTACCGCCGGCGCCGCCGGGGCCGGCTCCCCGCCGGCCCGGCGCAGCACCGACCGGACCCGCAGCACCAGTTCCCGCGGCGAGAACGGCTTGCTGAGGTAGTCGTCCGCGCCCAGTTGCAGGCCGAGGATCCGGTCGGCCTCGTCACCCCGCGCGGTCAACATCACGATGGGTACGGCGTCCGGCCGCTGCCGCAACCGGCGGCACACCTCCAAGCCGTCGAGGACCGGCAGCATCACGTCCAGCACCACCAGCTGCGGGGGCGCCGCCGCCACCGCGGCCAGCGCGGCGGCCCCGTCGCCGACGTGCTCGACCCGGTAGCCGGCGTGTTCCAGGTAGCGGCAGACCACATCGCTGACCGTCCGGTCGTCATCGACGACCAGCACCCGTTGCGCCACGCGTACCTCCCTCGTGCCGCCAGGGTAGTCGCGGCCGGGCCGACGGCCGCGCCCGGAAATCTTGCGATCTCCTTACCGCCGTGCCGCCGCCGTGCCGCCGCCGTGCCGCCGCCGTGCCGCCGACGGTCGCGCCGGCCTGCGGCGTAGGCTGACCCGGTGGATCAAGAGGACCGCATCGCCCTTTTCCTCGACTACGAGAACCTCGCCCTCGGCGCCCGCGACCACCTCGGTGGCGCGGCCTTCGACCTGCGCCCGATCGCCGACGCCCTCGCCGAGCGGGGGCGGGTGGTGGTCCGCCGCGCGTACGCCGACTGGTCGTACTTCGACGAGGACCGGCGGATGCTCACCCGCTCGCACGTCGAGCTGATCGAGATACCGCAGCGGATGGGCGCCTCGCGCAAGAACGCCGCCGACATCAAGATGGCCGTCGACGCCATCGAGCTGGCCTTCGAGCGGGACTACATCTCCACCTTCGTGATCGGCACCGGCGACAGCGACTTCACCCCGCTGGTGCACAAGCTGCGCGAGCTGAACAAGCGGGTGATCGGCGTGGGGGTGGAGAAGTCCACCTCGGCGCTGCTGCCGCCGGCCTGCGACGAGTTCCTCTACTACGACCGGCTGGAAGGCGTCGAGATCCCGCCCGCCCGGGAACGGCGCGCCCGTCCGGCCCGTGGCGCGCAGCAGCTGGAGCGGGAGCCCGAGGCGCCGGCCGCCGAGGAGCCGGCGCGCGACGTCGACAGCCTCGCCGTGCTGGTCGCCCAGACTGTGGCCGGCCTGCAGGGCAGCTCCGGTGGGGAGGTCACCGCCTCCACCCTCAAGCGCACGCTGCGCCGCAAGGATCCGACGTTCAGCGAGTCCGACTACGGCTTCCGGACCTTCGGCGAGTTGCTGCGCCACCTCGCCGGGCGCAACGTGGTCGAGCTGGGGGAGGGCCCGGCCAAGGGCGACCCGGAGGTCACCCTGCCCGAGCACGGTGACCGGGAGGCCGCCTTCGCCCTGCTGCGTTCGGTGGTGGTGCAGGACCTGGCCGGCGCCGGGGGCACGGCGGCGCTGTCCGGCCTGAAGAACCAGCTGCGGCGGGCCCGGCCGGACTTCAGTGAGAAGAAGCTCGGCTACCGCGGTTTCCTCCAGTTCTGCCGGGGCGCCGCCGCCGCCGGCGCGGTCGACCTGCGGTGGAGCGACGAGGCCGACGACTACCTGCTGTCCGTGCCGGGCTGAGTCGGCGGCCGCGGGCGGCGGCGCGGCCCGGGCGGGTTACCGTGCCGGGTGGTGGCCGCCGGACGGGCCGCCGGGGGCCCGGACGGGTGGGTGAGGATGCGGATCGCGCTGTTCGTGACGTGCCTGGCCGACACGCTGTTCCCGCAGGCCTGCTACGACGCCTGCCCGGTGAAGACCAACATCCCGGAACTGCTGGTACACCTGCGGGCCGAGGCGCCGCACCCGCGCGCCGAGCGGGCCGCGCTGGCCGCCGCCGCGTACACCATGGACCACCCGGCGCTGTACGCAGCCGCGCAGCGCGCCGCGCGGCTGTCCCGGCTCGCCGGCCGCCGCGGCCGGGGGCTGCTGCACGGGCCACGGAACCTGCACGCCGTGCTGGTCGACCAGCCGGGTTGATCGGCCGCCGGTCTCCGCCCGTCCGCCGTTGACTTCGAGCGCGCTGGAACCCCTAACGTCGGCCCCGACGGACGCGGCACGACGGTCGCGGCCCGGATCGAGGGGACACGTATGCGCTACCGCACGCTGGGCGGCACCGGCATCGAGGTCAGTACGTACTGCCTCGGCACCATGATGTTCGGCTTCGTCGGCAACCCCGAGCACGACGAGTGCGGCCGGATCATCCACGCCGCGCTGGACCAGGGGGTGAACTTTGTCGACACCGCGGACATGTACTCGGCGGGCGAGTCCGAGACCATCGTCGGCAAGGCCCTGCGCGGGCGCCGGGACGACGTCGTGCTGGCCACCAAGGTGCACTTCCCGATGGGGGAGGGGCCCAACCGGGGCGGCAACTCCCGGCGGTGGATCGTCCGGGCGGTGGAGGAGAGCCTGCGCCGGCTCGACACCGAGTGGATCGACCTGTACCAGGTGCACCGGCCGGACGAGCGTACCGACGTCGAGGAGACCCTCTCGGCGCTGACCGACCTGGTCCGGGCCGGCAAGATCCGGGCGTTCGGCTGCTCGACCTTCCCGGCCGCGGAAATCGTCGAGGCGCACCACGTGGCCGAGCGGCGCGGACTCGGCCGGTTCCGCACCGAGCAGCCGCCGTACTCGCTGCTGGCCCGGGGGATCGAGGCGTCGGTGCTGCCGGTCTGCGAGCGGTACCGGATGGGCGTGCTGGTGTGGAGCCCGCTGGCCTCGGGGTTCCTCACCGGCCGGTACCGGCGGGACCGCCCGGTGGACCTGACCACCGGCCGGCCGGCGCTCACCCCGGGCCGCTTCGACCCGGCGCTGCCCGGCAACGCGGCCAAGCTCGACGCGGTGGAACAGTTGATCGCCCTCGCCGACGAGGTCGGCCTCACCCTGCCCGAGCTGGCCCTCGCCTTCACCACCGCGCATCCGGCGGTGACCTCCACCATCATCGGGCCGCGCACCATGGACCAGCTCGACGGGCTGCTCAAGGCCACCACCGTCGCGCTGGACGACGCGACGCTGGACCGGATCGACGAGATCGTCCCGCCGGGCACCGACCTGTACCCGCCGGACGGCGCCTGGCGGCCCCCGGCGCTCGCCGACGCCACCCGCCGACGCCGCCCGCCGGCCGACCGCGCGGCGGCCTGAGTCCCTGCCGGCCGGCCGGATCGTCCAGGGTGCCGGCCGTGACGGTCGAGGTCAACCGGCCCAACGAGCAGGAACAACCCGTCCGACAGAGGTGGTGGCCGGGGCCGCGGGTGATGCACCATGGGCTTCCACTGGCCCCGCAGCTCCCACCCGGATAGGTAGTCTGACCATGGTCTTGTCCCGTCGCCTCGTCCTCGCCGCCGGCGCCGCCGCAGTCGCCGTCGGGGTGGGCTCGTTCGCCGCCGTCCAGCTCACCGGCGGCGAGCCCGATCAGCCGCCCCGGCCGGCTGCGGCGGACCGGATCGTCCAGCCGGGCGCCCCCGGTCAGTCCGGCCGCTCGCTGTCGCCCGAGGAACTGGCGAGCATCGCGCCGCCGGAGCACAAGGCCGCCGACCGGCGGTTCTTCCAGCAGATGATCCCGCACCACGCCCAGGCGCTGGAGATGACCGCGCTGCTGGCCGGCCGGACCACCAACCCGGACGTGACCATGCTCGCCAAGCGGATCGACGCCTCCCAGACCGAGGAGATCAAGCTGATGGAGCAGTGGCTGACCGAGCGCGGCGAGCCGACGCCGGCCGCCCACGCCGGACACGACCGGCCCATGCCGGGGATGCTCACCGACGAGCAGTTCGCGCAGCTCAAGGCGGCGCGCGGGGCCGCCTTCGACCGGCTGTTCCTGGAGTCGATGATCCGCCACCACGAGGGTGCGTTGACCATGGTGCGGGAGCTGTACGCCTCCGGCGGCGGGGTCGAGTCGGCGAGCGACCGGTTCGCCCGGGACGTGGACGCCGACCAGAGCATCGAGATCCAGCGGATGCGCGGCATGCTGGCGAAGATGCGCTGACCCTCCCGACGACGAAAGAGCGCCCCGGCTCGGGTACGAGCCGGGGCGCCCTCCTGTGACGGGGTGACTCAGCGGATCACAGGGATGCCGCCAGGTCGCTGATCGCCTGCTTCAGCTTCTGGTGCTCGGGAGCGGTCAGCTTGCCGGCGACCTCCTGCAGCTGCGACACCGCGGCGTCGCGCTGGCCGTTGGCCTTGAAGCGCTCGGCCCGCTGCAGGAACTGGTCAACCTGCGACTTCAGCGGGTGACCGATGGCGTTGGCCCGGACGAGCTGGTCGTAGTGGGCACGCGCCACCGCGAAGCTCGGCGTCCAGGTGACCTTCGGCTGGTGCTGGGCGTTGAACTCGCTCAGCTGGACCTGCGAGGCGGCCGTGATCTCCGCCGCCGACAGGTTCGCGCTGGGCTTCAGCCCGAACACGTCGAGACCGCGGACGATCTCGTTGCCGTAGATCTTGCCGTTGTACCAGTACGCCGACCAGAACCCACCGAGCACCAGCCGCGTCGGGTCGACCGGGCCCCGGTCGAAGTACGCGATCTCGTGCGGGTTGGTCGAGTCGGTGAAGTCGAACACCGACAGCCCGCCCTGGTACCAGGCCTGGACCATGATGTCGCGGCCGGGGACCGGGATCAGCGAGCCGTTGTGCGCGACGCAGTTCTCCTGCAGCGACTGGGGCACCGGCAGCTTGTAGTAGCTGGCGAACTTCATCTTCCGGTCGGCGATGTCGAAGATCGCGTTGGCGCCCCACTCCGGCGCGTCGGTGTCGCGGCAGCGGGCCCCGCTACCGCCACCCCACTCGTCGGTGAAGATCACCTTGGTGCCGTCGTTGTTGAACGTCGCCGAGTGCCAGTAGGCGAAGTTCGGGTCGGCGACCTCGTCGATCCGCACCGGGTTCGCGGGGTCCGAGATGTCGATCAGGATGCCGTTGCCCTGGCAGGCGCCGGCGGCCAGGCCGATCTCGGGGTACGCGGTGATGTCGTGGCAGGCGTTGGTGTTCGGCGAGGGCGACCACGTCGCACCGGACGGGTGCCGGGAGTTCACCGGCCCGTTCTGCAGGCCGTCGACCCGGCCGGTCGCCGGGTCCTGGAACAGCCGCGGCTGGTTCACCACGGCCGCCTGCTGCGGTGCCGCGAGCGGCACCTTGATCACGTCGATCCGCCACCGCGACGGGTTTTCCGCGGTCGCCGCATCGTTGTTGCAGCCCTCCATCGTGGTCGCCGGCCGCACGGACGCGGTGCCCGACACGTAGACGTAGACGTTGGCCGAGTCCTTCGGGTCGGCCACCACCGTGTGCGTGTGCGAGCCGCGGCAGAGCTGGACCGCCGAGACCTGCACCGGGTTGTGCACGTCGGAGATGTCGAACACCCGCACGCCCTGGAACCGCGTGCCCACGCTGGAGTTCGTGCCGCAGTCGAGGCGTCCCCGGGTCTCTTCCACGGACATGAAGAGCAGGTTGCCGTAGACCGAGACGTCGCCCTGCCCACCCGGGCACACCACGCTGGTGACGAGCTGCGGGTTGTCGGGCTGGGAGACGTCGACGATGTTGAAACCGTTGTAGTTGCCCAGGATGGCGTACTTGCCGCCGAACGCGAAGTCCGACGAGTAGTAGCTACCGTTTCCGGGGTTGGTCGGGTCGACGAAACCGGCCGGCTTGTCGCGGTGAGCCAACAGATCCAGGTTGCTGCTCGCGCTCTGGGCGTCGAGCCAACCCCCGCCGAGGCCGACCCGGGGGTCGGTGTCGGCGGACGCCGTCGCGCCGGGCAGCAGTGCAGCCACCAGGACGCCGGCGGCTGCCAGGCCGAGGGCTCGTGATCCCTTGCCTGACCTGCGGTTCGGTCGTTTTATCATGTAGTGCGCCTTTCATCCGAGGCACCGGCATTGACGTGCTCATATTCTGCGGTGATGAGCGCCACTCGGGTAACGACCGACCGGTGGCCCGTCATCGGTCAACCGGATGATGATCACAGCGAATGGCCGGGTGAGACCATCCCTAACCCATGGATACCGGCACATCAATCTCGGATGGCGTCCCTTGTGAACTTCCGGGCTTTTCCCATCTGACAGTCGCATGACGCGGCCCAACACACCCCGACACATCGTCGGTGGCGGTCAGCCGGCCCGCTCGCGCAGCCACTCCAGGGCCGCCTCGGCCGAGTTGAGGATCGACAGGTGGCCGTCGGCCGGGCGCAGCCACCACGTCGCCCCCGGGATGTGATCGGCGAGCCAACGGCCGTGCGCTGCCGGCACCATCCCGTCCCGGCCGCCGTGCATCAGCAGCGCCGGCACCCGGACCCGGGCCGGGTCGAAACCCCACCGCCCCACGTACGCCAGGTCGTCGTCGACCAGCCCGCCCGGGCCGTTCTCGACGGCCGGGCCGACCACCCCGCCCAGCCACGCCCACGCCCCACCCAGGGCGGCCAGGTCGGCCTCGGTGAACTCCGGGTCGTACTCGTGACCCGCGTGCTCGAACCGTTCCTTGGCCGCGCGACCGGCCAGCGCGGCGCGCAGCGACGCCTGCCCCGACGGGATCATGCCGGCGAACCAGTCCAGCCCGTCCACCCCGTACGGCGCCAGGCCGGCGCCGCTGACCACGGCCACCACCCGGTGCGGCAGCAGCGCCCCGGCGGCCAGCGCGTGCGGGCCGCCACCGGAGTGCCCCACCGTCGCGAACCGGTCGATGCCGAGCGCGTCGGCGACCGCGGTGAGGTATCCGGCGGCGGAGGCCACGTCCCGCCCAGGCCGCCGGTTGGAGCCGCCGTAGCCGGGCCGGTCGTAGGAGACCCAGCGCAGGCCGAGCCGGTCGGCCGCGGCGAACAGCGGCTCCGGCGGGGCGCCGATGTTCGGCGTGCCGTGGTGCCAGAACACGGCGAGCCGGTCGGCGCCGCCGGTGTCGTACACGTGCAGGGTGGAGCCGTCGGGCAGCCGCAGGTCGGACTCGGTGGTCATCGGTGCAGCGTATTACCGCTGCGCCGTCGGTGAGGGCGGGGCGCTGCCGCCCTGCGGCGCCTCGGCCGTCATCAGCCGCACGATCTCCGCCCGGTCGGCCGGGGAGGGCAGTCCCCACTCCGGCCGGTACCCGTACACGTCGCGCAGCGGGGCGGAGCCGGTGCGGCCCTGGAGGATCTCCACGGCGGAGGTGTCGATCAACCCGGGATGCTCGACCCCGCAGGCCTCCGCGACCTTGACCAGATCGCGGCGCAGGGTCTTCAGGTAGTTGGCCGCGCGGACCGACTTCAGCGCCGGGTCCAGCCCCCGGGCCAGCCAGGCGCGCTGCGTCGCCACCCCGGTCGGACAGGTGTCGGTGTGGCACTTCTGGGCCTGGATGCAGCCGATCGCCAGCATCGCCTCGCGGCCCACGTTGACCAGGTCGCAACCGAGCGCGAACGCCACGATCGCGTTGTCCGGCAGGCCGAGCTTGCCGCCGCCGGCGAAGACCACCCGCTCGTGCAGGTCCCGCTCGGCGAACGTCCGGTAGACCCGGGCGAAGCCCTGCTGGAAGGGGAACGACACCGAGTCGGTGAAGATCAGCGGGGCGGCCCCGGTGCCGCCCTCGCCGCCGTCGATCGTCACGAAGTCGACCCCGCGGTCGGTGTCCCGCATCAGGTCGGCCAGTTCGGACCAGAAGCCCAGGTCGCCGACGGCGGACTTGATGCCCACCGGCAGCCGGGTCTCGGCGGCGAGCAGCTCCACGAAGTCGAGCAGGCTGTCGCAGTCGTCGAACTCGGCGTGCCGGGACGGGCTCACGCAGTCCCGCCCGCGCGGTATGCCCCGGGTGGCGGCGATCTCCGCGGACACCTTCGCCCCGGGCAGCAGGCCGCCGAGGCTGGGCTTGGCGCCCTGGCTGAGCTTGATCTCCAGGGCCCGCACGGGCGCGCCGGCCACCAGCTCCTTCAACCGGGCCAGGCTGAACCGGCCCCGTTCGTCGCGACAGCCGAAGTACGCGGTGCCGAGCTGGAACACCAGATCGCCGCCGTTGCGGTGGTACGGCGACAGCCCACCCTCACCGGTGTTCTGCAGGCACCCGGCCAGGGCGGCGCCGCGGTTGAGCGCCTCGACCGCCCGACCGGACAGCGAGCCGAAACTCATCCCCGAGATGTTGACCACCGACTCGGGACGGAACGCCCGGGCCCGGCCACGGGCCCCGCCGAGCACCTTGGCGCAGGGCAGCCGCACCTCCTGCCCGGCGGTCGGGGCGGACGGCGGCACGGCCCGGCCGAACGTGCGGTGCTTGATGATCGGATAGCCGGCGCTGTACTCGATGTCGTTGTCCGTGCCGAAGCCGAAGTAGTTGTTCTCCTGCTTCGCCGAGGCGTACACCCAGCGGCGCTGGTCCCGGGTGAAGGGCCGTTCCTCGTCGTTGGCCGCCACGATGTACTGCCGCAGCTCCGGCCCGATCGACTCCAGCAGGTAGCGGGCCCGGCCCAGCACCGGGAAGTTGCGTCGCAGCGCGTGGTCGCGTTGGGTCAGGTCGCGTGCGGCGAGGGCGGCGAGCGCGGCGGCGGCGAGTGGTACGGCACGGCGAGCCCAGGTCATGCCGTCAGTCTCCCCGTGATCGCCCGGGTCCGCACGGCTGGCCGGCGCGGTGCATAACCAACCGGCGCTGCGGGTACCAGGACCGACCGTGAACACGAGCACCGGCGCGGACCCCCGCGCCGTACCACCGGCCGGCCGGGTGGCGGTCGTCGCGCACCGCCGCAAGGTTCTCGGCGGCGGCCTGGCCGAGCTGCGCGCCACCCTCGCCGCCGCCGGCGTCGACAAGCCCCTCTGGTACGAGGTGCCCAAGAGCCGCAAGGCGCCGAAGAAGGTTCGCCGGGCGTTGCGTGCGGGCGCCGATCTGGTCTTCGTCTGGGGCGGGGACGGCATGGTGCAACGCTGGGCCGACGCGCTGGCCGGCTCCGGCACGGCGATGGCGATCCTGCCCGCCGGCACCGCCAACCTGTTCGCCACCAACCTGGACGTCCCGGCCGACCTGGCCGAGGCGGTGCGGATCGGCCTGCACGGCCGGCGGCGCGCCCTCGACCTCGGCAGGGTCAACGGCGAACACTTCGCGGTGATGGCCGGCGCCGGCTTCGACGGCGAGATGATCGCCGAGGCGGACCGGGAACTCAAGGGCCGGCTGGGTCGCCTCGCGTACGTCTGGACCGGGCTGCGGCACGTCGGTGGCCGCCCGGTGCGCACCCGGATCCGGGTGGACGGCGCCGACTGGTTCGACGGCGAGGCCAGTTGCGTGCTGTTCGGCAACGTCGGCACGATCACCGGCGGCATCCCGGCGTTCGACGACGCCCGCCCGGACGACGGCTGCCTGGACGTCGGCGTGAGCACCGCGGCCGGCGCCGTGCAGTGGGCCCGCACGCTGGGCCGGATGGCCGCCGGCCGGTCGGCGGACTCGCCGTACGTGCGGATGACCCGGGGCCGGAAGATCAAGGTACGGCTGGACACGCCACTGACCTACGAGCTGGACGGCGGCGCCCGGGGCGAGACCGACCGGTTGAAGGTGCGCGTCGTCCCCCGTGCCCTGACCGTCTGCTGCCCCGAAGCTGCCCCGACGGTTGACGGTTGACTGCCGGTTCGTCGGTAGCGTGGGTCGGAACCGACGTCGTCGGACCGGTACCTTCGGTGCCGACGACCTCCTGTTGTTGCAGATGACGACAATCCCGGGCGGCGGCTTCACGCAGCGGCCCGCGACACCGAGGATCAACCTGTCGGCAATTACCAGGGGGGTCACGTGCCGCGACAGCGCCGCCAATGGTTGGCCAGGCTGACGCTGCGCGGGCTGCTGCTGATCTGTGGCGCGTTCGGCGCCTGGATCGCCGTCGACGCCCTCTCCCCGGACGCCGCGCAGGCCGAACCGGGCCGCCCCACGGCGGGCGCGCGGGCCGAACCGGGCCGCCCGACGCCAGGTGCCCGAGCGGAGCACGTCGCCCGCCCGGCGCCGCACCGTGGCGACACCCCACGCCGGCAGCCCGGAGTTCCGTCGCCGGCTCGTGCGGACGGAGCGCGGCCGGCGGCACCCCGGCCCGGCCCCGCGCCGCACGCCCGCGACCACGGTGGACCCCCGGTGGCGCCGCCGAAGGCCGTCACCCCGCAGCGGGGGCAACAACCGGGACCGGGTCGTGCCGCCCGGCCCGACCCGCCCGCCCGTGGAAAGCCGTCGTCGCCGACCCCGCGGCCGAAGCCGCCTGGACTCACCCACCGGCCGGCCCCACCCGCGCCCGGGCCGAGCCGGGGCCACGCTCCCGTCGACGGCCCCGCCGCGCCCGGTCCGGGGGGCGGGCCCGTCGTGCCTGGTCCGAGGCCGACGCATCCCACCCCTGACCCGACGCCCACCGCGCCCGGCCAGGTGACACCCGCCGTGCCCGGGCCGGGTGCGGCGCCCACCGTGCCCGAGCCGCAGGTGACGCCCACGGCGCCCGACCCGGCGGTCACGCCCGACGGACCGGAGACCAGCGAGGTGACCGCCGATTCGGTCGGGCGCGACCCGGTCGCGCCCCGGAGCGCCGGGCCGGCCGCACCGGCCCAGGGCTTCGTGTTCACCGCCGGTCGACACCGCTTCGTCTCCTGCCGCGCCGACGAGTCGCCACGGTCCACCGTCGACCGGACATCCACGGCCGGGCCGGCCCGGTTCGCCGCGGGTGGCCGGTCGGCGCCTCCCGGGCATTCCGACCCGACCGGCATCGCCGGCCCGGCGGATGCCGTCGGCGTCGGTGGCGACACCCACCGCGGCTCGGTGGACGGGCCGGGCGGCCAGGGCGACACCGGCTCCGGCCCGTGGCTGCCCGAGTTCACCTCGACGGTCGCCCCCGCGGCCTCGCCGCCGGCCGTCACCGGATGCTCGGCGGAGCCGGGAGTGCGACCGGACTGAGCGGACCACCGCCGCCGTACGTCCTCGGCCGCTGAACCGCACGCCAGCCCGCGCCGGCAGTCCACCAGTGACCGGCGCCGCCCGGGCCGCCCCCGCGGTGAGGAAGTCGGCCGTGCGTGGGGGCGCGCCGGTTCCGGCGCGCCGGCGGCGACCTCCGTCGCGTCCCTCCCTCATCCACCCGTTCGGCGAACGCCCCGCCGGTCGCCGTCAGACGCCTTCCCGGTGCGCCCGGGAGGAGGTTCACACATGATCGAACGGGAAACCAGCATCGCTGAGGTCCGCGCCGTCGCCGCGGACCAGCGCACGGTCGCGGCCCATGAGCACCGCCACGGGGTCTGCGTGATCTGTCACGTGCCGATGTGCCGGCCCCGCACGCTCGCCCTGCGGCGGATCGGCGCATACCTGCGGCTCGATCGGACGGACGCGGAGGACCGCGCGCCACGACGAGACAGGTAGCCGCGACCGGTGCTGTCGGGGGATCCGGGCGGGAGCCCGGCCCCGGCCGGACCGGTCCGGTACGGCGCCGGCCGGGCGAGCCGGCAGCCGTCAGGCGCGGGCGCGACCGGAGGAGCGGTGCGACAGCGAACTGGGCGCGTCGACCCCGGCGTTGTCACTCACGCTCACGCCCAGCCGCTCCACCAGCTCGCCGCCGAGCCAGCCGGTCACCCCGATCAGGACGACGCCCACGAAGCTGAGGATCAGCGCGAACGCGCTCGGGTCCCAGTTGTCCGCGGCGCGGCGCACCAGCCAGCTCAGCGCGAACAGCAGTACGACGACGACGTTGCCGGCGCCGTGCACCGCCCCGATCCGCTTGGCCCGGGTACCGGCCGGTATGGCCAGCCAGTCGATCAACCCGAAGACCGCGGCGAGCAGGCCGCCGAGGATTCCGACGCCCATCGTGTACGCCGCCGAGATCTGAAACCCGGTCCGATCGGTGATCAGATACAGGATGTCGAAGATCACCGCCGTGACGAGCAACCCCAGCGGGAACACGATCAGCACCGGGTGGACGGCGTGTCCCGCCGCCTTGGCGCGACTCTCCATGACCCCTCCCGTCTCGTCCCCAGGCGGGGCCGAATTCCCGGTATTCGCGCCGCTACACCTGACAGTGCGCGGCCGGCGGCGGGTGTCCGGGTACGGGACGGCGCGGCACGCCGATGGGCGTACGCGGTGGGGGCGGCGCCGTTGCCACCCCCACCGCAGTCCGCGCGGCCGGTCAGCCTTCCCGGAACGACTGACGCACCACGCCGCCGACCAGGGCGCACCAGGTGGTGGTGCCGACCTTGCCGTTGGGATCGAGCCCGTGCAGGCCTTGCAGGTCCTGCAGGGCCTTCTTGGTCACGTGGTCGTACTCGCCGGTGACGGCCACCTCGGCGTAGCCCTTGGAGTTCAACATGAACTGCACCGCGCTGACCGGGACGCCGGTGGCGTCCTTGCCCAGCTCCGGCGCGAGGGTCTCCCAGGTCGGCGCGGTCAGCGTGGCGTCCACGTCGACCGGGATGCCGTTGCGGTACTGCCAGTCCTGCACGGCCGCCACGGTGTTCGCGTCGAAGACCCCGGTCACCGGGACGGGGTAGCCCCGGTACGCCAGCAGGTACTGCGCCACCCGCACCACCGGGCCGCCGACGAAGCGCCAGATGTCCGGCCAGCGCCGGGCCGGCACGTCGGCCAGGTCGGTGCCGAGGGCGGCGAACACCCGGCGGCGCAGGGCGGGGAACTCCCGGTAGAACGTCGCGCCCGGGCAGAGCGTGGCGCGGAAGTCCCAGTGGCCGAAGATGTCGTGGGCGTGCAGCCCGTACTGCGTGCAGATGGTGGTGCAGAGCTTGACCAGCGAGTCGAGCAGCTGCTGCGGTGGGGTGTCGCTGACGTACGTGCCCTCGTTCTCGATGCCGATCGCCCGGCCGTTCTCCCCGGGGCAGTGCGCGGAGATCATCTGCCGGTCGCCGGCGGCGAGCCGTTCCAGGCTGCCGTGCCGTCCCTCGAGGACGTACCCGCCGCGGCTGACGGTGAAGTGCTGCCCGGTGTCCGACCACTTGTTGCCGTCCAGGTGCAGGTCCTGGCAGTCCCGGGCGAGCTGCTTGGCGTGCTCCTCGGAGTAGTCGGTGACGTTGGGGAACGCCATGTGGTGGACGATGATCTTGTTGGTGGCGATGGCGCTGATCGACAGCGGGTCCGCCGGTGGGCGGGCGCCCCACTCGGCACAGCTGATGATCCAGTCGAGGTCGGCGCCGGCGGCGGCCCGTGCGGCGCCCGGGAGGGCGAGCTCGCTGCCGACGACCGCGACCGCGGCGGCGCCCAGACCGGCCCGCAGCAGGGTCCGGCGGTCGAGTTCGGGATGGTCGAAGTGCATGGCGGGTCTCCTCGGTGGCCCACGCGGGGCGCGTCGGGGGTGTGAAAAGGAGCTCCAAGTACCGCGCGTGGAGTGGAGGATATTGCCATCGGTCACCGCGGCGCCAGGGGTCTGGCGGGAATTCATCGGCGGGCGCCGCTGCGACGCCCCTCGCCGGGTGGGACTGGCCGGCGCCGGAGTGGGTATGCGCGGCGCCGGGAGGCGGGGGCCTCCGGGATCGAGGGGGTCATGGCAGCCGCCGCCGTCTTCGTCGGGCTGGTCGTCGTCATCGTCGTGCTGGCGCTGCTCGCCGCGCTGAGCGTCCGCCTGGTGCAGCAGTACCAGCGCGGCGTCGTCTTCCGCTTCGGCCGGGTGCAGGAGCGCATCCGCCAGCCCGGTTTCCACCTGATCGTTCCGGTCGCCGACCGGATGGTCCGGGTCAGCATGCAGACCACGGTGATCGGGGTGCCCGCGCAGGGGGTGATCACCCGGGACAACGTGACCCTCACGGTCGACGCCGTCGTCTACTACCGTGTCGTCGACCCGGTGAAGGTCCTGGTCAACGTGCGCGACTACCAGTCGGCGGTGCTCCAGGTCGCGCAGACCGCCCTGCGTTCGGTGATCGGCAAGGCCGACCTGGACACCCTGTTGCGTGACCGGGACTCGATCAACGCGGAACTGAAGGCGGTGATCGACGCGCCGACCGAGAAGCCGTGGGGCCTGCTGATCGAGCGGGTGGAGGTCAAGGACGTCGCGCTGCCGGAGGAGATGAAGCGGTCGATGTCCCGCCAGGCGGAGGCGGAGCGCGAGCGCCGGGCCCGGGTGATCGCCGCCGACGGCGAGTTCCAGGCCTCCCGCCGGCTGGCCGACGCCTCCCGCGCGATGGCCGACACGCCAGGCGCGTACCAGCTGCGGTTGCTGCAGACCATGGTGGACGTGGCGGCGGAGAAGAACAGCACCCTGGTGATGCCGTTCCCGGTCGAGCTGCTGCGGTTCTTCGACGAGTTCGTCAAGGGCGCCCACCCGCGCCAGGAGCCGGGCGCGGAACGGCCCGGCGAGCAGGGCGTGCCGCTCGGCGCGGGCCGCGGCCCGGTGGCCGGCAGCGCGATCGGCGCCGAGGGCGACGGCCACCGGGGCCCGCCGAGCTGACGGGGCTGTGTATATACCGGCTAGTTGTATATGCTGTCTGCATGGCAGAAAGCCCCCTGCGGGAACCCACGTTCCTGATCCTCACCGCGCTGGCCGAGACACCCCAGCACGGATACGCCGTCATCGAGGACGTCCAGCGCATCTCCGACGGCCGGGTCCGGCTGCGCGCCGGCACCCTCTACGCCGTGCTCGACCGGCTGCGCGCCGACGGCCTGATCGAGGTGGACCGGGAGGAGGTGGTGCAGTCCCGGCTGCGCCGCTACTACCGGCTCACCGCCCTCGGGGCGACCCGGCTCGCCGACGAGGCGACCCGGTTGCGCCGGCACGCCGACGCCGCGGGCGATCGGCTGCGCCGCGCCGGCCTGCTGCTGGAAGGAGGCGCGGCGTGACGGACCTGGAGCGGCGCTACCGCCGCCTGCTCGCCGTCTACCCCTGGGAACACCGCCGGGTGTACGAGGACGAGATGCTCGCCGTCCTGCTCGACGGCGCCCGGGCGGGGCAGCGCCACCCCACCGCCGCCGAGGCGGCGAACCTGATCGGCGCCGGCCTGCGGGCCCGGCTGCGGGTGGGCGCACGGGGGCTCACCGAGCCGGCCTGGGGCGACGCGTCGACGGTGACCGGCGTGCTGGCCGCCCTGCTGCTCTTCGCCGCCGCGGCCAAGGGCCTGCTCGACCAGGCGGTCGTCGACCCGGCCCTGCCGCCGGCCTGGCGACCGGCCGGCCCCGACCTGGTCGACTGGCTGCGGGTGGCCGGCTGGGCGGGCGTCGCCGTCGCGGCCCTGGCCGGGCTGTGCCGGTTCGCCGCCGGCCTCGCCTGGGCGGCCGTCGTCGGCTGGGCGGTGCTGGTCGGGCCGCAGACCGGCGCCAACCCGACGTACGTGGTGGACACCCTGCCCCAACTCGCCCTCGCCGTGGTCATGGCCGTCGCGTTGAGCGTCGCCGCGCCCCGCCGAGGGCTCGCCGTGCTCGGCGTACGCCGCCTGCTGGCCCTGGTGCTGGCGTCGCTGGCGGTGGTGGCGGTGCTGGAGACCAGCCGGCTGACGGCACCCGGCTTCAACCCGGCCGACCCCAACCGGCCGTACACCTCGTACGTCCTCTACGGCCTTGAGGCCAGCAGCGAGCTGGTGATCTGGCTCTACGTCGCCGGCCTGGCGGTCGCCGCCGTCGCGGCCCTGGTCGCCGTGCTCTCCCTGGCCCCGGCGATCCGCCGGCGGATCGCGGTCCTGCTGGCGCCCGTCGCCACGCTCGCGCTGGTCATCGACAGCACCCTCGCCGGCTGGGTGACCTCCACCGCCCACATGGGACACATGATCCCGCTGGTGCCGGCCCAGTGGGCGGTGCTGGTGCTGGTGCCGCCGGTTACCTTCCTGGCCGGGGTGCTGCTGGTGCGCCGCCGGGAGGAGACCCTGCGGATGGTCGCCCTCGGCCGGGCGGCGGACCGGGAGCGCCCGGCCACCTGAGCCGGCACCCGGTGGTCGCGGTGCCGACCGGGACCACCGGTCCCGCTCACCGCCCATGGGTCGTGCCGGCGCTCAGTCCAGCAGGTCCACGCTGGGCAGCGGCAGGCCGGGCAGCGGCGAGAGCAGCGACCCGGTGGGCAGCGGCAGCGACAACTCGGGCAGTGGCAGCGGCCGGCCGTCGGGGGACCGGGTCGGGGTGGCCGTGGGTGAGCCCGCGGGCGCTGGTGCGCTACCCGCCCCGGCCGGAGCCGCCGGGGTGGTCCGGCCGGCGGGCGGGCGGGCGGCACCGGACGGGCCGGCCGCCGGCGACGCCGCTGACCCGGGCGACGCCGCTGGGCCGGGCGACGCCGGTGGCGCGGGCGACGCCGGTGGCGCGGCGGTGGCGGGCGGGGGCGGCGACATCCGGGCCGCGAGGTCCCGCTGCACGGCGTCGATCTCGGCGCGCAGCCGGGCCACCTCGTTCGGGTCGTCGATCCCGGCCAGGGCCGCCCGGGCCCGGGTGAGGAGCTGCCGGGCCTCGTCGTACCGGCCGGCGGCCACGGCGGCGCGGGCCTGCTCGACCATCCGCTCGACGCCGCGCACCTCGGCCTGCTGCGGATAGAGCACCTTGGTCAGCGACCACAGCGGGCTGGCCGGGCCGGCCGACCGGCTGCCGATCGCGAGTCCGGTCAGCAGCAGCACCCCGGTCACCGCCGCGGCGGCCAGCCGGACCGCCCGCCGCCGCGGCGGCAGCGGCGTGACCACGGCCCGCCGGGGCGCGGGCGGCGCCCCGGGCCGGACCGCTCCGGCCGGCGGGACCGCGTCGCCGGTCAGCTCCGGCGGGTCCGTGTCGAGGTCGGTACGCCAGGCGGCCAGCAGCGCCGCGAGGTCGTCCCCGTCGGGTGCCGGCTCGCCCCGGCCGAGGGCGTCGAGCAGCAGGTCGTCGCCGACCAGCGGGGACAGTTCCCGCTCCGCGCCGCCGTCGTCACCGCGCCCGCTCATGCCGCCACCTCGTCGAGTCCGTCCGCGGCCAGGGTACGGAGCCGGGCCAGGGCGCGGGACTGGGCCACCCGGACGGCGGCGGCCGTCATACCGACGATGGCGCCGACATCCTCGGCGGGCAGCCCCACCGCGACGCGGAGGGTGACGATCTCCCGTTGCACGTCCGGCAGGCGGTCCAGCAGCACCGACAAGCGGCGGGCCAGGTCGGTGGCGAGGGCCTGCTGCTCCGGCCCGGGGGCGCTGTCCGGCTGCTCCAGCGGGCTGTCGGTGACCGCGACCGTGGCGTCGCGTACCGCCGCGCGCTGGGCGTCGGCCACCTTGTGCGCGGCGATGGCGAAGACGAACGCGGAGAAGGGCCTGCCCTGCTCCCGGTAGCCGGGCAGGGCCCGCAGCACGGCGAGGCAGACCTCCTGGGCCACGTCGTCGGCCGTGGTGTACGCCCCGCCGATGCGCCCGAGGCGGGCCCGGCAGTAGCGGACCACCCGCGGCCGGGCGTCGGTGAGCAGGGCCGCCGTCGCCGCCCGGTCGCCTTCGGCGGCCCGACGCACGAGCTCGGGATCGATCGCTGTGGTCATGGGGATGCGAGGCACCTTCGTTACCGGGTGGTTCGCCGCACGTTATCGACAACCGCGCCACTTTGCCTAGCTCACCTTGCGTCACCTTCTTCTGGCGAAAAGTAGTTTGTTGCGTCTGGGCGCCTTCCGCCGATGACCCAGTGGGCGCGGCGAGAGGAGGGCTGATGGGCATCGAGGTGGCCGTACGGGGCCTGAGCAAGTCCTTCGGTGGCCGGCCGGTCTGGTCGGACATCAGCCTGACCCTGCCGGCAGGTGAGATCTCGGTGCTGCTCGGCCCGTCCGGCACCGGCAAGTCGGTCTTCCTCAAGACCCTCGTCGGGCTGCTGCGACCCGACGCCGGCTCGATCGTCATCGAGGGCAAGGACCTGCCCCGACTCTCCGAACGCGACCTTTACGAGGTGCGCAAGCTGTTCGGCGTGCTGTTCCAGGACGGCGCGCTGTTCGGCTCGATGACGATCTACGACAACGTGGCCTTTCCACTGCGGGAGCACACCCGCAGGTCCGAGTCGCAGATTCGGTCCGTGGTGACCGAGAAGCTGGAGATGGTCGGCCTGGTCGGCGCCGAGCGGAAGCTGCCGGGGGAGATCTCCGGCGGGATGCGCAAACGCGCCGGGCTGGCCCGCGCGCTGGTGCTCGACCCGCGGATCGTCCTCTTCGACGAGCCGGACTCCGGGCTCGACCCGGTCCGCACGGCCTACCTCAACCAGCTCATCATCGACCTCAACCAGCGGACCGAGGCGACGTTCCTGATCGTCACCCACGACATCAACACGGCCCGGACCGTGCCGGACAACATCGGCCTGATCTACCACGGCCACCTGGCCATGTTCGGGCCGCGGGAGATGCTGCTGTCCAGCACCGAGCCGGTGGTCCGGCAGTTCCTCAACGCCCAGCGGGTCGGCCCGATCGGCATGGCCGAGGAGAAGGACGCCGACGAGTTGCAGGCCGAGGCGGACGCCGGGGTCGAACTGCCGCCGCTGCCACCGATCCCGTTGCAACTGCCGCCGTCGGACGGCCGGCCCCGGAAGGCGCAACGCCCACCGGGGCAGTGGTGCCGGGCCAACGGCGTCACCCCGCCCGCCGGCTCGTTCGACGGCGTGCCCGTCGCCGAGCGACTCACCGTTGAGCTGGACGGGCAGCTCATCGCCGAAGGT
The DNA here is from genome assembly GCF_040654475.1 of Micromonospora sp. NPDC050686. Taxonomy (NCBI): domain Bacteria; kingdom Bacillati; phylum Actinomycetota; class Actinomycetes; order Micromonosporales; family Micromonosporaceae; genus Micromonospora; species Micromonospora sp. NPDC050686. The sequence goes on from NZ_JBFAID010000020.1 coordinate 41,554, forward strand.
CGGCATCGGGAGGTGACCGGATGAACGGCCCCGTCACCGCGGTCCGCCGCACCGGCGAGTTCTTCGCGTTCTGCCTGGACACCCTGCGGGGCCTCGGCCGCCGGCCGGTGCAGGTCCGCGAGTTCGTCCAGCAGGCCTGGTTCATCAGCTCGGTGTCGATCCTGCCCGCCGCGCTGGTCTCCATCCCCTTCGGCGCGGTCATCGCGCTGCAACTCGGCTCGCTGGTCCGGCAACTCGGCGCGCAGTCGTTTACCGGCGCCGCGTCGGTGCTCGCCGTGGTGCGGGAGGCGGGGCCGATCGTCACCGCGCTGATCATCGCCGGTGCGGGTGGCTCGGCGATCTGCGCCGACCTCGGTTCGCGGAAGATCCGCGAGGAACTGGACGCGATGCAGGTGTTGGGCATCGACCCGATCCACCGCCTGGTGGTGCCCCGGGTGCTCGCCGCCATGCTCGTCGCCGTCCTGCTCAACGGACTGGTCAGCGTGGTCGGCGTCAGCGGCGGCTACCTGTTCAACGTGATCCTGCAGGGCGGCACGCCCGGGGCGTACGTGGCCAGCTTCCAGGCCCTGGGCCAGCTGCCCGACCTGCTGGTCGGCGAGGTCAAGGCACTGCTGTTCGGGGCCACCGCGGCACTGGTCGCCTCCTACAAGGGGATGACCGCCAAGGGGGGCCCGAAGGGTGTCGGGGACGCGGTGAACCAGAGCGTGGTGATCACGTTCATGCTGTTGTTCGCGCTGAACTTCGTCGTCACGGCCGTGTACTTCCAGCTCGTACCACAGAAGGGAAGCTGACGTGCCGGCGCTGCGGATCCTCGACGACCTGGGCGGCCAGCTCGCCTTCTATCTGCGCGCCTTCGCCTGGGCGCCGCGCACGGTACGCCGCTACCGGCGGGAGGTGCTGCGGCTGCTGGCCGAGGTCAGCTTCGGCTCCGGCGCCCTGGCCGTGCTCGGCGGCACCGTCGGCGTCATCTGCTTCCTCACCTTCTTCACCGGCACCGAGGTCGGCCTGCAGGGCTACCAGGCGCTCAACCAGATCGGCAGCAGCGCATTCACCGGCTTCGTGTCGGCGTACTTCAACACCCGGGAGATCTCGCCGCTGGTCGCGGCGCTGGCGCTGTCCGCCACGGTGGGTTGCGGATTCACCGCCCAGCTCGGCGCGATGCGGATCTCCGAGGAGGTCGACGCCCTCGAGGTGATGGCGGTGCCGTCCCTGCCGTTCCTGGTCACCACCCGCATGATCGCCGGGTTCATCGCGGTGATCCCGCTGTACGTCATCGGCCTGCTCACCAGCTACCTCGCCACCCGCACCATCGCCGTGCACTACTTCGGACAGTCCGCCGGCACCTACGACTACTACTTCCACCTCTTCCTGCCCCCCGGCGACGTGCTCTGGTCCTTCGGCAAGGTGCTGGTGTTCAGCGTGATCGTGGTGCTGGTGCACTGCTGGTACGGCTACACCGCCAGCGGCGGGCCGGCCGGGGTCGGCGTCGCGGTCGGCCGGGCCGTGCGGCTGGCCATCGTGGCGGTCAACATCGTCGACTTCTTCCTGTCACTGGCCATCTGGGGCGCCACCACCACCGTCCGGATCGCGGGGTGAACATGAGACATCGCATCCTGGGCATCGTCTTCATCGCCGTGCTGGCCGCCGCGCTGACCGGCTCGGTGCTGCAGTACCGCAAGGCGTTCACCCCGGTCACCTGGGTCACCCTGCACGCGACCCGCGCCGGGTCGCAGCTCAGCCCGGGCGCCGACGTCAAGGTACGCGGCGTCGTCGTCGGCGAGGTGCGCTCGGTCGCCAGCGCGGGGGCCGGGGCAACCCTGCGGCTGGCCCTGAACCCGGAGACCACCGCCCTGATCCCGGCCGACGTGACCGCCCGCCTGCTGCCCAAGACGCTCTTCGGCGAGCGGTACGTCGAACTCGTCCCGCCCGCCGGCGGCGGCACCGGGCCGATCCGCGACGGCGCGGCCATCGACCAGGATCGCAGCCGCACCGCGATCGAGCTGGAACGGGTGCTCGACCGAGCGCTGCCGCTGCTCCAGTCGATCCACCCCGACCAACTCGCCACCACCCTGGGCGCGCTGTCCACCGCCCTTGAGGGCCGGGGCGAGCGGATCGGGGCGAACGTCGTCCGCCTCGACGAGTACCTCAAGCAGGTCAACCCGGAGATGCCCACGATCGCCGAGGACGTCCGCAAGCTCGCCGTGGTGCTGGACAGTTACCACGCCGCCCTGCCCGACCTGCTGGCCCTGCTGCGCGACGTCACCGTCACCGCCCGCACCGTCACCGACCAGCGGGGGCAGCTCGCAGCGTTCCTCGCCGAGACCACCGACACCGCCGACGTCACCCGGGAGTTCCTCGACCGGCACGACGACCAGCTGATCCGGCTCGGCGCGGTCAGCCGCCCGGTGCTGGAACTGCTCGCCACCTACGCCCCCGAATACCCGTGCCTGATGAGCGGCCTGGTCGACCTGCAACCCCGCGTCGAGGAGGTCTTCGCCGGGGGCCGGATGCACATCACCCTGGAGGTCACCCGCGACGGCGGCAGGTACGAGCGGGGACGCGACGAACCGGTCTACGGGGCGCACAACGGCCCCAACTGTCGCGGCCTGCCCGACCCGCACCAGCCGGCCCCCGAGGTGCCCGTGAACGACGGCTACGACTACGGCGGCGACCGGCCGCGATCGCTGCTGCCGGTCGGCGTGCCGGGAGCGTCCGCCGCCCGCCCGGCGGGACCGCCGGCCGGCTCGCCAGCGATGGGCCAGGCCGGCACCGGCGAGGAACGCGCCCTGGTCAAGCCGCTCGTCGGCGCGGTGACCGGGACACCGCCGGCCGAGGTGCCCGACATTGCGGTCCTGCTCTGGGGGCCGCTGCTGCGCGGCGGGGTGGTGAACACCCGATGACCGTGAGGACGACCGGCCCGCTGGTGAAACTGGCGCTCTTCGGCGCGGTGACCCTGCTGCTGACCGCGCTGCTCGCCCAGACCCTGGGCGCGTTCCCGCCCGGCGGGGTCACCTACCGCGCCCGGTTCGCCGACGTCACCGGCCTGCTCCCCGGCGACGACGTGCGGGTTGCCGGCGTGAAGGTGGGCCGGGTCAGCCGGATCAGTGTGGTCGACGACCACGTCGCCGAGGTGGCCTTCACGGTCACCGACGGCGTGCCGGTCGCCACCAGCGTCCGCGCGAAGATCCGCTACCGCAACCTGGTCGGCCAGCGGTACGTGGCGTTGAGCGAAGGCCCCGGCGACGGCCGGCCGCTGCGCCCCGACGCTGTCATCCCGCTGGCCCAGACCGCGCCCGCGCTGGACCTGACCGTGCTGTTCAACGGCTTCCGGCCGCTGTTCACCGCGCTCAGCCCCGACGACGTCAACAAGCTCGCCTACGAGATCATCCAGGTGCTGCAGGGAGAGGGCGGGACCGTGGCCGGCCTGCTGCGGCACACCGCCTCGCTGACCAACACCCTCGCTGACCGGGACGCGGTGATCGGCCGGGTCATCACCAACCTCAACCAGGTCCTGGGCACCCTTGCCGAGCGGGACAGCAACCTGGACCAGAGCATCGCCCAGCTGCAACAGCTCGTCTCCGGCCTGGCCGCCGACCGCACCGCCATCGGCGAGTCCCTGGTCAGCATCGGCGAGCTCACCGACGCCACCTCCTCGCTGCTCGCCGACGTCCGGCCACCGCTGGCAGCGGACGTACGCGAACTGGGCGAGCTGGCCGGCAACCTGAACCGCAACGCGGCGGTCATCGACGGCACCCTCGGCCGGCTGCCCGACCGCTACCAGCAGCTCACCCGGGTCGCCTCGTACGGCTCCTGGTTCAACTTCTACCTCTGCGACTTCGACGGCCGGGTCGCGGTCGCCGGTCGGGCACCCCTGCAACCGGCCGGCTTCAGCGCGCCGGCCGCCCGCTGCGCCACCGGAGGCGTCCAGTGAAACCGTTCCGGGAACGCAACCCCGTTGCCGTCGGCGCGATCAGCCTGACGGTGCTCGTCGCCGCCCTGCTCGGCGCGTTCCAGCTCGACCGGCTGGCCGCCTTGACCAGCCGGTCGTACCAGGCGGCCTTCTCCGACGCCAGCGGCCTGGCCGTTGGCAACGAGGTACGGGTGGCCGGCGTGCGGGTGGGGAAGGTGACCGCCGTGGAACTGGCCCGCGACGCCCGGCCGTACGTGCGGGTCCGGTTCCTGGTCGACGACGACGGCGTACGCCTCGGCCAGGACACCGGCGCGACGATCCGGATCAAGACGGTGCTGGGGCAGAAGTACCTGGCGCTGGCCCCCGACGGGCCCGGCCGGCTGCCGGAGGGCGGGCAGATTCCGCTGTCCCGCACCGCCGCGCCGTTCGACGTGGTCCAGGCGGTCAGCGGACTCGCCGGCACCCTCGACAAGGTCGACACCGCGCAGCTCGCCGCCGCGTTCGACACCCTGTCCGAGACGTTCGCCGACACCCCCGGCAGCGTCAACACCTCGCTGGTCGGGCTGTCCCGGCTGTCCCGCACCGTCGCCGACCGGGACGCGGAGCTGCGGGCCCTGCTCGCCCGCGCCCGCGACGTCACCAAGGTCCTCGCCGACCGCGACGAGGAGTTCCGCAAGCTGGTCGCCGACGGCGAGAAGCTGCTGGCCGAGGTGATCCGCCGCCGGGACGCCATCCACCGCCTGCTGGTCGGCACCGCCGAGTTGTCCACCCAGCTGTCCGGGCTGGTCGCCGACAACCGTGCCCAGCTCGAACCGGCGCTGCGGCAGCTACGGGAGGTCGTCGCCATCCTGCAACGCAACCGCGACGACCTGGAGCGGACGGTGCAGCGGATGGCGCCGTTCGTGACCGCCTTCGCCAACGTGGTCGGCAACGGCCGCTGGTTCGACTCGTACGTGCAGGGGCTGCTCCAGCCCTACGTGCCCACCACGGGAGGCCGCTGATGCCCGATCCGTTCCGGCGCTGGCGTCGACCGGTCGCCGCCGCCACCGTCCTGCTGCTCGCCGTCGTCGTCGGCGTGATCGTGCTGCGCGACGGCACCCCGCCCCGGCGGGTGGTCGCCTACTTCACCCGCGCCGTCGGGGTGTACCCCGGCTCGGACGTGCGGGTGCTCGGCGTCCGGGTCGGTGAGGTGGTCGAGGTGACCCCGCAGGGCCGCACCGTCCGGGTGGCCATGAGCTACGACCCCGGCCTCGACATCCCCGCCGGCGCGCAGGCGTTGATCATTCCGCCGAGTGTGGTCAGCGACCGGTACGTGCAGCTCGCACCCGCGTACGCCGGCGGCGCCACCCTGACCGACGGCGCCGAGATCCCGGTGGAGCGGACCGCGACGCCGATGGAGATCGACGACATCTACCAGGCGCTCGACGAGTTCAACCGGATGCTCGGCCCCGAGGGCGCCAACCGCGACGGTGCCCTGTCCGACCTGGTCGCCACCGGTCGGGCCAACCTGGAGGGCAATGGGCAGGCCCTGCACGACACCCTCGACGGGCTCTCCCGGGCGCTCACCACCCTCGCCGACGGCCGGCAGGACCTGTTCGGCTCGGTCGCCAACCTGCAGCAGTTCACCACCGCGCTGGCCCGCAGCGACCAGCAGGTACGCGCCTTCAACCAGCGCCTCGCCGACGTCGCCGAGCAGCTCGCCGCCGAACGCGACGAGCTGGCCGCCGCGCTGCGCCACCTCGCCACCGCGCTGGCCGACGTCACCACCTTCGTCAAGCAGAACCGCGCGGCGCTGACCTCGAACGTCGCCGCGCTGGCCGACGTCACCGGCGTCCTGGTCCGGCAGCAGCAGGCGATCATCGACATCCTGGACGTGGCGCCGCTGGCGCTGAACAACCTCGCCCTGTCCTACAACCCACGCTCCGGCACCCTGGACACCCGGGACAACGCGCTGGGCCCGTACGACCCGGCGAGCTTCGTCTGCTCGCTGCTGGTCGACCAGGCGCCCGCCCAGGTGCCCGCCACCTGCACCGCGCTGGCGCAGACCCTGCGTCAGCGTGGCCTGCCCCTGACCGACCAGCTGCGCAAGCTGCTCAAGCTGCCGCCCGGCACCCCGGCGACCGGCACGGCACCACCGGGTAATCCTCCAATCAGCTCTCCCGGTGGGCCGGTCCCCGACGTGGTGCCGGGCGGCCCCACCACCAACCCCGACCCCACCCTGGGTGGCATCCTGCGGGGTGTCTCGTGACCGCCGGACGCCTGCGGGCGTTGGCCGCCGCGGTCGTCCTGGCGCTGTTGCCCGCCGGCTGCGGCCTGCCGGACCTGGCCGAGCTGCCGCTGCCCGGCGGCGCGCCGAAGGGGGACGGGTACCTGGTGACCGTCGAGTTCTCCGACGTGCTCGACCTGGTCCCGCAGGCCGCCGTCAAGGTCGACGACGTGACCGTGGGCAGCGTGCAGCGGATCTCCCTGGCCGGCTGGACCGCCCGGGTCACCCTGCGCCTCGGCCGCGACGTGCGGCTGCCGGCCAACGCGACCGCCGCCGTGCGGCAGAGCAGCCTGCTCGGCGAGAAGTACGTGACCGTGGCACCGCCCCCGGCCGGGGCGACCGGCCGGCTCGCCGACGGCGACGTCATCCCGCTGTCGCGCACCGACCGGGGCGCCGAGGTGGAGGAGGTGCTGGCCGCGCTCGCGCTGCTGCTCAACGGCGGCGGGCTGGCCCAGCTGCGGACGATCAACCGGGAACTCGGCGCGGCGCTGGCGGGCCGGGAGGCCGGTGTCCGGGACGCGCTGCGCCAGCTCGACACGTTCATCGGCGGTCTCGACCGGCAGAAGGCCGACCTGGTCCGGGCGATCGAGGCGCTGGACCGGCTCACCGAGCGGCTGGCCCGGCAGCGGCAGGTGCTCGGCGACGCGGTGGACGCCCTCGCCCCGGGCCTGACCGTGCTCGCCGGTCAGCGCGAGCAGCTCACCGCCGCGCTGACCGCCCTCGGCGACCTGGGGCGGGTCGGCACCCGGGTGGTCGAGCGCAGCCGGGACGACACCCTGGCCAGCGTCAAGGCGCTGCAACCGATCCTGACCCAGCTGGTCCGGGCCGGCGACGACCTGCCGAAGTCGCTGGACTTCATGCTGTCGTACCCGTTCCCGCCCAACGTGACCGGCGCGATCGTCGGCGACTTCGTCAATCTGTCCGTCACCGCCGACCTGGATGCGGCCCGCATCCTGGCCAACCTGGTCGCCGCGGCACCCGCACCGGCCCGGCCGGCGATCCCGCCGAAGGGCCCCACCATCCCGACGGCGCCCGGTCCCTCGCCGCCGGCGAGTGGCCGGCCGGCCTCCGAGCCGGGCGCGGGCCCCACGCCGCGACTGCCGTCGCTGCCGCAACTGCCGAAGCTGCCGGACCTGCCCGGCCTGGACTGTCTGCCCGACCCGGCGAACCTACCGGCGACGTGGACCCCGCCGCAGGAGTGTCAGCTCCCGGAGGGCTGCGCGCTGCTCAAGCCCGGCTCCCCGGTGCCCGTCGGCGGGCTGATCCTGCCCACCGGCGTGGTGCCGGCGGGCACCGCGTTCCCGGCCGGCACCGAACTGCCGCGCAACACGGTCCTCACCGCCCCGTGCATCCTGCCGGTGACCGGCGCCGTCACCGGCCAGGTCGGCGGCCTGACCGACCTGCTGGGGGGAGGCCAGCCGTGACCAGTCGGGTGGTGAAACTTCAGGTGCTGGCGTTCGTGCTGGTCAGCGTCCTTGGCATCGGCTACGTCGGGATCCGCTACGTGGGCCTCGGTGAACGGCTGCTCGGCGGGGTCTACGTGGTGCACCTCGATCTCGTCCGCGCCGGCGGGATCTTCGCCAACGCCCCGGTCACCTATCGGGGTGTGCCGATCGGCCGGGTCACCGCGGTCCACCTGCGTGCGACCGGGGTCCGCGCCGACCTGCGGCTGCGCCGTGGCGTGGCGGTGCCGCGGGACCTGCGGGCGGTGGTGGCCCAGCGGTCCGCGGTCGGCGAGCAGTACGTGGACCTGCGTCCCGAGCGCGACGGTGGGCCGTACCTCGGTGACGGCGCGGTGATCCCGGCCGACCGCACCGGCGTCCCGCTCGCCCCGGAGGCGTTGCTGACCCACCTCGACGCGTTGGTCCGCTCCCTCGACGCGGACGACCTCAACGTGCTGATCACCGAGCTGGGCACGGCGTTCGAGGGCAACGAGGCGGCCCTGGCCCGGATCCTGGACTCGGGCGACGCGCTGCTGACCGAGGCCGACGCCCGGCTGCCGGAGACGCTCGCGCTGATCCGCGACGGCCGTACCGTGCTCACCACCCAGGCCGAGTCGGCGCAGGCGCTGCGCCGATGGGCGGCCGGCCTGGCCGCGCTCGCCGCCACCGTGCGCGAGGCCGACCCGGACCTGCGCCGGCTGCTCGCCGCCGGCCCGCCGGCCGGGCGGGAACTGGTCGCGCTGCTGCGCGGGCTGGAACCGACGATCGGCACCCTGCTGGGCAACCTGGTGACGGTCAACGGCATCGCCGCCCGGCGGCTGCCCGGCATCGAGCAGGCCCTCGTCGTCTACCCGATCGCGGTGGCCGGCGGGTTCACCGTCACCCCGGGCGACGGCACCGCCCACCTCGGCCTCGTGGTCAACGTCGACGACCCGCCGTCCTGCGTCTACCAGGGCGGGAGCACCCGGTGCGGTGCCGGGGACCGGGCGGCCGGCGCCAGCGTACGTGGCGAAGCCAACGCGCCCCGGCCGGGCGGTCGCGACCCCGCCCCGCCCCCGGCCCCCGCGCCGCCCGCCGGGACCGCCGACGGCGGGTACGACCCGGCGACCGGCCTGGTGGTCGGCTCCGACGGCCGGCCGTTGCAGTTCGGCGGCACCGGCGGCCAGTACGCCATGGCGGGAGAGCAGTCGTGGAAGCAACTGCTGCTGGCCGGGGTGACCCCGTGACCGGCGACGGAGAGGGAGGACCTGTGCAGGCGCGCAAGGACCGGGCGTTGAGGGTGATCAAGGGAGCCAAGGCCGGCATCCCAGCGCCGCGCCGGGACGCGGCCCGGCCGGCCCCACCCGGGGACATCGAGAACCTGCTGGAACGGCTGGACGAGGAACCGGCCGTCGACCCCACCCACGACCCGGACGGGGCCGTCGCCCGGGACACGACCGGGACCGCGCAGCGTGGCTGGGCGGACCTTCGCCGGGCGGCCGACGACCCGGTGGACGAGCCGGTGTCGGCCGACGAGCCGTCACCCGTCGACGATCCGGCGGCGGTGGAGGGCCCGACCGACGCCGTCGAACCCGGGCCGACGGAGGGCACCACCGCCGACCCGGCCGTGAACGGGCCGGACGCGGCCGCCGGCTCGTCGGCGGGCAAGCGGGTGGGCACCGCCGAGCCGGCGCTACCGGCGGAGCTGGCGGACGGGGCCGAGCCGGCGGCCCGGGGCCGGCGGCGGATCCTTGTCGGGCTGCTCGTGGCGCTGCTCGCCGCCGCCCTCGCCGCGGCCGGCGTCCTCGGCCACCGGTGGTACACCGACCGGGCGGTGGAGCAGGCCCGTCAGCAGGCGGTGGCCGCCGCCAAGCAGGCCAGCGTCAACTTCGTCTCGGTCAGCTCCGCCAGCGTCGACCGGGACCTGCAGCGCATTTCCACCGGTGCCACGGGCGACTTCAAGGAGGAGTTCACCCGGGGCCGGTCCCAGGTCCGCACGGCGGTGGTGGAGAACAAGGTCGAGTCGCGGGGGTCGGTGTTACGGGCCGGCCTGGTCTCGGGTGACCGGGACCGGGCCGTCGTGCTGGTGGCGGTCGACGCCACCGTGAAGAACGTCAAGGCGCCCGAGGGGCGGCCGTCGCACTACCGGATCCAGGTCGACATGGTGCGGGACCAGGACTCCGGCCAGTGGCTCGTCTCCCGGCTGCAGTTCGTCGGATGACACCAGGAGGATCGATGCGTACCCTCGCCGCACTCGCCCGCCGGCGGCCTTCACGGCCCGGGCTCGTCCCGTCCCTCGTCATCGCGATCGTTGTCGCGGCGACCGTCGCCGGTCTCGCCTGGTGGGGCGACCACCGCGCCACGCAGCGGGACAGGGCCGTACGCCAGGCCCTGGCCACCGCTCCCGCCGCGGCCAAGGCCATCTTCTCGTACGACTACCGCACCTTCGACGACAGCGTCGCCAACGGGCGGACCTTCACCACGGGCGACTTCGCCGCCGAGTACGCGCAGACCACCGGGGCGTTGCGGCAGACCGCCACGAAGCAGCAGGCCGTGGTGCTGGCGGAGGTCTCCTCGACCGGGGTGGTCACCGCCGCCGCCGACCGGGTGGAACTGCTGGTGTACCTCAACCAGTACCGGCGCAACGTCAGCACGGCGGGGGAGAAGGTCGACCAGAACCGGGTGGTGCTGGTGCTGGTGCCGGACGGCGGGGACTGGAAGGTGGCCGGCGCCACGGCCATCTGAGCCGCCGGCCGTCCGGCGTTTCCGGCTCGACCCGTCCGGGTAGCTCGGGGCGGTTCACGCTGACGACGCTGTTGTGGAGGACCCATATGAATGACAGATTCGGCGACGCGGTGGGTGACGCGTTCCGTGCGGTGATGCTCTTCCTGCCCAAGGCGCTCGCCTTCGTGGCGATCCTGGTGGTCGGCTGGTTCGTCGCCAAGGCGATCCGGAAGATCGTGGACAAGCTCCTGGAGCGGGTCCACTTCGACCGGGCGGTGGAGCGCGGCGGGATCAAGGCCGCCCTGGCCCGCTCCCGGTACGACGCCAGCGACCTGGTCGCCCAGCTCGCCTGCTACGCGGTGCTGCTGGTCACCCTGCAGCTCGCCTTCGGCATCTGGGGACCCAACCCGGTCTCCGACCTGATCGCGGGGGTCATCGCCTGGCTGCCGCGCGCCTTCGTCGCGATCGTCATCGTCGTGGTCGCCGCGGCGATCGCCACGGCCGTCAAGGACATCATCGGCAGCGCCCTCGGCGGCCTGTCGTACGGCCGGGTGCTGGCCACCATCGCCTCGGTGTTCATCCTCGGTCTGGGCGTCATCGCCGCCCTCAACCAGATCGGGGTCGCCACCGCGGTGACCACGCCGGTGCTGATCGCGGTGCTGGCCACCGTGGGCGGCATCCTCGTCGTCGGGGTCGGCGGCGGGCTGGTCCGGCCGATGCAGAGCCGTTGGGAGTCCTGGCTCGGCCGCGCCGAGCAGGAGTCGCGGGCGATCGCCACGCATGCCCGCGCGTACCAGGCCGGGCGGCGGGATGCCGCGTCCCGGCCCGCCCCGCCGGCCACTGACGAGGCGGCGGCGACCCAGCCGGTGGCTGACTACGATGCCGCCGAGCGCACCCAGGTGGTGTCCCGCCCGGACGAGGCGGAGCTGACCCAGCCGGTCGCCCCGTACGACCCGGACCGGACCCAGCCCACCACCGTGGCCACCGAGCCGGCCCAGCCGACGGCGCCGCGGCAGCCGTCCGGCGACGACGCCGAGGCCACGATGATCATCCCGCAGCGGCAGGACACCGACGAGTCCCGCCGCTGACCACCCGCCGTCGGCGGGGAGGGGACCGGACGGTCCCCTCCCCGCCAGCGACGTTTCCGGGGGCCCCGCCGGCCGGGTCCGGCGGTGTTTGCCGGGGCCCCGCCGGCCGGGTCCGGCGACTACCATCGCCACCATGACCTGGCGATGTTGATCCGTAGCCAGAGGCCGTAACCGCGGGCCGCCGCGGTCGCCGCACCCTGTCGGCGTCCGCTCCCGTCCTCTGGAAGGCCTCATGACCGTCGTCTCCGCGCGGGTGCCCGACACCCGCGTGCGCCGCCTGGCGACCACTCTCTACGGCTACACGTTCCTCACCGACGTCGTCCTGCTCTACCCGCTCTATTCCCTGCTGTTCACCGACACCGGGCTCTCCGTCGGGCAGATCTCCTCGCTCTTCGTGCTCTGGTCGGCCACCAGCATCGCGATGGAGGTGCCCTCCGGGGCGTTGGCCGACGCGGTCTCCGGCCGGTTGCTGCTCCGGCTCGCCCCGCTGCTGCCCGGGGCCGCCTTCGCCATCTGGGTGGTCCTGCCGTCGTACCCGACGTTCGCCGTCGGCTTCGTGCTCTGGGGCATCGGCGGCGCGCTGAACTCGGGCTCGCTGGAGGCACTGGTCTACACCGAACTCGACCGGCTCGGCGCGGCCGGCCGCTACGCCCGCACCATGGGCCGGGCGAGGACGGCCGGGGTGGTCGGCGCGCTGGCCGCCGCGGCGCTGGCCGGGCCGGTGCTGGCCGTCGGCGGCTACCCGGCCGTCGGCGGGGCCAGCGTGCTGGTCTGCCTGCTCGCCGCCCTGGCCGCCGGGCGTTTCCCGGAGCACCGCCGGCCGCCGACCGCCAGCGACCCGGGAGGCGGCGACCCGGCCGAGGAGGAGGCGGAACTGGGCTGGGTGGCCAGCCTGCGGGCCGGCCTCACCGAGGCCCGCGCCGACCGCTCCGTACGGGCGGCCGTGCTGCTCGTCGCCGTGGTCGCCGCGGTCTGGGGCGCGCTCGACGAGTACACGCCGCTGCTGATCCGGGAGACCGGCGTCCCGGCGGCGGCGGTGCCGGCCCTGGTCGCGCTGGTCCTGGCCGGGGTCACCGTGGGCGGGCTGCTCGCCCCGCTGGGGGAGCGACTCGGCGCCACCGGAAACGCCGGCCTGCTGGCCGCCTCGGCGGTGGCCCTCGCGCTGGGCGCCGGCTCCGGCCACCCGGCCGGGCTGGTGCTGGTCGCGGCGGCGCTCGGCGGCTTCCAGTTGGCCACCGTGCTGGCCGACGCGCGCCTGCAGGCGCGGATCACCGGGCCGAGCCGGGCCACCGTCACCTCGCTGGCCGGGATGGCCACCGACCTGACCATCATGGCGGTCTACGGCGGCTACGCCGTGGTCGCCACGGCGGGCGGGCACCGCTGGGCGTTCGTGGTCGCCGCGATCCCGTACCTGGCGATGGCCGGTGTGCCGATCGCCGTCCGGCGCCGCCGCGCCGACCCGCTCGGCCGGGCGCGATCCGGGCGGCCGGGAGGCCCCACCGGGCGGGTCAGCAGGCAGTGACGCGCCGACCTCGACGGGCGGCGCGACCGCCCAGTTTCACGCCGGCGTAGGCCGCAAGATCCACCGGCCGGCACGGCTGACCCGCTCGGCCCGGATCGTAAACCGCTAGTTACCGGACAGAACCGCCCGTGTCTCATTACGGTGGGGCGCAGGGCGGTCAGCGGGAGCGGTCCGGGCCAGGCGGCCCGCCGGGCCTTGCCGAAGAGCTGGCCGAGCGGAGCCGACGACGGAGGCGATGCCGGTGACGATGGAAGCGGAACGAACCCTGCCCCGGGAGGAACTCGCCCGGATCAGCGAGCTCGCCGCCCAGCTGCGGGTGGATGCGATCCGGTGCAGCACCCGGGCCGGGTCTGGTCACCCGACCTCCAGCCTCTCCGCTGCCGACCTGCTCGCGGTGCTGATCTCCCGGCACCTGCGCTACGACTGGAGCCACCCCGGCAACCGGGCCAACGACCATCTGATCTTCTCCAAGGGCCACGCCTCACCCCTGCTGTACGCGGTCTTCCGGGCCGTGGGCGCGATCAGCGAGCAGGAGCTGATGGAGACCTACCGCCAGTCGGGGTCGCGTCTGCAGGGCCACCCCACCCCGGTGCTGCCCTGGGTGGACGTCGCCACCGGCTCGCTCGGCCAGGGACTGCCCGTCGGCGTCGGGATCGCGCTCGCCGGCCGGTACCTCGACCGCCTGCCGTTCCACGTCTGGGCGCTGTGCGGCGACAGCGAGATGGCCGAGGGCTCCGTCTGGGAGGCGCTGGACAAGGCCGGCCACTACGGGCTGGGCAACCTCACCGCCATCGTCGACGTCAACCGGCTGGGGCAGCGCGGGCCGACCGAGCTGGAATGGGACCTGGACACCTACCGGCGGCGGGTCGAGGCGTTCGGCTGCCAGGGGATCGTCGTCGACGGCCACGACCTGGTCGCCGTCGACGAGGCGCTGGGCCGGGCCCGACAGGCGACCGGCCCGACCGTGGTGCTGGCCCGGACCGTCAAGGGCAGGGGCGTGCCCGAGGTCGAGAACAAGCCGGGCTGGCACGGCAAGGCGCTCCCACCGGACATGGCGGAGCGGGCCGTGCAGGCGCTCGGCGGGGCACGCACGATCCGGGTCGCCGGTCCCCGCCCGGAGCCCGCCCCGCCCGCCCCCGCCTCCGTCGCGGAACCCCCGGACCTGCCCCGGTACGACAAGGGAACGAAGGTGGCCACCCGGGACGCCTACGGGGACGCGCTGCGCGCCCTGGGCGCTCGGCCCGACGTGGTGGCCCTGGACGGCGAGGTCAGCGACTCCACCCGGACGGAGAGGTTCGGCGCGGCGTACCCGGACCGCTTCTTCGAGATGTTCATCTCCGAGCAGCAACTGGTCGCCGCCGCGGTGGGACTCCAGGTGCGCGGCTACCGGCCCTTCGCGGCCACCTTCGCCGCGTTCCTGTCCCGCGCCTACGACTTCGTCCGCATGGCCGCCATCTCGCAGGCCGACCTGGCGCTGGCCGGCTCGCATGCCGGGGTGGAGATCGGGCCGGACGGCCCCTCCCAGATGGGGCTGGAGGACCTCGCCGCGATGCGCGCCGTGCACGGGTCCACCGTCCTGTATCCCAGCGACGCCGTCTCCTGCGCCGCCCTCGTCGCCCAGCTGGCCGACCACCCCGGAATCAGCTATCTGCGCACCACCCGCGGCAAGTACCCGGTGCTCTACGACAACGACGACGACTTCCCGATCGGCGGCAGCAGGCTGCTGCGGGGTGGCGGTGACGTCGCGCTGATCGGCGCCGGAGTGACGGTGCACAACTGCCTCTCCGCCGCGGAGGAGCTGGCCCGCGAGGGGATCGAGACGCTGGTCGTCGACCTCTACTCGGTCAAGCCGCTCGACCGCCGGCGGCTGCTCGATGCCGTGCGGGACACCGGCGGCCGGCTGGTCGTGGTCGAGGACCACTACCCCGAGGGCGGGCTGGGGTCCGCCGTGCTCGAGGCGCTCGCCGACGTCGCGGAACCGCTGCGGGTCACCCACCTGGCCGTACGCGGCCTGCCCGGCTCCGGGACGCCGACGCAGCAGATGGACCGGGCGGGCATCGGGGTGGACGCCATCGTCCGGGCGGCGCGCGCCCTCGGCTGAGGCCCCCGCGTCGGCGGTCAGCCGTCCCCGGTCTGCTCCCACATCGACTTCATCTCGTCGAACGCCTGCTCCATGATCCGCACCATGGCGGCGCGGGCCCGATCGCCGTCGCGGCGCTGGATCGCCTGCGCCACGTCGGCGTGCAGTTGCAGCGCCTTTTCGTGCGGGTGGTGCGGCATCAGGCGGTAGTGGTGCCGGCCGGTCAGCACCTCGGCGACCAGCTCCTGCAGTTTCCCGAACATCTCGTTCCCGGAGCCGGCGAGCACCCGCCGGTGGAACTCGATGTCCAGCCTGAGGAAGCGGTCCTCGTCGCCGGCCTGCCCGGCGGCCCACATCTTGGCTGCCAGCCCGACCAGCTCGCTGGCCTCGTCGTGGCCGATCCGGCCGGCGGCCAGCCAGGCGGCGTGCGGCTCGACCGCGGTCCGCAGCTCGGTGATGGAGCGCAGCTGGGCCATCCGCCCGGCGGAGGCGAGCCGCCAGCGGATCACCTGCGGGTCGAAGACGTTCCATGCCTCGGCGGGCCGGATCAGCACCCCGACCCGGCGCCGGGTCTCGACGAATCCCATCGACGCGAGCACCCGTAGCACCTCGCGGATCACCGATCGGGAGACCGCGTACCGGTCGACCAGGTCGTCGATGTTCAGGACGGAGCCGGCCGGCACCTCGCCTCCGCAGATGGCGGTGCCGAGGTGGTCGAGTACGCGGCCGTGCAGCCCGGCCTCGGCAGGGGCGTATTGGGCGGGTGTGACCCCTGATGAGGACTGATCCACGCGTCGGATCATATCAGTTCGTGATCACCTCTTGAATAAATCAGCTTTATCGGCCTAGCATCCGGTCGTTAAGCGGACGTTACAACGATGTGGCGCTCCACCCCCCCGGGCGGGGCCACGACAGAAGGAGATGGGCGTGCGACGTCGATCCATATTCGGAACTTGTCTGGCGATGGTTGCCGCCCTCGGCCTGTCGGCCTGTGGCGGTGGCGGCGACGACAGCGGCGCCTCGACGACGGTCCGGGTGACCTTGGCGAACCACGTCTGGACCGAGAGCATCAAGAAGGCCCTGCCCGAGTTCGAGAAGCAGACCGGGCTCAAGGTGGACGTCACCCAGCTCGGCGAGGACCAGCTCTCCGACCAGTACAACGTCAAGCTCAACGCCGGCTCGTCCGAGATCGACGTGATGATGTACCGCCCCCTGCAGGAGGGGAAGCTGTTCGCCAAGAACAAGTACCTCGCCGACCTGTCGGAGCAGGTGAAGTCCAACCAGAACTGGGACTTCGCCGACTTCCAGGCCGGCCCGGTCGAGGCCACCTCGTACGAGGGCAAGCCGGTCGGCGTCCCGATCATCACCGAGCAGGAGGTCCTCTATTACCGCAAGGACCTGCTCGCCAAGGCCGGCCTGAGCGCCCCGCCGAAGACCCTCGACGAGCTGAAGGCCGCCGCCGCGAAGATCAAGGCGGCCGAGCCCGGCACCGCGGGCTTCGTCGCCCGCACCGGCAAGTCGGCGGCGGTCACCCAGTTCTCCAGCTTCCTGTACAGCTTCGGCGGTGACTTCGTCGACGGCAGCGGCAAGGCCACGGTCAACAGCGACGCCGCCAAGCAGGCGTACGGCTTCTACGGCGGGCTGATCAGGGACTCCGGTCCCGCCAACGTCAGCACCGACATGGGCTGGCCCGAGGCGATGGCCATCTTCACCCAGGGCAAGGCGGCCTTCTACACCGAGGCCAACTCGCTGTACAAGAACGCCACCGACCCGGCCAAGTCCAAGGTCTCCGACACGGTGGGCTTCGCGCCCTTCCCGGCCGGCCCGGCCGGATCGAAGCCGTACAACATCCCGTCCTGGGCGCTGGGGGTCAACGACAGCTCGGAGAACAAGGGCAACGCCTGGAAGTTCATCGAGTGGGCCACCGGCAAGGAGCAGACCCTCGCGCTGCAGAAGGCAGGCGTGCCGAGCGCCCGCACCTCGGTCTGGAACAACCCGGAGGGCACCGCGAACTACCCGAAGGACATGGTCGAGGCGATCGCCGAGAGCAACAAGGCCGGCGTCGCCCACGACCGGCCCATCGTGGTGAAGGTCGCCGAGGCTCGCGAGATCGTCGGCCAGCCGATCGTCGACGCGATCGCCGGCAAGGACGCCGCGGGCTCCGCCGACAAGGCCAACGAGGCGTTCCAGAAGTTCCTGGACGACGAGGCCAGATAAGCCGCCGCGCGGGTGGCGGGGTCGCCGGCCCCGCCACCCGCGTATTCCCGTCGGCCCGCCCACCCCGGAGATCTCATGTCAACCGTCACCACCCCCACCCGCGCCGCCGGCGGCGTCGGCGTCATGCCCGACACCCCGGGCTGGGCGCGCTGGGCGAACGACCATCGCAAGTGGCTCTTCGCGGCGCCGGCCATGGCCTTCGTCGCCGTGTTGATCATCTTCCCGCTGGCCTGGACCGGCTACCTCAGCCTCACCGACGCCGAGGGCTCCGTCCGCGCCGAGAGCGAGTTCGTCGGCTTCCGCAACTACCTGGACGTGCTCTCGGACACCGACCGGTTCTGGCCCGCCGTCGCCCGCACCGGCACCTTCACCCTGGCGGCCCTGCTGTTCGAGGTGGGGCTCGGCATGGCGATCGCGCTGCTGCTGTGGCGCCCGTTCAAGGGCGAGAAGTGGGTGCGGCTGGCCATCCTGATGCCGCTGGTCGCCACCCCGGTCGCGGTCGGCATGATGTGGCGGCTCATCTTCGACCCGAACATCGGCCTGGCCAACCAGGCGCTCGGCTGGGTCGGCATCGGCCCCCAGCCCTGGCTCGCCGGCCAGCACACGGCGCTGCCCACCACCATCTTCATCGACGTGTGGCAGTGGACTCCGATGGTGGTGCTGATCCTGCTCGCCGGTCTCACCTCGCTGTCCGACGAGCCGCAGGAGGCCGCCCTCATCGACGGCGCCAGCACCTGGCAGCGGTTCCGCCACGTCACCCTGCCGCTGCTGATGCCCACGGTGCTGGTGGCGATCCTGCTGCGCGGCATCGACGCGCTGAAGACCTTCGACATCCTCTACGCCACCAAGGGCCGCGGCGGCGGCTCGTTCCACGAGGTGGAGACGCTCAACGTGTACGCCTACGGACTGAGCTTCGACTACAACGAGTACGGCGTCTCCTCCACCGTCCTCATCCTGTTCTTCCTGATCATCATCGGGTCGATGTGGGCCCTGACCGCCCGGCGCAAGGAGGCGCAGCGATGAGGCCGCGTAGCCCGTACAAGGTGTTCCGGGTGGTGGCGCTGGTCGTGGTGGTGCTGTCGCTGACGGCGCCGCTGCTCTGGATGATCGCCGCGTCGTTCAAGACCAACGTCGACATCTACGACACCGGCAAGGCGCTGGCATTCTCACCCACCCTGGACAACTACGCCACCGTGCTCCAGCAGGCGAACTACGTCCAGTTCATCGGCAACAGCCTCTGGGTGGCCTTCGCCGCCACCGTGGCGTCGCTGATCCTGGGCGTGCCGGCCGCGTACTCGATGAGCCGGTTCAACATGCGCAAGTCCGCGCTGGTGGTCCTGATGGCCCGGGTGATCCCCGGCGTCTCGCTGCTGGTGCCCTGGTACTACGTCTTCTCCAACCTGAAGATGGTCGGCGGCTTCGGGGTGCTGATCCTCAGCCACATGTTCGTCTCACTGCCGCTGATCGTGTACATCATGATGGGCTACTTCGACGGCCTCCCCGCGGAACTGGAGGAGGCGGCGCTGGTCGACGGGCTGACCCACATCGGCGCGTTCCGCCGGATCACCCTGCCGCTGTCCGTGCCCGGCGTGGCCACCGCCGGGATCCTGTCGTTCATCTTCTCCTGGAACAACTTCATGTTCGCCCTGGTGCTCTCCGACGCCCACACCAAGACCCTGCCCGTGGCGATCTTCGACTTCGTCGGCTACGCCAGCATCGACTGGGGCGGCCTGATGGCCGCGGCCACCGTGGTCACCCTGCCGATCATGGTGATCGCCCTGTTCGTGCAGAAGTACGTGGTCTCCGGCCTCACCGCCGGCGCGACGAAGGGCTGAGCCGACGTGACCACCATCGTGCGCATCGAGACCTTCCTGGTCGCCCCCCGCTGGCTCTTCGTCCGCGTCGAGACCGACTCCGGCATCGTCGGCTGGGGCGAGGCCACCTGCGAGGGCCGTTCCGAGACCGTCCGGACCGCCGTCGAGCAGCTCGCCGAGCTGCTGATCGGCCGGGACGCGCTGCGGATCGAGGACCACTGGCAGGTGCTCACCAAGGGCGCCTTCTACCGGGGTGGGCCGATCCTGGCCAGCGCGGTCGCCGGCCTCGACCAGGCGCTGTGGGACATCGCCGGCAAGCACTTCGGCGCCCCGGTGCACCAGCTGCTCGGCGGCCCGGTCCGGGACCGGATCCGGGTCTACGGCTGGGTCGGCGGCGACGACCCCGCCGAGGTACGCGACCACATCGCCGCGCAGGTCGAAGCCGGCCTCACCGCGGTGAAGATGAACGCCGCCGGGAAGATGAGCCCGGTCGCCTCGGTGGCCGAGCTGGACGGGGTGGTGGCCCGGGTGGCCGCCGCCCGCGAGGTGCTCGGCGAGCACCGGGACGTCGCCATCGACTTCCACGGCCGGTTCACCCTGGCCAGTGCCCGCCGGGTCGCCCCGCTGCTGGAGCCGTTCCGGCCGTTCTTCCTGGAGGAGCCGGTCGTACCGGAGAACTCCCACCTGATCGGCGAGTTCGTCCGCTCCACCACCACCCCGGTCTCCACCGGCGAGCGGCTGTACAGCCGGCAGGAGTTCCTGCCGGTCCTCCAGGCCGGCATCGCGGTCGCACAGCCGGACCTCTCGCACGCCGGCGGCATCACCGAGGTACGCAAGATCGCCGCGCTCGCCGAGGTGTACGACGTCCAGCTCGCCCCGCACTGCCCGCTCGGTCCGATCGCCCTCGCGGCCTGCCTCCAGGTCGGCTTCGCCACGCCGAACTACCTGATCCAGGAGCAGAGCGTCGGCATCCACTACAACCTCGGCGCCGAGGTGCTCGACTACTGCCTGGACAAGACCCCGCTGGCCTTCGTCGACGGGTACGTCGAGCGGCTCACCGCCCCCGGCCTCGGCATCGAGGTGGACGAGCGGGCGGTCCGCGCCGCCGACCAGCGCGGTCACGCCTGGCGCAGCCCGATGTGGCGACACCGCGACGGCTCCTACGCGGAATGGTGACCAGATGACCCTCGATCTCACCGCCGAACTGACCGACACCCGCCTGCTGGCGGTGATCCGCGGCACCGACCCCACCGCCGCGGTGGCCACCGGCAGCGCCCTGCTGGCCGAAGGCGTCCGGGTGGTGGAGGTGGCCCTCACCACGCCCCGCGCCTGCGACGCCATCGCCGCCATCCGGGCGGCCGCCCCGCCCGGCTCGCTGGTCGGCGCCGGCACCGTGCTCACCCGGGCCGACGTCGCCGACGTCGCCGCGGCCGGCGCCGATTTCGTCGTCACCCCCGCCGTCGTCGACTCGATCGGCGCGGCGGCCGACCGGGGGCTCCCGGTGGCCGCCGGGGCGCTCACCCCCACCGAGGCGTACGCCGCGATCCGGGCGGGGGCGAGCGTGGTGAAGCTGTTCCCGGCGTCGCTGGGCGGGCCGGCGTACCTGAAGGCGCTGCGCGATCCGTTCCCGGACATCCCGTTCGTCGCGGTCGGCGGGGTGGGCCTCGCCGAGCTGCCCGGCTACCTCGCCGCCGGCGCGATCGCCGTCGGCGTCGGCGGCCCGCTCGTCGGCGACGCGGCCTCCGGCGGCGACCTCGACGCCCTGCGCCGGCGAGCCCGGGCCTACCTGGCCGCCGGGTCATGACCGCCGTCGACCTGCTCACCTTCGGCGAGGCGCTGGTCTCGCTCCGGTCGGCCGGCCCGCTGGCCACCGGCGGCGCGCTGACCATGCACCTGGCCGGCGCCGAGTCCAACGTGGCCATCGGCGTCGCCCGGCTCGGCCACCGGGCCGCCTTCGCCGGCCGGGTCAGCGACGACGAACTCGGCGGGCACCTGCTGCGGCAGCTGCGCGCCGAAGGCGTCGGCGTCGACCACGTCGTCCGGGATCCCCGGCGGCCGGCCGGGCTGATGTTCGTGGAGCGGCGGACCGCGGACCTGACCCGGGTGACCTACCAGCGGGCCGGCTCCGCCGGTTCGGCGCTCACCGTCGACGACCTGCGCCGGGCGTTCGCCGCCGGCGCCCGGGTGTTGCACCTGACCGGGATCACCCCGGCGCTGTCCGAAAGTGCCCGGGCGGCCACCGCCTGGGCGGCGGAGACCGCGTCCCGCGCCGGTGTCCTGGTCTGCCTCGACGTCAACCACCGGGCGCGGCTCTGGGACCGGGGCGCCGCCCGGGCCACCCTCGGCGCGCTGGCCGGGCACGCCTCGGTCGTGGTGGCCTCCGCCGACGAACTGGACCTGGTCGGCGCGGCGGGCGCGGACGAGCCGACCGTGGTGGCCGGGCTGCTCGACCGGGGGGTGGAGACCGTGCTGGTCAAGCTCGCCGGCGAGGGCGCCCGCGCGTACACCCGCGACGGGGTGCGGCACGCGCCGGCGGTGCCGGTCACCGCGGTGGACACCGTCGGCGCCGGCGACGCCTTCACCGCCGGCTACCTCTCCGGCCACCTGGACGGACTCGACCTCGCCGGGCGGCTGCGCCGCGCGGTCACCCTCGGGGCCTTCGCCGTCGCCGGCCACGGCGACTGGGAGGCCCTGCCCCGCCGCGACGAGCTGTCCCTGCTGGACGGCCGGCAGCCCGGCGACACCCTTCGCTGACCGGGGCGTGCCCGGCACGCCCCGCACCACCCCGAGAAAGGCACCCCCCGTGAAGATCGTCGCAGCGGATGTCGTCGTCTGCAGCCCCGACCGCAACTTCGTCACCCTCAAGATCACCACTGACGAGGGGATCACCGGGCTGGGGGACGGCACCCTCAACGGCCGCGAACTCGCCGTCGCCGCGTACCTCGCCGACCACGTCGTCCCGCTGCTGATCGGGCGCGACCCGCACCGGATCGAGGACACCTGGCAGTTCCTCTACCGCTCGGCGTACTGGCGGCGCGGGCCGGTCACCATGGCCGCCATCGCGGCCGTCGACGTCGCGCTCTGGGACATCAAGGCCAAGGTCGCCGGCTTGCCGCTCTACCAACTGCTGGGCGGCGCGTCCCGGACCGGCGTCATGGCGTACGGGCACGCCTCCGGGCGGGACCTGCCGGAGCTGTTCGACTCCGTGCGCCGCCACCTGGAGCTGGGCTACCGCTCGATCCGGATCCAGACCTCGGTGCCCGGCATCAACGCCGTCTACGGCGTCGCGGCCCAGTCCGGCGCCGGCGGCAAGCGGTACGACTACGAGCCGGCCCAGCGCATCCCGCTGCCCGCCGAGGAGGACTGGGACACCCGCGCCTACCTGCGTCACCTGCCCGGGGTCTTCGAGGCGGTGCGCAACGAGTTCGGGCCCGAGCTGCCGCTGTTGCACGACGGGCACCACCGGATGACCCCGATCCAGGCCGCCAGGCTCGGCAAGGCCCTGGAGCCGTACGACCTGTTCTGGCTGGAGGACTGCACACCGGCGGAGAACCAGGAGGCGCTGCGGCTGGTCCGCCAGCACACCACCACGCCGCTGGCCATCGGCGAGGTCTTCAACACGGTGTGGGACTACCAGACGCTGATCCGGGAACAGCTCATCGACTACGTCCGGTCCGCCGTCACCCACACCGGGGGGATCACGGCCATGCGCAGGCTGCTCGACTTCGCCGCGCAGTACCAGATCAAGTCCGGCATCCACGGGCCGACCGACATCTCGCCGGTCGGGATGGCCGCGGCGCTGCACCTGGACCTGGCCATCCACAACTTCGGCATCCAGGAGTACATGCCGCACGGGCCGCTGACCAACGAGGTGTTCCGGCAGTCGTTCACCTTCACCGACGGATACCTGCACCCGGGGGAGCAGCCGGGCATCGGCGTGGAGCTGGACGAGCAGGCGGCGGCGGGGTTCCCGTACCAGCCGGCGTACCTGCCGTTCAACCGGCTCAAGGACGGCACCGTCCATGACTGGTGACCGGCGACCCGTCCGGCATGTCGTGGTGATGGGCGTGTCCGGTGCGGGCAAGACGACCGTGGCCCTGGGGATCAGCGAGCGGACCGGGCTGCGGTTCGCCGAGGCCGACGAGTTCCACCCGTCGGCCAACGTGGCGCGGATGCGCGCCGGCGTCCCGCTGGACGACGAAGCCCGCTGGCCGTGGCTGCGCCGCCTGGCCGGCTGGATGACCGACCGGCACGCCGAGGGGATCTCCACGGTGCTGGCCTGCTCCGCGCTCAAGCGTTCCTACCGCGACGTGCTGCGGCAGGGCCCGCCCGACGTGGAGTTCGTCCACCTGCACGGGCAGGTGGAGCTGATCCGGGACCGGCTGGACCGGCGGGCCGGGCACTACATGCCGGCCAGCCTGCTCGACTCGCAGCGGGCGATCCTGGAGCACCTCGAGCCGGACGAGCCGGGGGTGGTGCTGGACATCGGGCTGCCCCCCGACGAGCTGGCGGCGGCGGCGGTGGCGCGGCTCGGCCTGCCACCGCGCACCGGGGCCGGCCAGCACTGACGCCCGGCCAGCCGTTGTGCTGGTGGTGGCGGCGGGGCGAGGCCGCAGCTGCGGGCGCCGGCCTCAGTCGGGCCGGGCCTCCAGGTAGACCCACCGGCCGTCCTCCCGGACGAAGCGGCTGTGCTCGGTCAGGGTGCCCGGCCGGCCGCCCTCCTTGTAGTGGGCGCGGAACTCGACGCTGCCCTCGGCGTCGAACAGCCCGCCCCGCTCGGTGTCGACCACCTCCAGGCGGGTCCACCGCTGCCCGGCGTCGAGCCGGAGCCGGGCGGGTCGGGTGCTTGAGTGCCAGCTGCGCAGCAGGTAGTCGGCGTCACCGACGGCGAAGGCACTGAACCGGGACCGCATCAGCGCCTCGGCGGTCCCGGCGGTCGCCTCCCCGCGGTGCAGCCGCCCGCAGCACCCCGCGTACGGCAGGCCGGAGCCGCACGGGCAGGGCGGGGCATGCTCGGCCGCGCCGGGGCGGGCACCACGTTTCGCCATCCGGCCATTCTGACCGGCACCGTGGACCGGCCCGGCGGGCGGGTGGCGTGGGCGCGTCGGCGCCGTCAGCCGGTGGTCCGGCGGGCGGAGCGGCGCGAGCCGAACGACTCCATGGTCGTCGCCTTCTTCGCCGGGGCCCGGTTGCCCGTACCCGTGTCGCGGGCCCGGGCCGGCGCGGCCTTGCGCGGCGCCTTCTTGTTGATCGGCTTGCTGGCCGGCGCGTTCTTCGCGGCGGTGGCCCGGGCCGTCGGCTTGCGGCTCGGCGTGGCCGTCGCCGCGGTGGCCTTCTTCCGGGCGGTACGCGCGGTGGTCGCCCTGGGCTTCTCCGCGGCGTTCGTAGCCGCGGTCGCCCCGCTGGCCCGTTTCGTGGCGGTCGCGGCCTTCTTCGCCGCGGTCCGGTTCGGCATCGGGGCCTGGCGCGCCCCCAAGGCCTTGCGGGCGCTGCCGCCTGTGCTGGCCGCCTGGGCCATCGTCGTCCCTCCTCGGGTGCTGCCCGCCGGCGGCGGGTCCGTGGGCACCGCTCGGCCGACGGACGGGCGGGGCCGGCCGCCGGCGCGGGCAGTCGTCTTCCCCGCATCCCGCCGACCAAACGCGCCGCGCGGGGACGTTCCGCCTCGTCAGCCGAATCGACGGATCTACCCGGATAACTTCCGTCGGCGACGAAACGGCTCGATCTGGCCGGCCGAACCGACGCAACGCTTCCCACCGGGTGTGACCTGCGTCTACAGTCCATGGACCGACGCACGGAGCTGGTGCGCCGGTCCCCGTCACCAAGGAGGTACGGCACATCGTGGTGTCTGTCCAGAGAACGCTCGCCGGCGCTGTCGCCGGCGTCGTCGTCGGATCGATGGCCTTCACGGCCCCGGTCCAGGCCGACCCCAACAACAACTCAGTCAAGAAGCTCACCGAGGCCGTCACCGTGGACGGCGTCCTGCGTCACCTCGACGCCTTCCAGGCGATCGCCGACGCCAACGGGGGCACCCGCGCCTCCGGCACCCCCGGCTACACGGCCAGCGCCGACTACGTCGCCGGCAAGCTGACCAAGGCTGGCTACCAGGTCACCCGGCAGTCGTTCGAGTTCCCGTTCTACGAGGAGTTCGGGTCGACGTTCGCCCAGGTGGCGCCCAACTCGGTCACCTATCAGGACGGTGTCGACTACGACCTGATGGAGTACTCCGGGGCGGGTGACGTCACCGGCGGTGTCGTCCCGGTGGACCTGAACCTCGGCAGCCCGGCGGCGTCCAGCTCCGGCTGCGAGGCTTCGGACTTCGCCGGGCTGAACCTGGCCGGCAAGGTCGCCCTGGTTCAGCGCGGCACCTGCTCGTTCGGGCAGAAGGCCGCCAACGCCGAGGCGGCCGGCGCGGCCGGGGCGATCATCATGAACCAGGGCAACGGCACCCGGCAGGCGAACCCGGACCGGTTCGACCTGTTCGCCGGCACCCTCGGTGGTCCCGTGGGCATTCCGGTGGTCGCGGTCTCCTTCGACCGGGGCGTGGCGTTCGCCAACACCGCCGGCCTGGTCGTCCGGCTCACGGCGGACACCCACTCGGAGATGCGTACCACGGAGAACGTGATCGCGCAGACCCGCGACGGCCGCACCGACAACGTGGTGATGGCCGGGGCGCACCTGGACTCGGTCCCGGAGGGCTCCGGCTACAACGACAACGGCAGCGGCAGTGCGGCGCTGCTCGAGGTCGCGTTGCAGATGGCCAAGGTGAAGCCCAACAACGCGGTGCGGTTCGCCTGGTGGGGTGCGGAGGAGGGTGGCCTGCTCGGCTCCAACCACTACGTGGCGGAGCTGACCGACGAGCAGATCGCCGACATCGCGCTCTACCTGAACTTCGACATGGTCGGCTCGCCGAACTACGTGTTCGGTGTGTACGACGGTGACGACTCGGCACAGTCCGGGTCCGGGCCGGGCCCGGAGGGTTCGGCGCAGATCGAGGCGCTCTTCGAGCGGTTCTTCGCCTCCCGTGGCCTGGCCACGGTGGCGTCGGACTTCACCGGCCGCTCCGACTACGGGCCGTTCATCGCCGCCGGGGTGGACATCCCGGCCGGTGGCCTGTTCACCGGGGCGGAGGGCGTGAAGACCGCCGCGGAGGCCGCGCTGTTCGGCGGTGTCGCGGGTGAGTCGTACGACCCGTGCTACCACCAGGCCTGCGACAGCCGTACCCCGGTTGCCGACGGTGCCGACGGCGCGCTGTACGGCAAGTTCGGCAACCTGCACGGCAACGTCAACACCGTCGCCCTGGACGTCAACGCCGACGCGATCGCCACCGCGGTGATCACGTTCGCGTACGACACCTCGGCGGTCAACGGCATGCCGCGTTCCCCGGGCAAGTCGCACAACGCCGGCAAGAGCGCCCCGGCCACGGGGCACGGCAGCGTGCTGGCCAGCTGACCGACCGCACCACACCGGCCAGGGCCGGGCCCCGCTCACCCGGGGTCCGGCCCTGGTCCGTGCGGGGCCGCCCCGTCCCGTCCGCCGTCGCGCCGCCGGCCGGGAACCGGCTCTAGCGGATCGCGGCGCCGTCGGGCCCGGGCACCGGCGGCGGCTCCGGGCGCGGGGTGGACGCGGCGCGGCGCCGGTCGAAGGGGCTGAGCCAGGGTGCCCGGACGATCATGTCCCAGGCCACGGTCGGATAGAACTCGCCCTCCGCCGGCTCGCCGCGCGCGCAGTCACCGTCCGACTCGCCCGGTGGTTTCACCCAGAGCAGCGCCGCCACCCGGTCCAGCTTCGTGCGCGTGGTGGGGGGATAGCCGAGCGCCCGGCGGGGCGGGTTGCACGACGCGTCGGCCGGCGGCGCCTTCCCGACGTTGCGGCCGGTGTCGATCACCATCTCCCGCCCGCCCACCCGGTCGGAGACGGCCAGCCCCCACAGGTGGCTGAACGGGGTCGGTTCCCGGCCACCGACGTTCACCGCGAAACCCTCGGCCCGGTCGATGCCGGCGCGCCGCAGCCGGGCCGCCGTCTCCCCGACGTCCGACCGGTAGGGGACGCCGGCGTCCAGGTAGACGTACTGCCCGGCGTCGGTCAGCCGGGCCACCGCCCCGCTCAGCAGGGCCGCCCGAGCGTCGTCGAAGCATTCCCCGGTCAGCGCCCCGGGCTCCAGGATCACGGCCGCCTGGCGGTCGCCGATCGCGCGTACCACCGCGCCGATGAACGCGTCGTACGCGGCCGGGTCGGCCGCGCCCGCCCCTGCGCAGTCCCGATCCGGCAGGTATCGCAGCACCAGCACGGCGAGGCTGCCGCTCTGTTCCGCGCCCTGCACCATCCGGACCAGTCCGGGCAGGTCGTCGGGGCCGTCGACCCAGCGGGCCTGGGGCCGTCGGGTGATCGGGTCGAGCCAGCCGGCGTCGTGGGCCCGTTGCCACTCGGCTGCCGCCAGGCCGGGGTCCGAGGCGAGGAGGGCGTCGCGGAACGGGTGGCGGGCCGGGACGGGCGCTGACCCGGGGGCGCCGCCCGAGCAGCCGAGCGTGCCGACGAGCACCGCGACGAGCGTGCCGGTGAGCAGAGCCGAGCGCATGCGGGACAACCTATCCGGCGTCGGTCGCCGGGGCGTAGCGGGCTCGCCCGGCGTGGCGGGGCCGGGATCGGCACGGCGGGGGACGGCGTCGGCCCGGTGGCTCCACTAAGGTCCGGCTGATGGACCAGTCAGTCAGCCCCACGCAGCGACTCCTCGATCCGGATGCGGTCGCCCGGTACGTGGCCGCGTCCCTCGGCCGGACCGCCGGGGTGACCGACTGCGGGCCGCTGACCGGGGGCGGGTTCGCCGCGGTCTGGTGGGTGGAGCTGTCCGACGGCCGGCGGGTCGTGCTCAAGGTCGGGCCGGCGCCGGCGGTGCCGCTGCTGCGGTACGAGCGCGGGTTGATCGCCGCCGAGGCCCGCTACCTGCGGCGGGTCGCCGACCGGGCACCCGCGGTGCCGGTGCCGCCGCTGCTGCACCACGGCAGCGATCCGGTGCTCGGCGACTGGCTGCTCACCGGGCTGCTGCCCGGCCGCACCCTGCCCGCGTTGACCGGCGCGGGGATCGACGCCGGACCGGCGCGGGCGGAGCTGGGCGCGGCGCTGGCCGCGTTGCACCGGATCACCGGCGACCGGTACGGCTACGACGACGCGCACCGGACGTCCGGCCCGACCTGGCGGTCGGCCTTCCTCGCCATCCTCGACGACCTGCTCGCCGACGCCGCGGACTGGCAGGTCCCGTTGCCGGTGCCGGCCGCCCGGATCCGCGCCCTGGTCGCCCGGCACGCCGAGGTCCTCGACGCGGTACGCCGCCCGGCGCTGCTGCACTTCGACGGCTGGGCGGGCAACGTGCTCGCGGTGACCGGGCCGGACGGGATTCCGCGGCTGAGCGGCCTGGTCGACGGCGAGCGCCACCTGTACGGCGACCCGCTGATGGACCTGGTCTCGCCGCTGCTGTCCCGGCGGGCGGAGGACGAGCCCGAGGATGCCGTGCTGCGCGGTTACCGATCGGCGGCGACCCTGGCGCTGGACGCCGGGGCACGTCGGCGGCTCGGGCTGTACCGACTGCATCTCTACCTGCTGATGACGGTGGAGATGCCGAGCCGTGGGATGACCCTGTCGTCGCATCCGGGGCGCAGCGCGTGGCTGGCCGAGCTGCTGGCCGGGGAACTGGCCGACCTCGGGTCCTGACCGCCGGGGCCGCCCGAGGTGCCGCGCGGTCAGCGGACCCGGCTGGCGAAGACCACGATGTTGTCCAGGTAGTCGCCCTGACGCAGGTCGAAGCGGCCGCCGCAGGTGATCAGCCGCAGCCGGGCGGCGTCGCCGCCGCCGTAGACCCGTTCGGTGGGGAACCGGTCCTTCGGGTACGACCCGACGCCGTCGACGGTGAACGTGACCACGTCGCCGTCGGAGCGGGTGACCCGGATGGTGTCGCCGGCCCGCAGCCGGCCCAGGTTGAAGAAGACGGCGGGGCCGCGCAGCGAGTCGACGTGCCCGACGATCACCGCGTTGCCCGGTTCGCCCGGGCTGGCCCCGGGCCGGTACCAGCCGGCGACCGTCGGCCGGTCCAGCGGCGGCACCTCCAGCCGCCCGTCGGCGTCGGCGGCGACCGGGACCACCTCGGCCCGTACGCTGATCGCGGGGATCTCCACCCGGACCGGCACGGAACGGGACAGCGCGGCGCCCGGCGGCATGGACCGGTCGGGCGCGGCGGTGGATCCCGGGCGGGGCGGGGGCGTCGGCGCGAGGTTCAACCCGGCGGCGAGCAGCCCGGCCCCGGTCACCACGGCGACGGTGATCGCCGCGACGGCCGAGGCGGCACGCGAGCGGAGCGCCGACGGGTCGGCGCGGCAGGGCCGTGGCAGGGTGGCACCTCCGTCCGACGTGGCCCGGTGCCCGTGCCGGTGTCACCGGCACGGGCAGCCGTCCAGGGCTGGTGTTCGGGTGGCCTCAGGCCACCGCGCCGGCGTGACGCCGGCGACGCAGCAGCACGACCAGACCGGTGGCGCCGGCTCCCAGGAGCGCGCCGCCCGCGGTGAACGCCACCGCGGCGGTGGTGCCGCCGTCGCTGCTGCCGCCGCCACCGGCGGGCGCGCCGCCGATCGGCGTCACGGTGAACTGGGCACTGCCGGCGGAGCTGCCGTTGCCGCAGGTGGCGGCGACGGTGTACGTGCCGAGCGTGAAGCCGGCGGTGAACAGCTCGGCGCTCAGGCCGCCGCCCGCCGCCGCCGTGGTGGACCGGACGTTCTGGTCCCGGTTCGGGCCGGTGACGTGGAAGATCACGTCGCCGTCCTTGGGATTGCACGTGGTGGCGGTGAGCACGACCGTCCCGCCGACCGGGGTGGTCGCCGGTGACACGGTGGTGTCCGCGAGCGCGACCGCCGGGAGCAGAAGCGTGCCGAGACCCACGCCGACCGCCGCTGAGCCGAGAACTGCCTGTGCCTTCATACGCGTCTTCCCTCACTTTTCGTCCGCTGACCGCATGGGACGTCGTTCGGGTGGCCAACTCCGTGACTAGCACCGGTGTGGCCAACACTAGGAGGGATGCGGTGCTCAGGCGGTGTAAATGAGAAATCCTCGTTGCCGTCACGTGTCCACCCGTGCGCCGGACAGCGGCGGACATGCCGGCCCTGTGCCGATGAGCGCCGGTGGTCACCCGGCCGGCGGCTCTGGCCGGACCAGCCCCACCTCGTACGCGAGGACCACGGCCTGGATCCGGTCGCGCAGGCCGAGCTTGGTGAGGATCGCCGAGACGTGGGTCTTCACCGTGGCGGTGCTCAGGTGCAACCGGGCGGCGATCTCGGCGTTGGACAACGCCCGGGCGGTCAGGGTGAGCACCTCCACCTCGCGGGCGGTCAGCGCGGCCAGCCGCCGGGCCGGGGCCGCCGGGCCGGGAAGCCGGTCCGCGAACCGGTCCAGCAGCCGGCGGGTGACGGTCGGGGCGAGCAGCGCGTCACCCCGGGCCACCACCCGGATCGCCTCCGCGAGGTCACCGGGCCGGGTGTCCTTGAGCAGGAAGGCGCTCGCCCCGGCGCGCAGCGCCGCGTAGACGAACTCGTCCAGGTCGAAGGTGGTGAGCACGACGACCCGGGCCGGCTGCCCGGCGGCCACCAGTTCCCGGGTCGCCGCGATGCCGTCCATCCGGGGCATCCGGACGTCCATCAGCACCACGTCCGGGCGGGTACGGTTCACCACCGCCACGGCCTCCGCGCCGTCGGCCGCCTCCCCGACCACGATGAGGTCGGGCCGGGCGTCGATGACCATGCGCAGGCCGGCCCGGATCAGGTCCTGGTCGTCGGCGATCACCACCCGGACGGTCATCGGCAGACCGCCACCGGGATCCGGGCGGCCACCCGGAAACCGCCGGCCGGCAGCGGACCGGCGTCGAGGGTCCCGCCCAGCAGCCGGGCCCGCTCCCGCATGCCGACGATGCCGTGGCCCTCGCCCGCCTCGGCGCGCCGCACCGGGGCGCTGCCGTCGTCGCGTACCTCCAGGCGGAGCACGCCGTCGTCGTAGCGGACGTGGACCTCCGCCCGGGTGGCCCGACCGTGCTTCAGCGCGTTGGTCAGCGACTCCTGCACGATCCGGTACGCCGACAGCTCCACCCCCTCGGGAAGGCCCTCGGTGCGGCCCTGCCGGTCGACGACGACCCGTAGGCCGACCGCCTGCACGGCGTCGGCGAGCGCGTCGAGCTGCGCCAGCCCGGGCTGCGGTCCGGCCGGGTCCGGCCCGGCGTCGGCGGCCAGCGCGTGCAGCATCGACCGCAGCTCCGTCAACGCCGACCGGGCCGCGACCTGGATCGCGCCGAGGGCGGCGCGCGCCTGGTCGGGACGCTGGTCGAAGACGTCCTCGGCGGCGGCCGCCTGCACCGCGATGACGGCGACGTGGTGGGCTACCACGTCGTGCAGTTCCCGGGAGATCCGCTCCCGTTCCCGGCCGATCACCTGCCGCCGCCGCGCCCGGACCCGCTCGGCGTGGCCGCGCTGCACCTCGCCGATCGCCCAGCCGAGGCCCACCCCGACGACAGCGAGCAGCAGGTCCCGCCAGCCGCCGGTGACCAGCTTCCACGGGGTCGGCGCGAGCAGCACGGCCAGCGCCACCAGGGACACCCGCGGCGGGCGCAGCCGCGCGTAGTAGGTCAGCGGTACCGCGACCAGCCCCAGCCAGCCGAGCTGCGGGCTGAGCGCCTCCAGGCCCACGCCGGCCAGCGCGGCCACGGCGAGGGCGTACGTCGGGCGCCGGCGCAGCCACAGCAGCGAGCTGGCCTGGACGACGGCCAGCCCGATCGCCAGCACCGTGCCGGCCCGGTCGGCCGGCGCCGCGCCGGGGACGCTCACCAT
Organism: Micromonospora sp. NPDC050686; assembly: GCF_040654475.1. Classification (NCBI taxonomy): domain Bacteria; kingdom Bacillati; phylum Actinomycetota; class Actinomycetes; order Micromonosporales; family Micromonosporaceae; genus Micromonospora; species Micromonospora sp. NPDC050686. Next base: position 73,450 of record NZ_JBFAID010000020.1, read on the forward strand.
CGCCACCAGTGCGGCCAGCACCACGGCGGCGATGCCGCCGTCGATCAGCAGCAGCACCGTTCTCCTCGACCAGCCATTCACACCCCGGATGCTAGGCCGGCACCCGGTCCCGCCTCATCGGTCGCCAGACGGAGATTGCCGCGGCGCTGCGCCCCGGGGCGGACCCCGGAACCGGTCGGCGGCCCGATCCGCCCGGTGCCGCTGCGCGCCTAGCGTTCCGGCACAGAGCGCGTGGCCCGGCCCGCGCCGTCCGATCGGAGGTACGTCCCATGCAGACCGTCCGCACCGCGCAGCCCCAGCCCACCGCCGCCGCCCGGCCGGCGCGCCGCCGGGACCGGGCCCTCGCCATCCTCGCCACCACCGCCGCCACGCTCACCGTCTGGGCCGTCGCCGTCCCGCTGGCCGGGGTGGACCTGGTCGCCCGGGGCGGGGGAGCGGACCGGACGGTCGGTCCGGCGGCGGTGGCCGTCACCACCCTGCTGACCGGGTTGGCCGGCTGGGCGTCGCTCGCCCTGCTGGAGCGGTGGACCCGCCGGGCCCGGCCGGCCTGGACCGGACTGGCGCTGGTGGTGCTGCTGGTCTCGCTGCTGCCGCCGCTGGCCCAGGGGGTTGGTGCCGGGGCGAAGCTGACCCTGGTGGCGTTGCACCTCACCGCCGGGCTGCTCGTCCCGCTGCTGCGCCGCACCGCCGGCCGGCGGTGAGGACGGGACCAACGCCCCTGCCCACGGGCCGGCCGGGAGCGGATCGTGGTGGCCGTGCGGACGACCACCTCACCGCCCCGGCCGGCGGCCCGTTGCCCGATCCGGCCGGGGCAGCCGTGCACGCTCTGCCAGCTCGACGTGACCGGCCCGCAGGACTGCCCGCTGGTGTGGCTGGTGATGGGCGACGACGAGCTGCGCGAGGGGGTGCGCCGCGCCGGCGCCGGCGGCCGGCCGGAGCGGGGCAGCGGCTCGTAGGCCGCCGCCCGGTTGGCTGGCTCAGCCCTCGGTCGCGCCGGCCGGCTCGGGCTCGGGCAGCGGCTCGCCGGTCTCCAGCAGCGACTTGAGGCTGGCCAGCAGCTCGGGCCAGCCGCCGCCGGCGTCGAGCTGGCCGCTGACCGCTCGGTACATCTCGCTGTCGGGGGAGAAGTCGTCGTGGGTGACGGTGAGCCGGACCGCCCCGCCGTACGGGGCCAGGTCGAAGGTCACCTTGGACCGGCGCTCGGTGAGCCGGGCCGCGTACTCCTCCGGCGACCAGCCGAAGTGCTCGGCGTGCTCCGGCTGGAAGGCGTGCCAGCTGTAGGAGAGCCGGGTGTGCGGCTGGCAGACCAGCACCCGCTGGCCGATGTCCTTCGGTTCGGCGTCGGGCGCGTCCTGCCACAGCACCGGGGAGCCGACCCGCCAGTCGGAGACCAGGGCGGCGCCGCCCCAGTACCGGCGGGTGAACTCCGGCTCGATGAGTGCCCGCCAGAGCTGCTCGGGCGTGGTGCGGATGTAGGTGGTGTAGACGAAGGTCGGGGTCTGCACGGGTCGGGCCTCCAATGCGGTCCGCAGGTCGGCGAGGGCGCGTGCCCGCTCGCGGTCGTACCGGCTGATCCACCGGTCGGCGATGGCGTTGATCGGGGCGGCGTTGAGGTGGTGCAGCTTCTCCCGGCCGCGCCGGCTGGTGGTCACCAGGCCGGCGGCCTCCAGCAGGGCCAGGTGCTTACTGACCGACTGGCGGGTCATGTCCAGCCCCGCGCACAGGTCCCGCAGGCTCTGCCCGTTGCGGACGTTGAGGCTGTCCAGCAGCCGGCGCCGACTGGCGTCGGCCAGCACCCGGAACACCTCGTCCACCCTGGTCACCTCACACATGCAGCCGTCCGGTTGCCGATCACAATAGGCAACCGGACGGCTGCATGTCCAGCGCCCAGCCCGCCCGATCGCTTTCCGGCTAGCCTCCTAGGATGGGTAGAGATGGTGAGCCCCGCCCGCCGGAACGAGCCGGCGATCGGCCCGGGCGGACAGCGGGGGAGCCGCGCGGAAGAAGCGGCGGCCTACTCGCCGCTGCGGCCGTCGATCAGCTCGCGGACGATGTCGAGGTGGCCGGCGTGCCGGGCGTACTCCTGCAGGACGTGGAACAGGATGGCGGCCAGGGTCGGCCGGCGCGCCGGGTCGGTGAACCGGCCGCCCAGCGCGGCGGGAGTGTCCAGCGGCGTGGCCTCGACGATGGCGCGGGTCCGCCGGCCGCCCCGACGCAGCGCGTCGACCAGGTCGCCCAGGGTCCGCCCCGCCGGTGCGTGCCACCGGCCGTCGACCTGGTCGCCCCACGGGTCGGGCACCGGCTCGGCGAGGAAGCCCCAGACGAACCACCGCCGCTCCATGAAGGCCAGGTGGGTGACCAGCTCGGCCCGGGTCCAGCCGGTCGGCAGCCGGCTGCTGCGGGCCTGCTCGTCGGTGAGGCCGGTGACCCGGTCGGCGACGGTGTCCCGGTAGTAGTCCAGATAGGTCAGGAACAGGGCGGGGACGTCGGCCGAGGAGCCCGGCTCGGGAAAGGGCGCCCGCATGTCAGACCGGCTCGACGGGGAGCACCGCGCCGATCTGCGCCGACCGGTGCGCCAGCTCGATCAGCTCCACCGTGGTCACCGCGTCGCGCGGGTCCACCGGCATCGGGGCGCCGTCGCGCAGCGCCGTCGCGACGAGGGCGTAGAAGTCCTGGTAACGACCGGGCTCGGTGGGCACCGGGCGCAGCTCGCCCTCCGCGCCGAGCTGCCCGTACCGGTCGGGGTCGACCTCGCCCCAGCCGGGCGCGTCGGGACGTCCGCCGTCCCGCAACGCCGCCTCCTGCACGTCCAGCCCGTACGTGCGGTAGGCGGCCCGGTCGCCGAGCACCCGCAGCCGGGGCCCGAGCTGCGCGGCGACCGCGCTCATCCACAGGTGTGAGCGGACCCCGCCAGTGTGGGTGAGCGCCACGAACGCGTCGTCGTCGACCCGGGCGCCCGGCCGGCGGCGGTCCACCTCCGCGTACACCCGCTCCACCGGGCCGAACAGCTGCACCGCCTGGTCGATCAGGTGGGCGCCCAGGTCGTAGAGGACACCGCCGGCCTCGTCGGCGGTGCCGCTCTCCCGCCAGCCGGGCTTGATCGCCGGGCGCCACCGCTCGAACCGGGACTCGAACCGGGTGACCCGGCCCAGCTCGCCGGCCTCGATCAGCCGGCGGGCAGTCAGGAAGTCGCCGTCCCAGCGGCGGTTCTGGAACACCGTCAGCGGCACGCCCCGCCGCTGCGCCTCGTCGACCAGGGCGCGGCCCTCGGCGGCGGTGGCGGCCAGCGGCTTGTCCACCACGACTGGCAGGCCGGCGGCCACGGCGGCCCCGGCCTGCGGCACGTGCTGCCGGTTCGGGGTGGCCACCACGACCAGGTCCAGCGCGTCCGGGTCGGCCCACAGCTGCCCGGCGTCGTCGAGCAGCCGGGTGTCCGGGTGCTCGCGGCGGACCTGCTCCCGCCGCTCGGTGTTGCCGGTGACCACCGCGGTCAGCCGCAGCCCGGGGGTGGCGGCGATCAGCGGGGCGTGGAACACCCGGCCGGCCACCCCGTACCCCAGCAGCCCCACCCGCAGTGGCGCGTCACCCATGGTCTTCCCCGTTCGGTCGCGGTTCGTGTCGGCTCGAACCTACGCCCTCCTGCGGTGGGGCGGCGCGGGCCGGTGGACGGCGGTGTGGCAGCGTGGACGGGTGAGCGCGCCGCTGGACGTCGACCTGGCCCTCGTCGGAGGCGGAGGCGCGGGATCGTTGGTCCTCGCCGCCCTGGACCGGCGCGACGTGCGGGGGCTGCGGATCGCCGTGCTGGACCCGGTGCGCAAGCGCGGCCAGGATCGCACCTGGGCGTTCTGGGGGTCGCCCGGCACCGACCTGGACCCGATGTTGAGCGCCAGCTGGTCGCGGGTCGACGTGGTCACGCCCGCCGGGCGCCGCGTCCTGCCGCTGGCCCCGCTGCGGTACGCGATGCTGCGTTCCGCCCCGGTCTACGCCCGCGCCGCCGAGGCGGCCGACCGGCTCGGGGCCGTGCGGGTCGACGTGGCGGTGGGGGCGCTGGAGGACGACGGCGCCGGGGTGACCGTGCGGGACGCCGAGGGCGGGGTGCTGCTGCGGGCCGGCTGGGTGCTCGACTCCCGGCCCCGGCCGCCGGCCCGCCCCGGCCGGACCAGCTGGTTGCAGCACTTCCGTGGCTGGTGGGTGGCGAGCGACGGCCCGCTGTTCGACCCGGACCGGGCGGTGTTGATGGACTTCCGTACCCCGCAACCGGCCCGGGGGGTGTCGTTCGGGTACGTGCTGCCGGTCGACGACCGGTACGCGCTGGTCGAGTACACCGAGTTCTCGCCCGAGCCGCTCACCGACGCCGGGTACGACGCGGCGCTGCGCGGCTACCTCGACCTGCTCGGCCTCGACCCGGCGGCGTTGCGGGTGCGGGAGGTGGAGAACGGGGTGATCCCGATGACCGACGCCCCGTTCGCGCGCCGGCCGTCGCCGCGGGTGGTCCGGTTGGGCACGGCGGGCGGGGCGACCCGGCCCTCCACCGGGTTCACCTTCTCCGCCATGCGGCGGCAGGCCGAGCAGGTGGCCGCGGCGTTGGCCGCGGGCCGGCCGCCGGTGCCCCGGCCCGCGTACCCGGGGCGGCACCGGTGGATGGACGCGGTGGCGCTGCGGGCGCTGGACCGGGGTCTGGTGGGCGGGCCGGAGTTCTTCCAGCGGCTGTTCGACCGCAACCCGGCCGAGCGGGTGCTGCGTTTCCTCGACGGCGAGACCTCCCCGGTGGAGGATCTGGCGGTGATGCGGTCCAGCCCGCTGCTGCCGATGACCTCGGCGGTGCTCGGCGACGCCGTCGGCCGGTTGCGGGGCCGGCTCGGCCGGCGGCGCGGGGTTTTCCGCCGGGCCGGGGTCGCACGGTAGGTTGCCCGGCATGGTGGACGCGGCGGCCGGGCGGGTCGTGGAGATCTGGACCGACGGGGCGTGCAGCGGCAATCCCGGTCCCGGCGGGTGGGGCGTGGTGCTGCGCTACGGCGGGCACGAGCGGGAGCTGTGCGGGGGAGAGGCGACCCCGACCACCAACAACCGGATGGAGCTGATGGCCGCGATCCGGGCGCTGGAGGCGCTGACCCGGCCGGTCACCGTGCACCTGCACACCGACAGCACGTACGTGCGCAACGGCATCACCGGCTGGTTGGCCGGATGGAAGCGCAACGGCTGGCTGACCGCCGCGAAGCAGCCGGTGAAGAACGCCGACCTGTGGCAGCGGCTGGAGGCGGCCTGCCAGCGGCACCAGGTGACCTGGCTGTGGGTGAAGGGGCACAACGGGCATCCGGAGAACGAGCGGGCCGACGCGCTGGCCAACCGGGGCATGACCGAGGCGCGGGCGGTGGCCGTGCGCTGACCCGGGCGGGTTGTCTCGACTCGCTGCCGGTGACCTGGTGAGCGGCCGGGTGCGGGTGGACCGGGACCGCTGCTGCGGCGCCGGGCCGTGCCGGCGGCCGACGCCGCCGACCGGGTACGGCGCGCGGTGGGCCTCTGCCCGGCCGGGGCGCTCAGCGTCGACCCGCCGGACGACCCGTCGACGGCGGGGTCGGCTCACTCCTCGAGCGCGGCGTCCGGTCGCGCGTCGACGGTGGCGTCGGGTCGCACCTCGACGGCCGGGTCGCCGGCGCCGGAGACGTCCGCCACGTCGTAGCCGGCCCGGCTCGTCTCCCGGGCGGAACGCCGGTCCTCGGCGGGCAGGTCGGCGAAGTCGTCGCCGGTGTCGTCGGTGCTGCGCAGGGACTCGCCCGGCGGGCGCAGGGACGCCTCGTACGCGGTCGCGCCGTCGGGCTCGTCGGAGGCGGCACGGCCGGTGGACTGTTCAGCGGTCATGCCGCACTCCTGCCCGCCCCGGCCGGCGACAAACCCGGCGGGCCGTCAGTGGCGGCGCCGCCGCGCTCCCGACGGCCGGGTCGGGGTGAGGGTCAGCGACCACTGCGTCGGGCGGCGCAGGCCGGGCGGCAGCACGGTGCGGTGGTCGCCGCGCGCCGCGTCGAGCTGGGACTGGTGCACGAACAGGGCGGCGCCGAGGTCCGCGCCGCGCAGGTCCGCCCCGCGCAGGTCCGCGCCGGTGAGGTCGGCGGCGCCGAGGTCCACCCCGCGCAGGTCCGCACCGATCAGGCAGGCCCCGCGCAGGTTCGCCCCGGCCAGCGCGGCCCGCCGCAGGTCGACGCCGATCAGCACCGCGCCACGCCGGTCGGGCCCGGCCCGGCCGGCCCGCGCCCGCTCGCCGGCCCGGGAGAGCAGCGGGTTGACCCGGTCGCGGTGGGCTTCCACGTCGAGGGCGAGCAGCTCCGCCGGCCCGCCCTCGGTGAGCCGGTCGGTCTCGGCCAGGGCGGCGGCAAGTTCGTCGCGCAGCGGGCCGTCCGGGGTCAGCGCCAGCGCCTCGGTCAGGTACCACAGCAGTTCGTGCAGCGGTCGCAGCACCGCGAAGGCGGCGAAGACCTGGCCCGCGGTGGCCGGATCGTCCCGCCAGTCCCGGCCGCCGAAGGTGCCCTGGGTGAGGTGCTGGCCCGCCCCGAAGCAGTCGAACACGGTGCAGCCGGGGAAGCCGCGCTGCCGCAGGTCGGCGTGGATGCCGCAGCGGGAGTCGGGGCGCAGGTGCGGGCAGGGCTGCCCGGCCGGCTTGTCGATGGCGAAGTCGGCGGACGCGGCGAACGCCGGGGCCACGCAGCAGATCCCGGAGCAGCGCGCGCAGTCCGCCCGCAGTTCCCGCCGTCGTCCTGCCGCCATCGACCGCTCCTCCCGACCGGGCAGCCGCCGCCGGCCACCCGAAACCCGGCCCATTGTCCGCCCCGCGCCGCCGGGGCCCTGCCCAGGGGTGCCGCGGGGATCCGCCGCGGGTGCCGGCCCGGGTCGCGCAGCGCGACCGTCACCGAGTCCGTCGGCCGGGCGACGGTGTTCCTCTCGCTGCTGTCGGCCGCCCTGATCGGCCTCGGCTTCGTCGCGGGTCAGGGCGCGCTGATCCGGCCCTACCTGGCGGCGGTGCTGCCCACCCTGGTGATCACCGGCCTGCTCACCTTCGCCCGGCTGGTGCAGAGCATGGTGGAGAACTCGCTCGACCTGCGCCGCGTCCAGCAGAGCCGGGCGTACTACCACGAGCGCTACGGCGCCGGGTACGACTTCTTCGCCGACGCGGTCCACGCCGGGGAACCGGTGCGGGCGGCCTGGGCCGCGGTCGGCAGCCGGCCCGGGCGGCTGTCGTTGCTGCTGACCACCGCGGCGATGGTGGCCGCGGTCAACGCGCTGCTGATCGGCGTCGGGGTGGCCCTGCTGCTCGGGCTCGCCGACACGGGCGCGACGGTGGGGACCCTGGTCGGGGTGGTGGCTGCGCTGGCCGCCTTCGCCGCCCAGCTGATCCACGTCCGCCGCGCCTCGATCTCGCAGCTGTCCTAGATCGGAACGGGTGTAACCGCGCCGGGTCCGGGTAGCCCGGCGGGCATGGAGCTGGTCGAGGAGTCGCCGTACCGGTTCCGCATCGACCGGCACGAGCCGATGCGGGTGCCGGGTGTGGTCTTCGCGTCCCGGTCGTTGCTGCCCGACGCCGGGGCGGACCGGTCGCTGGAGCAGGTGGCGAACGTGGCCACGCTACCGGGGATCGTGGGTGCCTCGTACGCGATGCCGGACGTGCACTGGGGCTACGGCTTCCCGATCGGCGGGGTGGCCGCCACCGACGTCGAGGCCGGCGGGGTGGTCTCCCCGGGCGGCGTCGGGTTCGACATCTCCTGCGGGGTGCGGCTGCTCGCCGCCCGGCTGGACCGCGCCGACCTGGGCCCCCGGCTGGACGCCCTGATGGACGGCCTGGGCGCGGCCACCCCGCGCGGCATGGGCAAGGGGGCGGTGTGGCACCTGGCCGACCGGGCCGAACTCGACGCGGTGCTGCGTGGTGGTTCGCGGTACGCGGTCGAGCGGGGCTACGGCGTCGAGCGGGACCTGACCCGGTGCGAGGACCTCGGCGCGGTCGACGACGCCAACCCGGCGCAGGTCAGCGAGCGGGCCGTGGAGCGGGGCGCCGGCCAGGTCGGCAGCCTCGGCTCCGGCAACCACTTCCTGGAGGTGCAGGCCGTCGCGGAGGTCTACGACGAGGCGGTCGCCACGGCGTTCGGGCTGCGCGCGGGGCAGCTCTGCGTCATGATCCACTGCGGGTCGCGGGGGCTGGGGCACCAGATCTGTACCGACCACGTACGGGCGATGGAGAAGGTGATGCCCGGCTACGGCATTCACGTGCCGGACCGGCAGCTCGCCTGCGCGCCCGTCTCCTCGCACGAGGGGCGGGCCTACCTGGGCGCAATGGCCGCCGCCGCCAACTACGCCCGGGCCAACCGGCAACTGCTCGCGCACGCCGCCCGCCAGGTCTTCACGAGGATCACCGGCGCGGAGCTGGACCTGGTGTACGACATCTCGCACAACCTCGCCAAGATCGAGACCCACCGGCCGGACGGCGCGCCGCGGCGGCTCTGCGTGCACCGCAAGGGCGCCACCCGGGCCCTGCCGCCCGGGCACGACGACCTCCCCGACGACCTGCGCCCGGTGGGGCAGCCCGTGCTGATCCCGGGCTCGATGGGCACCGGCTCGTACGTCCTCACCGGGGTCGTTGGCTCGCCGGCGTTCGCCTCGACCTGCCACGGCGCCGGCCGGGTGCAGAGCCGCAAGCAGGCCACCAGGGCGGTACGCGGCCAGGACCCGCGCCGGGAACTGGAGGCACAGGGCGTCGCGGTGCGCGGCGCGTCGCGCCGCGGGCTGGCCGAGGAGATGCCCGCCGCGTACAAGGACATCACAACCGTGATCGAGGCGGCCGAGGGCGCCGGGCTGTGCCGGCGGGTGGCCCGGCTGGTGCCGCTCGGCGTGGTGAAGGGCTGACCGCTCAGACGTCCAGCGTCACCGCGCAGGACCAGCCGTCCCCGCCGGGCCCGAAGCGCAGTTCATGCAGGGAGATCGCCTTGGGCACCGCCCCGACCAGCTCCACCGCGTCGGTGTCGGCCGTGCGCCAGCGCACCCGCAGGCCACCGTCGGGCGCCGGGTCCACCCGCGTCGTCAGCGGCAGGGTCCCCGCCGTCTCCAGCCGGAAGATCACCTCGTCGAGGACGCCGACCAGCAGGTCGTCGTCGGGGCCGGCCGGCACGCTGAAGCCGCTCTCCGCGCCCGGGCTCGCCCCCTCGGTGTCGACGAAGGTCGCCACCAGCGCGGTCACCGCCTCCGCCAAGCACTCCTCCCGGGTCGGCGCCCACGCCTCGACGCGGACGTCGGCGGTGTGCGGCACGGCCCGGTGGCCGCGCGCCGGTCGTCGCTGCATACCCCCGATCATGCCGGCCTGGGCGCCGCCGCGCGGCCCGCACGCGAGGGACACGCCGGACCGCGCGCCGCCGTTAGGGTCGCCGGAGTGCGGATCACCAGGTTCACCCACGCCTGCGCCGGGCCAGGCCGGCTGAGCCGGGCGGGCTCAGCCGGCGTACCGGAACGACGGCGCGGACGCGCTGAGCACGGCGCTGCGGGTGTGCGCCGGCCAGGCCCGCTCCAGTTCCGTCACCAGCTCCGCCACCAGGCGCGGCACGTCCCCCGGGGCGTCGGCGTGCAGGCCCTCGACCACGATCAGCACCTCGCCGGTGCCGGCCCGTACCGCCGAGTCCCCGCTCTGCCGGCCGGTCCACCGGCGGGAGTGCGCCCGGCCGGCCCGGTCGGCGAAGATCACCTCGTCCGGGTCGGGCCGTTCGGTCGTCCCGGCGAAGGTCAGGTAGTCCTCGTCGCCGAGCGCGTGCCGGACCTCGAGGTCGCCGTCGATCCGGGCGACGTCGAAGACGCCGACCGGGATCGCGTACGCCAGCGAGAACGCGTTGCACAGGTCCACCAGCGGGTGCAGCCGGGGCAGCGCCGCCTCGCGGCGGAACCGGCGCAGCAGCGACTCCGCCGCGCAGCGGTAGCGCGTCGGGGGCAGGCCCATCGTCGCGTACGCCCGGCGCCAGGCCTGGATCTCCGCGAGGCCGCTCTCCGGTCCGGCGGCGAGCCGGGCCGCTGCCAGCGCGGTGAGGCGGTCGACCGCGGGCCGCACCGCGCCCTGCGCGCCGACCCCGCCGGCCGCGACGACCCCGGCGACCAGTTGCGGGTACGCCGACCAGATTCGGGGCGAATGACGGAAGTACACGGCACTCCTATCCGTTGGTGAGGGCGAGCGCGACGCCCAGGGCGAGGAAGGACGCGGCGAATCCCCGGCGCAGCCAGGTGGCGGTCCGGGGCCGTTCCAGCAGCGGTCCGCGCAGCCGGGCGGCGAGGACCGCGTACCCGGCGAAGACGACGAGGGTGAGCAGCATGAACACCACCCCGGCGGTGAGCATCCGGCCGGCCGCCCCGGGCGTGTCGGCGGCGACGAACTGCGGCAGGAAGGCCGCGAGGAACAGGGTCGGCTTGGGATTGAGCAGGTTGACCAGCACCGCGTCGAGGATCACCCGGCCGGCGGAGCGGGCCGGGGCCGCCGCGTCGAGGACCAGCCCGCCCCGCTCCCGCCAGGTACGCCAGGCCAGGTGCAGCAGGTAGCCCAGGCCCAGCACCTGCACCACCCGGAACGCCGGGCCGCCGGCGCCGAGCAGGACGGCGAGACCGGCCATCGCCGCCGCCAGGTGCGGCAGGGTGCCGAGGGTGCAGCCGAGCGCCGCGACCAGGCCGGCCCGCCGCCCGTGCGACAGCGCGGCCGAGAGCGTGTAGAGGACCCCGGTGCCCGGGGTGACGACCACGACCAGCGTGGCGAGGAGGAACGTGATACCCACGGGTTCCACCTTCGGATCACAATGGTCCGATGGGCAGAGCCAAAGACGGCCGGCCGGACGGGACCATAACCGCCGGCTCGGACTTCCTGCACCTGGACATCGGCGAGGCGCCCGCCGGTGGCCGCGCCGACTGGCTCGCCGCCCGGCTGCGCGACGCCGTCGCCGACGGCCGGATCCCCGTCGGCGGCCGGCTGCCGGCCAGCCGGGTGCTCGCCGACGACCTGGGCGTCTCCCGGGGCGTGGTCACCGAGGCGTACCGGCGGCTGGCCGAGGACGGGCAGGTGGCCGGCCGTGGCCGGGGCGGCACGGTGGTGGTCGCCGCGCCCGCGTCGCCCCCGGACGCGTCGCCCCCGGACGCGTCGGCACCGCCGCCGCCGCCCACCGCCGGCGTCTTCGCCGCCCCGCCCGGCGCCGAGGTCTTCGACGAGCTGCGCGCCGCCCCGGCCGAGATCGACCTGACGCCGGGCCGGCCGGACCTGACCGCCTTCCCCCGTACGGCCTGGCTGCGCGCCGAACGGGCGGTGCTGCACCGGCTCACCCCCGACGCGTTCGGCTACGGCGATCCCGAGGGCACCCCGGCGCTGCGCCGGGCCGTCGCCACCTGGCTGGGCCGGCGCCGGGGCATCCGGGTCGACCCCGCCCAGGTCGTGGTGGCGGCCGGGGTGTCCCAGGCGCTCGGCCTGCTCGCCCAGGTGCTGCACGCCGACGGGGTGCACACCGTGGCGGTCGAGGACCCGGGCTCCCTCGGCGTACGCCAGCTGTTGCGGCACTGGCGGCTGGACACCCCGCCGGTGGCGGTCGACGCGCACGGCCTGCGGGTCGACGACCTGGCGGCCGGCGGCGCGCCGGCAGTGGCGCTGACCCCGGCGCACCAGTTCCCGACCGGCGTGGTGCTCGACGGCGACCGCCGCCGCCGGCTGGTCGAGTGGGCCCGGCGCGGCGGGCTGGTGATCGAGGACGACTACGACGCCGAGCACCGCTACGACCGGCCGCCGGTGCCCGCGCTGCGGGCCCAGCTGCCCGACCGGGTCTGCTACACCGGCAGCATCTCCAAGCTGCTCGCCCCGGCGCTGCGCACCGGCTGGCTGCTGGTGCCGCCCCGGCTGCACGCCGCGGTGGTGGAGGCCAAGCGGATGGCCGACCTGGGCAACGCGGCGCTGCCGCAACTGGTGCTCGCCGAGCTGATGGACTCCGGCGCGCTGGAGCGGCACCTGCGGCTGCTGCGCCGCCGGCACGTCCGTCGCCGGGACGCCATGATCCGCGCGCTGCGCGCCCACCTGCCCGGGGCCGTCGTGCACGGCGCCGCCGCCGGCCTGCACCTCATGATCACCCTCGCCGGGGACGTCTCCGACGTGGCGCTCGCCGCCGCCGCGCTGGGCCGGGGCGTGAAGGTGCAACCGCTGTCCTGGCACGGGCAGCGCCCGCAGCCGCCCGGCCTGGTCCTCGGCTACGCCGCCAACCCCGCCGGCGACATCGAGCGGGGCGTCGCCGCCCTCGGCGCGGCCCTGCGCGAGTCACGCTGACCGGGTTGAGCGGAGGCCCCGGTACCACCGGATGCGTTAAGCGGGGGCGCCTCCTTGCACAGCGGGGGCGTAGAGGGCGGCGAGGGCCGCGGCGGTGGCGGCGAGCCGGTCGCGCAGCGCGGCGGGGGCGAGCACCTCCACCTCCGCGCCGAGCCGCAGCAGGTCACCGTGCGCGTGGGTCAGCGACTCGATGGGTACGGTCGCGCGCACCCAGCCCGCCGCGTCGGGCGGCTCCGCGGTGCGGTCCGCCGCGGCCACCACCACGTCGCTGGCGATCTCGCGCAGCCGTTCCCGCCCCCGCGGCGAGAGCCGGATGGTGGCCTCGTCGCGGTGCAGCCGGGACCGGAAGTCGGCCACGTGCGCCCGCCACCAGCCCGGCAGGTCGAACTCCCCGGGTTGGTCGAAGGTCTCGTCGAGGGGCACCAGCGCCAGGATCTGGTTCACCCGGTAGGCCGCCGGTTCCCGCCGGTCCGGCCGGGCGGCCACCACGTACCAGCGGCCGCCCTTGAGCACCAGGCCGTACGGGTGGAGGACCCGGGTCACCTCGCCGGTCCAGCTGCGGTACCGCACCCGGACCCGGCGCCGCCGCCAGACCGCGTCGGCGGCGGCCGGCAGGTGCGCCGAGGCGTCGCCGTCGGAGTACCAGCCGGCGGGGTCGAGGTGGAAGCGCTGCCGCAGCTCGGCGACCCGGTCGGCGAGCGGGCCGGGCAGGGCGGCGTGCAGCTTGTGCTGGACCGTGGCGACGACGGCGTCGTAGCCGAGCTCGGCGGCGGGCCCGGGCAGCCCGGCGAAGACGAGGCGTTCGGCCTCCTCGGCGGTGAGGCCGGTCAGCCGGGTCCGCCAGCCGTCGACCAGCCGGTAGCCGCCGGCGTGCCCGGCCTCGCCGTAGAGCGGGATCCCGGCGGCGTGCAGCGCCTCCACGTCCCGGTAGACGGTGCGGACCGACACCTCCAGCCGCGCGGCGAGGGCAGCGGCGGTCAGCCGGCCGTGGGCCTGGAGCAGCAACATGATCGACAGCAGGCGACTGGCGCGCATCTGCTGACAGTAGCTGTCAGGGAAGTGGTCCTACCGTACCGGCATGGCTTTCCACGACAAGGAGCTGACCGTGCCCGGGACCGTCGAGGTCGCCGGCCGGCAGGTCAAGCGCTATCACATAGACCAGCCGGAGCGCCGGCTCGAACCCGCCGTCGTCGAGGCGGCGTACGCGTACCTGCCGAAGCTGCTGCCCGACCCGGACGGCGGCACCCCGCCGGCGAGCTGGGTGGTGCTGCACCGGGGCGCGGACACCGGGGCGTACCTGCTGGCGTACAGCTGGTTCTTCGACAACGTCGTGGAGTGCCGGATCGCGATCGCCGGCCAGCCGGCGCTGGACTGCCCGGACGACGACCCGGCGCACTTCGTGCCGCTGGAGCGGCCCGGCGTGGGCTGCGTCTGGGAACTCGGGGTGCTGGAGCACGAGCGGGCCGCCTGGGTCCGCCACGTCCTCGCCCCGGACCGGCCGGACCTGGCCGGCTACCTGGCCGACAGCCGCGCCGAGGGGACGGTGGGATCCTGATGGGCGACTTCGACTTCCTCGTCGGGACCTGGGACGTGACGAACCGACGGCTGCGCGAGCGGCACGTCGGCGCCGACGACTGGGACGTGTTCCCCGCCAGTCACGTCGCCCACTCGTTCTTCGACGGGGCCGGCAGCTTCGACGAGATGCGCTGCCCCACCCAGGGATTCTCCGGCTCGACCGTGCGGATCCTCGACCCGGCCACCGGGCTCTGGTCCATCTACTGGATGAACAGCCGCCGCGGGGTGCTGGAACTGCCGCCGGTGGTGGGGCGCTTCGTCGACGGCGTGGGCACCTTCTACGCCGACGACACCGACGCGGGGCGGCCGGTGCGCTGCCGGTTCATCTGGTCGGAGATCACCCCCACCTCCTGCCGGTGGGAGCAGGCGTTCTCCACCGACGGCGAACGCACCTGGGAAACCAACTGGATCATGGAGTTCACCCGGACCGGGTGACGCTCAACCGGCGAGGTCCCGGGCGGGCAACCCGTCCGGGGCCGCGCCGCGCCGCCGCTCGGCCTCGATCGCGCCCTGCACCGCCTGCACCCAGCGTTCGAGGACGTCGGCCCAGAGCCGGCGTACCTCGGCGTTGGTGCCGCGCACCTGGGCGCAGGCCAGCACCACCGGATAGGGTCCGGGGCACTGCCCCGTCACGCGCCGGGAGACGCCATGCCCACCGACCACGTCGACGTGCTCATCGTCGGTGCCGGGCTGTCCGGCATCGGCGCCGCGGTCCACCTGACCCGCGACTGCCCCGACCGGTCGTACGCGGTGCTGGAGGCGCGCGGCGCGATCGGCGGCACCTGGGACCTGTTCCGCTACCCGGGCGTCCGCTCGGACTCCGACATGTACACCCTCGGCTACTCGTTCAAGCCGTGGACCGACCCGAAGGCCATCGCCGACGGCGACGCCATCCGCGGCTACGTGCGCCAGACCGCCCGCGAGTACGGCGTGGACCGGCACATCCGCTTCCACCACCGGGCGGTACGCGCCGAGTGGGACAGCGCCACCGCCCGCTGGACCGTGTACGCCCACCGCGACGACACCGCCGAGGACGTGGTCCTCACCTGCTCGTTCCTCTTCACCAACTCCGGCTACTACCGCTACGACGCCGGCTACACCCCCGAGTTCCCCGGCGTCGAGCGCTACGCCGGCCGGCTGGTGCACCCGCAGCACTGGCCCGAGGACCTCGACCACACCGGCAAGCGGGTGGTGGTGATCGGCAGCGGCGCCACCGCGGTCACCCTGGTCCCGGCGATGGCCGAGCGGGCCGCCCACGTCACCATGCTCCAACGCTCACCGACGTACGTCATCGCGCTGCCCTCGCGCGACGGGCTGGCGGAGGCGCTGCGGCGCCGGCTGCCGGCGAAGGCCGCCTACGCCGTTGTGCGCTGGAAGAACGTGCTGCTGGGGGTGGCCAACTTCCAGCTCAGCCGGCGCGCCCCGACCCTGGTGAAGCGGTTCCTGCGCCGGGCCGCGTCGGGCCGGCTGCCGGCCGGGTACGACGTCGACCGGCACTTCTCACCCCGCTACGACCCCTGGGACCAGCGGCTGTGCGTGGTGCCCGACGGCGACCTGTTCGACGCGCTCAGCGCCGGCCGGGCCGCCGTGGTGACCGACACCATCGACACGTTCAGCGAGCACGGCATCCGGCTGGCCTCCGGCGCGGAACTGCCCGCCGACATCGTGGTCACCGCCACCGGGCTGAACCTGCTCGCCCTCGGCGGGATGAGCCTCGCCGTCGACGGCCGGGAGGTCGACCTGGCCCGGACCGTGGCCTACAAGGGCATGATGCTCTCCGGCGTGCCGAACTTCGCCATGACCATCGGCTACACCAACGCCTCCTGGACGCTCAAGGCCGACCTGGTCGCCACGTACGTCTGCCGGCTGCTGCGTCACCTGGACGCCACCGGCCAGCAGATCGTCACCCCGCTCGCCCCGGACACCGACGACCTCGAGCCGATCATCGACCTGAAGTCCGGGTACGTGCTGCGCGCCGTCGACCAGCTGCCCAAGCAGGGGCCGGCCGCGCCGTGGCGGCTGCACCAGAACTACCCCCGCGACGTGCTGCTGATGCGACACGGCAGACTCGCCGACGCCGGCGTCCGCTTCGCCCGCGCCACCACCACCCCGCCCGCCGCCGCGGGCGAACGCGCCCAGCCCGCCGACACCCCCGTCGGCTGACCGGCCGGTCCCACCCCGGCCGGCGGAAAGGAGCCGTACCCATGCGCGACTTCGTCTTCCTCGGCGGGGCCGCCGTGGTCACCGGCGCCGCCAGCGGCATCGGCGAGGCCCTCGCCCACGGCCTGGCCCGCCGCGGCGCCGAGCTGGTCCTGCTCGACCGGGACGCGCAACGCCTCGACACGGTGGTCGCGGCGATCCGCGCCGCGCACCCCGACCGCCGGGTCGACACCCACCTGGTCGACCTGGCCGACCCGGACGCCACCGACCGGGCCGCCGCCGAGCTGCGCGCCCGCCACCCGCGGATCCGGCTGCTGGTCAACAACGCCGGCGTGGCGCTCGGCGGCCGTTTCGACCAGGTCACCCTCGACGAGTTCGAATGGGTGGTCGACATCAACTTCCGGGCCGTGGTGCGGCTGACCCACGCGCTGCTGCCCGCGCTCAAGGCCGAACCCGGCGCGCACCTGGTGAACATCTCCAGCCTGTTCGGGCTGATCGCCCCGGCCGGGCAGGCCGCCTACGCGGCGAGCAAGTTCGCGGTGCGCGGCTTCACCGAGGCGCTGCGGCACGAGCTGGTCGACGAGGGCATCGGCGTCACCTCCGTGCACCCCGGCGGCATCGCCACCCGGATCGCGGCCAGCGCCCGAATCGGCAGCGGCGTGCCCATTCCGGAGTACGAGGCCGGCCGCCGGCAGTTCGAGAAGCTGCTGTCCATCCCGCCCGCCACCGCGGCCGAGATCATCCTGCGCGGTGTCACCCGCCGGCGGGGCCGGGTGCTGATCGGCTGGTCGGCGAAGCTGCCGGACCTGCTGGCCCGGCTCGCGCCCGCGTCGTACGGGCGGGTGCTGGCCGTCGGGCTCAACCGCACGGCCGCCCGCCCGGCGCCCGCCGACCCGGCCGCCGTCGACTGAACCGGGTCACGGCGGGTTCGCGCCGCGCTTCTCCTCCTGGGCCAGCACCGCCTCCCGGCGCTGCGGGTCGGTCCGGTCGGCCAGCTCCGCGGCCAGCCGCGGGTCACCGGCCAGCCGCTCCCGGTTGCGGTGCAGGAACGCCTCGAACCCCCCGGAGTACGGGCAGGCCGCGTCGCCGAGCACCCGCTCCGGCTGGTAGCGGCAGCCGGCGCAGTAGTCGCTGACCTCGTCGATGTAGCTGCCGTCCACCGCGTACGGCCGGGTGTCCACCCGGGCCAGGTCGGCGTCCTGGCTCATGCCGATGACGGTCGCGTTCATCACCCAGTCGGCGCCGTCGACGAAGGAGTCGCGGAACCAGTCCACCAGCGCGGCCGGCCGCCAGCCCCGCTGCAGGGCGTAGTTGCCCAGCACCAGCAGCCGCTGCGGCTGGTGCGCCCAGGCCCGGTCCCGCACCCCGGCCAGCGCGTCCGCCAGGCAACGCGCCTCCACCGCGTCGGCGTCCAGCTCCCGGAACCACTCAGGCACCGGCTCGGTGGCGGCCAGCCGGTCCGGCCCCCGCAAGCGCGGTTCGAGATACCAGTACAGCTGCCAGAGGAACTCCCGCCAGCCGAACAGCTGCCGGACGAACGGCTCCACCGAGGAGAGCGGGGCGGCCCCCTCCCGCCAGGCGCGCTCGGCGGCCCGGATCGCCGGCTCCGGGTCGAGCAGGCCGAGGTTGAACGAGGAGGAGAGCAGGCTGTGCGCCAGCAGCGGGTCGTCGGCGCTCATCACCCCGGCGTACCGGCCGTGCTCGGGCAGCCGGTGCCGCAGGAAGTGCGCCAGCCGGGCCTGCGCCTCGGCGTGCGTGGCCGGATACCGGCGCGGCGCGTCGCGGCCCACGAACCGTGCCCCGTCGGCCGCCCAGCGGTCCAGGTCGCGGCGCACCTCGGCGTCGATCTCGTCCTCCACCACCGGAGGTGGTGGAGGCACGTCCAGCGGCTCGGCGCGGCCCCCCGGCCGGTCCCGGCGCGGGCCGTCCACCAGCACCCCGTGGCGCCGGCAGGCGTGCCGGTACCAGTCGGCCATCCGCAGCGGACCGCGCCAGCGGTCCGCCCAGTCGGCGAACTCCGCCAGGTCGGTGACGAAGCCGCGCGGCGGCAGCACGGTCAACCCCGGCACCGAGCGGGTCAGGGCCAGCAGGTTGCGGGAGGTCGGGTGGCACACCTCGACCGGACCCCGCACCCGGGCCAGCGCCTCCCGCACCGTGCCGGCGCGCAGCACCAGCGCGCGGTCGCCCAGCTCAGCGGCCCGGTGCCGCAGCGCGGAGAGGAGCAGATGCGCCTTCTGCCGGTGCAGCGGCGCCTGCGCGAACACCTCCCGCGCCTCGATCAGCAGCACCGGCTGGCGGTCGTCGTCGAGGAAATGTGGACCGAGCTGGTCGGCGAGCAGCCACCGGCGAGCACTCATCCATCGATTCTGCCCACTCCGGCCGGCGCTGTCGCGACGACCCGGGGGGTGTCCCTATGGGTTTTGTCAAGCAGCAGCGGGCCTTGGCTGGTAGGGGATCTTGTCGCGGAGCATGGCGAACAGGACGTCGCAGCGACG
>NZ_JBFAID010000021.1:0-90328 GCF_040654475.1 Micromonospora sp. NPDC050686
TGTGTCCCTGGAGCATCGGCCGGATCACCGCTGCCGCCTTGGTCCTGCTCCACATCGACCACGACCGCACAACGTGATCACCCAACGCCACCAACCGTTACTCGGAAAGGCTCAGTGAGTAGCTGCGATTGCGGCTAACGGATGCCCTCCATTTGACCTTGGTTACGCCCCACCCGCGAACGTATCGTGTCCTGCTGAAGCTCTTCATTCTGGAGACGCTTCGAGTTAAACGGGCTCCGGGAATGAGTGCGCCTGCCACATCAGCAGCCGCTCCAGCAGCTGCTTGCCAGCCACTTGAGCGGCGAGCCGTACCTCGCCGAGTCCCATGCCGCTGCCGGCGAGGAGGGCGAGCAGCAGGTATCCGCCGCCGACCGCCGCGCCGGCCGCGGCAGCGATGACGATCCGCCGCCCGTCAGCGGCCATGGCCGCCTCGGCACCGAGGATGGCGAAGACCGCCGCTGCCGCTATGGCGATCACCAGAGTGGGCAGACGGCGCACGGCGATGTCGACGGCCGCGAGCGGCGCCTTCGAGAGGCACCGGCGCCTGCGGGCATATCGTCGCTAACCCGACACCCGGCCGCCGGTTTGCTCTGCTTTCAGCCCATTGGTGCTTACTGAAGGGCGCTCACGGTCGCGGGGCGGGTGAGGGTATCGCTGTTGCGCAGGTGGCCAGGGTCATCAGCGCCTGCTGCGGCGCGGGCAGCCGACGCCAACGGCCGCGCAGCGCGCGGTGGCGGCTGCTGATCAGCTCGGACGGCGGGTCAGGCTGCGCGTGGACAGCGGGATGCTGGCAGAACAGTTCAGCAACGAAGCTCCCGTGCTGGGCGGTGCGTCTTGGTCGACTACTGTCCTACCGCGAGCTTCGTCCTCCTGGAACACCGACACGCCGCTGCGGGCCTGCTCAGGCCCCCTTTGATCACGATGAGGCTCACCGTCGGCGCAGTCGCCACCTGGCCCGAGTGCCATTGCCCTGGTTGTCCGCCGCGGCGCGCACGGCCAGATCAGTGTGGGCGCGCCAAACTACCTCGACGACCTGCTCGCCGGAGATTGCCGCCGAGCCACACTCCTGCCTGCTGGCGGGCCCCTGGCGGGGCAGCGTAGTCATGACCCTCGATGATGTGCGCAGTGTGTGCTCTCCAACGGATGCCAACGGGGGGCAACCGGTGCCAACGCGGGTCACCGCAGCCGACCGCCGGTCGCAAACCGGGGTTCGTGTGCTCGGGGTGTGCTCCTGGGCTGGGAGAACGGTGGTCCGGGGAACGTGGGTGAACGTGGGCCACTCCCTGCCACCCCAGGTGAACGCCCAGGTCGCTAGACTGGGCCCTCGCGCCCTCGTAGCTCAGGGGATAGAGCAACGGTTTCCTAAACCGTGTGTCGCAGGTTCGAATCCTGCCGGGGGCACCAGGTCACACCTTTGATCAACAATCACGTCCGGCCGTTCGGTCAGCGTCGCCCGGTGCCCGACGAGGTGCTTCCCTGGCTGCCTCCAGTGCCGCCTCGGGGCGACAGCCCGACTGGCGGGCCAAGCGCCAGGCCGGCTCCGACGGGCCAGCCATCGGCGAGTAGCCGGCGGGCACGGGCGGCGCGCGACGCAAGCCGATTGAGCAGGCTTCACGCGCCTGGATGACGTCCGGCCGCATGGAGGTCTTCCTGCTCTGGCATGTGCGGTCGCTCGACGGGCGGCCGCAACCCATCTGGACGAAGCCGGCGAGCTGGTCTGGGACCAGGGCGGAGTGTGACGCCGGACGCGTGAGCCGAGGTGCGGACGCGGCAAGCCAGGGCGCCGCCGGGCTTCCGCGAGGAACCGGACTGCTTCTACGTCGCGGGCTACCCGCTCGGCCACGACGAGTGGAGCGAGGGCTTCGCATCAAAAAGGCAGGGGAAAATCCCTGCCACTCTTAACGTATAGCGCGACCGGGGGCTTGTGGCAAGGCCCCGGTTCTGGCGCACAATCGTCGGCCGAAGCGCAGAATCTACGCAAATGGGGGACGCGAGATGCGCGAGATGCGCGAGTTGCCGACGTACGACATGACCAAGAGTGCGTTCGACCTTCCCGGCCGCCTCGCCGCCAAGGCCGACCCGGCATTGATCGCCGCCGACGAGCGGCACTTCGCGGCCGTCGCGGAGAGCCTCCAGCGGTCGATCGCCGACCTGTCCGACCGGCTCGACGCCGCCCGCCGGGAGGCTGGCGGCAAGGGCCGCCGGGCGCTGGACCGGGACCAGGAGGTCCGCCGGCTGACCACTCGGCTGCGCGCCCTGCGTCGCTTCGGGTTGGACGTGTGCCTCGGGCGCATGGTCGCGGACGGCGAGGAGCCCGTGTACGTCGGTCGATTCGGCCTCATCGACGGCGCCGGCCGCCGGTTGCTGCTCGACTGGCGTACCCCGGCGGCTGAGCCGTTCTTCGGTGCGACGCACGCCAACCCGATGGGCCTGACCAGCCGCCGCAGGTATCGCTGGACCCGGGGCCGGATCAGCGACTACTGGGACGAGGTGTTCACGGCGGACGGGCTGGTCGGGCACGCCGCGCTCGACGACCAGTCCGCCTTCATCGCCAGCCTGGGCGGCTCGCGGTCGCACCGGATGCGGGACGTGCTCGGCACCATCCAGGCCGACCAGGACGCGATCATCCGCGCCGGGTCGAGCGGCGCGCTCGTCGTCGACGGCGGTCCGGGTACGGGGAAGACGGTCGTCGCCCTGCACCGCACCGCGTACCTCCGCTACGCCGATCCTCGGCTGGGCCGCCGCCGTGGTGCGGTGCTGTTCGTGGGCCCGCACCAGCCCTACCTGGCGTACGTCTCCGATGTCCTGCCCAGCCTCGGGGAGGAGGACGTGCAGATCTGCACCCTGCGGGACCTCGTCCCGGAGGGGGCCACGGCGGGGGTCGAGACCGACCCGGACGTGGCCCGGTTGAAGTCGTCCGCGGACCTGGTGCGGGCCGTCGAGGCGGCCGTCCGGTTCTACGAGGAGCCGCCGGCCAGGGGCATGACGGTCCCGACCGACGACTCGGACATCTGGTTGAGTGCCGGCGACTGGGCCGAGGCGTTCCAGGCGCCGGGCCCCGGCACCCCGCACAACGAGGCGCGCGACGAGATCTGGGCGGAACTGCTCACCATCCTGGTCGACAAGTACTCCGGCGACGAACCGGCGGAGCTGGTCCGCCGGTCGCTGCTGCGCGACCGCGAGCTGGCCACCGCGTTCAGCCGGGCCTGGCCGCTGCTCGACCCGACCGACCTCGTCGCCGATCTCTGGTCGGTTCCCGCGTACCTGCGTCGGTGCGCCCCCTGGCTCACGGTCGACGAGATCCGGAAGCTGCAACGCGACGACCCCCGGGCCTGGACGGTGGCCGACCTGCCGCTGCTGGACGCGGCGCGTCAGCGGCTCGGCGACCGGGAGGCGTCCGCACGCCGGCGCCGCCACGAGGCAGCCGTCGCCGCCGAACGCGCCCGGATGGCCACGGTCGTCGACGACCTGATCGAGGCCGACGCGTACGACGACGGGGAGGGGGTGCTGACGATGCTGCACGGACAGGACCTGCGGGACGCCCTGGTCGACGAGGACGCACTGCTCCACACCGACCCGGACCGGCTCGCCGGCCCGTTCGCGCACATCGTGGTGGACGAGGCCCAGGAGTTGACCGACGCGCAGTGGCAGATGCTGCTGCTCCGCTGCCCGTCGCGCAGCTTCACCATCGTCGGGGACCGCGCCCAGGCCCGGCACGGGTTCCCGGAGTCGTGGCAGGAACGGCTCGCCCGGGTCGGGTTCGACCGGATCAGCCTGGCCTCCCTGGGCATCAACTACCGGACGCCGAAGCAGGTCATGGCGGAGGCCGAGCCGGTCATCCGGGCCGTGCTGCCGGACGCCAACGTGCCGACGTCCGTCCGCGACGGCGAGGTGCCCGTCGGGCACGGGTCCGCGTCGGAGCTGGGCCGGATCCTCGACGACTGGCTCGCCGCGCACCCCGAGGGGACGGCGTGTGTCATCGGCGATCCCACGTTCCGCGAGACGGCCCGGGTCCGCTCGCTGACTCCCGAGCTGGCGAAGGGGCTCGAGTTCGACCTGGTCGTCCTCGTCGACCCCGAGGCGTTCGGCACCGGTGTCGAGGGCGCAGTCGACCGCTACGTGGCGATGACCCGGGCCACCCGGCAACTCGTCGTCCTCACCTCTGACCTCGTGGCCGGCCGCACACCACCTGGGCCGGCGGGGCCGGGGCCGTCCGGTCGCTGCCGCTGAGCGACTTCTACCTGGCCCGGCCCACGGACAGCGCCAAGCGGATCAACCAGGAACTGTCCCGTCCCGGCCGGCACCTGCTGCTCACCCCCGGCGTCTACCACCTGGACCGGGCGCTGCGGGTCAAGCACCCGGACACCGTCGTGCTCGGCCTGGGCATGCCCAGCCTGGCGCCCGCCACCGGGGACGCCGCGCTGCGGATCGAGGACGTGCCCGGGGTGCGGATCGCCGGGGTGCTGGTCGACGCCGGCCCGGTCGAGTCCGAGGTGCTGGTCGAGGTGGGCCGGGAACACGGGCGGCGCACCGCCGCCGGCAACCCGACCTCGCTGCACGACGTCTTCTTCCGGATCGGCGGACCGTGGGTCGGCCGGGCCCGGACCAGCCTGGTCGTCAACAGCGACCACACCATCGTGGACAACATCTGGGCGTGGCGTGGCGACCACGGCGACGGCATCGGCTGGGATGCCAACACCGCCACCACCGGCGTGGTGGTCAACGGCGACGACGTGACCGCGTACGGGCTCTTCGTCGAGCACTACCAGCGGTACCAGACGGTGTGGAACGGCGAGCGCGGGCGGACCGTCTTCTACCAGAGCGAGCTGCCCTACGACCCGCCGAGCCAGGCCGCCTGGTCCGGCCCGAACGGCCGGGGCTGGGCCTCGTACCAGGTCGCCGATCACGTGCGCCGGCACGAGGCGTGGGGACTCGGCGTCTACTCGTACTTCAACCAGGGGGTCGACATCCGCTGCGACCGGGCGATCGAGGTGCCGCACCGGCCGGCGGGTCCTCCCCGCCGGCCGCCCTCCGGCGCCGGCCCCCCGTGCCGGCCGGCCGGTCAGCGACCGATCTCGACGGCCGAGCTGATCACCTGGTCGATCAGGCCGTACTCGCGGGCCTGCTCGGCGGTGAACCAGCGATCCCGGTCCGAGTCGCGCTGGATCTCCTCGAACGTACGGCCGCTGTGCCGGGCGATCAGCTCCTGCATGGTCCGCTTGACGTGCAGCATGTTCTCGGCCTGGATGGTGATGTCCGCGACGGTGCCCCCGAAGCCGCCGGATGGCTGGTGCATCATGATCCGCGAGTGGGGCAGCGCGAACCGCTTGCCCGCCGCGCCCGCGCAGAGCAGGAACTGCCCCATCGAGCCGGCCAGCCCCAGCGCCAGGGTCGCCACGTCGTTCTTCACATAGCGCATGGTGTCGTAGACGGCCATCCCCGCCGTGACCGAGCCGCCCGGCGAGTTGATGTAGAGCGTGATGTCGCGGTCGCTGTCCTCCGCCGCGAGCAGCAGGATCTGGGCGCAGATCTGGTTCGCCGACCCGTCGGTGACCTCGGTGCCGAGAAAGACGATGCGTTCCCGCAGCAGCCGCTCGAACACCTGGTCACCGAAGGACGGCTGGCCACCGTCCAACATCCGTACGCCGTTGTCGAACATCACGACCGCCCTCCGCGCCGGCGGGCGACCTACGCCGCCCCGGGACCGGCCCCTCCAGCCTGCGGCGCGGTGTGGCCAGGGCCCCAGCGGTTCTGCCGGGGGCAGATCCGCCGTGGGCAGAACCGCGCCGGCTATCCGGCGGTCAGCCGCCGCCGGCGCGCCCGGGCCCGCCGCCGGGCCAGCACCGCCGACGTACGCGGACCGGTGCGCCCGGCCGGCGCGGAGGCGGTCAGCCACACCCGCAGCCCGGCCCCGCCCACCGGCGAGCCGAGCCGCGCCGCCGGCGGGGCGCCGAGCGGGTCCCCGATGCGGGGCAGCGCGGCCACCACGTGCGGCAGCGCGGCACCCACCTGCGGCGCCGGCGCGGTCGGGCGGGCGAGGTGCTGCCGGGGCGCAGGGGCATGGAAGCCGACCCGTACGCCGGGCCCGGCCGGCTGGCGGCCGGCCGGCACGTTCGCGCCGGCGACCGGCTGGCGGGCAGCCCACGGCTCCGGTCGCCCCGCGCCGGCCCGCGGCGCGGCCGGGATGCGCGGCTCCACCCGGCGCAGGTCGTTGCGGGCCTCTTCGAGCAGGTCGGAGAGGTTGATCCCGAGGGCGCGGCAGATCGCGGCGAGCACCTCGGAGGAGGCCTCCTTGCGACCGCGTTCGACCTCGGAGAGGTAGGGCAGCGAGACGCCGGCGGCCTCGGCCACCTCGCGCAGCGTGCGGCGCTGCCGCAGCCTGATCCGCCGCAGCACCCCGCCGATCACCCGTCGCAGCAACGACATGCGGACCTCGCTCTCGCGCCTCGACCTCGCCGACCTCACCATCATGCCCCGCCCCGGTCGGCCGCGTCGGCCCCGGTCGGCGACCCCGCCGTGCGGAATCCTCGGCACGGGCTATGTTGTGCTCGTGCAGGTGACGGTGGCGGGGTGGGTCCGAGAGTGATCCATTTTCCCGCGCAACGGCGGGGGCCGCTGAGCGCGCTGAGTCTGCGCCTGCTCGCCGCCCTGGGTCTGGTGTTCCTCGCGGTCGGCGTGGTCTGGATCGGCCGGGACGGCTACCGCGACGTCAACGAGGACGGCCTGACCCTCCTCGACTGCTTCTACTACGCGGTGGTGTCGCTCTCCACCACCGGGTACGGCGACATCACCCCGGTGTCCCAGTCGGCCCGGCTGGCGAACGTCCTGCTCATCACGCCCGCCCGGGTGATCTTCCTGATCATCCTGGTCGGCACCACCCTGGAAGTGCTGACCGAGCAGTACCGGACCGGCCGTCGCCTGTCGCGGTGGAGGAGGACCGTGAAGGATCACGTCATCATCTGCGGCTACGGCACCAAGGGCCGTAGCGCGGTCACCGCCCTGCTGGAGAACGGTCTCGACAAGTCGCGGATCGTGGTGGTGGAGCGCAACGGCGCGGCGCTGCGGCAGGCCACCTCGGCCGGCCTGGTGGCGATCGAGGGCTCGGCGACCCGCTCCACGGTGCTGGAGGAGGCGCACGTCCGTACCGCCAAGTCGGTGATCATCGCGACCGACAGCGACGACGCGTCGGTGCTGGTGGCGCTGACCGTCCGGCAGCTCACCGCCGGCCAGGTCCGGATCATCGCGGCGGTCCGCGAGGCGGAGAACGCCCCGTTGCTGCGGCAGAGCGGCGCGCACCACGTGATCGTCTCGTCGGCCACCGCGGGCCGGCTGCTCGGTCTCTCCACCTCGGCGCCGCCCCTGATCGACGTGGTGGAGGACCTGCTCACCCCGGGTCAGGGCATGGCGCTGGCGATGCGTTCGGCCGAACGGCACGAGGTGGGCAGGTCTCCACGCGAGCTGGAGTCGCTGGTGATCGCGCTGGTCCGGCGGGGCAAGGTGGTCACCCTGGCGGACCGGGCCGGCGCGGTCATCGAGACCGGCGACATGCTGGTCCACGTTCGTGACGACCGCCCGACCGCGTCCGCCACCACCACATCTTCCCCTCGCGCCTGACCCCCTGCTGCACGGAGAGAGTGGGCCACTCCCGCGGGAGTGGCCCACTCTTCGTCGTTGTCCGGATCTTGTTGCGGGTGGATCAGCCGATGGTCCAGGTGTCGCCGGTGGCGAGCAGGGCGGCGAGTTGCTGCTCGGGGGTCTCGGTGACCTTGGCCCTCGCGGTGGCCACCTGCTCCTGCACCACGCCGTCGTAGGACGGGCGGTCGACGTTCCGGAACACCCCGATCGGGGTGTTGCGCAGGTCCAGCCCGGGCAGCCGGGACAGCGCGAAGGCGTACGCCGGGTCGGCGACCGTGGCGTCGTGCACCACGATCTCCTCCGCCGCGGTGGTGGCCGTCTCCCGGACCTCCAGGCCGAAGCCGCCCGGGGGGTGGACGACGCAGAACTGGCCGTCCTTGCCGAAGGTGATCGGCTGCCCGTGCTCCAGCCGGATCAGGAAGTCGTCCCGGGTGGCCGGCTCCTTCAGCGTCTCGAACGCGCCGTCGTTGAAGATGTTGCAGTTCTGGTAGATCTCCACGAACGCCGAGCCCTGGTGCTCGGCGGCGGCCCGCAGCACCGACTGGAGGTGCTTGCGGTCCGAGTCGATGGTGCGGCCGACGAAGGTCGCCTCCGCGCCCAGCGCCAGCGAGAGCGGGTTGAACGGGGCGTCCGCCGAGCCGACCGGGGTCGACTTGGTGATCTTTCCGACCTCGGAGGTCGGAGAGTACTGCCCCTTGGTCAGGCCGTAGATCCGGTTGTTGAAGAGCAGGATCTTCAGGTTGACGTTGCGGCGCAGCGCGTGGATCAGGTGGTTGCCGCCGATCGACAGCGCGTCGCCGTCACCGGTGACCACCCAGACCGACAGGTCCGGCCGGGACACCGACAGGCCGGTGGCGATCGCCGGCGCGCGGCCGTGGATCGAGTGCATCCCGTACGTGTTCATGTAGTACGGGAAGCGCGACGAGCAGCCGATCCCGGAGACGAAGACGATGTTCTCCCGGGGGATGTTCAGCTCCGGCATGAACTGCTGGACGGCGGCCAGGATCGCGTAGTCGCCGCAGCCGGGGCACCAGCGCACCTCCTGGTCGGACTTGAAGTCCTTGGCGGTGAGCTTGAGGGCGACGGGCTCAGACATTCTTCAGGACCTCTTCCAGCATCGTCTCCAGCTCGGCGGCGGTGAACGGCAGGCCGCGGACCTGGTTGTAGCCGATCGCGTCGACCAGGTACCGCGCCCGGATCACGTGGGCGAGCTGGCCGAGGTTCATCTCGGGGATGACCACCCGGTCGTAGGAGCGGAGCACCTCGCCCAGGTTGGCCGGCATCGGGGCCAGGTGGCGCAGGTGCGCCTGGGCGACGGCGAGCCCGCGTTGGCGCAGCCCCCGGCAGGCGGCCCCGATCGGCCCGTACGTGGAGCCCCAGCCGAGCACCAGCACCCGGGCGTCGCCGTCCGGATCCTCCACCTCGATGTCCGGCACCGGGATGGTCTCGATCCGGGCCGCCCGGGTACGCACCATGAAGTCGTGGTTCGCCGGGTCGTACGAGATGTCGCCGGTCTTGTCGGCCTTCTCCAGGCCACCGATCCGGTGCTCCAACCCGGGCGTGCCCGGGACGGCCCACGGCCGGGCCAGCGTCTCCGGGTCGCGCAGGTACGGCAGGAAGGTGGTGCCGTCCTCGCCGTTGGGCGCGCTGGCGAACTCGACCCGCAGGTCGGGCAGGGAGGCCACGTCGGGCAGCAGCCACGGCTCGGAGCCGCTGGCGATGTAGTTGTCCGACAGCAGGATCACCGGGGTGCGGTAGGTCAGCGCGATCCGCGCCGCCTCGATGGCCGCGTGGAAGCAGTCCGACGGGGACTTCGGCGCGATCACCGCGACCGGCGCCTCGCCGTGCCGGCCGTACAGGGCCAGGTTCAGGTCGGCCTGCTCGGTCTTGGTGGGCATGCCGGTGGACGGCCCGGCCCGCTGCACGTCCACGATGACCAGCGGCAGCTCCAGCGCCACCGCGAGCGAGATGGTCTCGCTCTTGAGCGCCACGCCCGGACCGCTGGTGGTGGTGACCCCGAGCGAGCCGCCGTACGAGGCGCCCAGGGCGGCGCCCACCGCGGCGATCTCGTCCTCGGCCTGCATCGTGATCACGCCGAACTTCTTGTGCTTGCTCAGCTCGTGCAGGATGTCCGACGCCGGGGTGATCGGGTACGCGCCGAGGAAGACCGGCAGCCCGGAGCGGACCCCGGCGGCGACCAGGCCCAGCGACAGGGCGGCGTTGCCGGTGATGTTCCGGTACGTCCCAGCCGGCATCTTCGCCGGCTTGACCTCGTACCGGACGGCGAAGTCCTCGGTGGTCTCGCCGAAGTTCCAGCCCGCCTTGAAGGCGGCCACGTTCGCGGCCACCAGCTCGGGCCGGGCGGCGAACTTGCGCTCCAGGAACCGGAGGGTGGAGTCGTACGGCCGGGAGTACATCCAGGAGAGCAGGCCGAGGGCGAACATGTTCTTGGCCCGCTCGGCGTCCTTCTTGGACACGTCCTGCTCGGCCAGCGCCCCGACCGTCATCGAGGTCAGCGCCACCGGGTGCACCACGTAGCCGGCGAGCGAGTCGTCGTCCAGTGGGCTGCTCGCGTAGCCCACCTTGGCCAGGTTGCGCCGGGTGAACTCGTCGGTGTTGACGATAATGTCCGCGCCGCGCGGCAGGTCGGCCAGGTTGGCCTTGAGCGCGGCCGGGTTCATCGCCACCAGCACGTTGGGCGCGTCGCCGGGGGTGAGGATGTCGTAGTCGGCGAAGTGCACCTGGAAGCTGGACACACCCGGCAGGGTCCCGGCGGGGGCGCGGATCTCCGCCGGGAAGTTCGGCAACGTGGAGATGTCGTTGCCCAGTTGCGCTGTCTCGGAGGTGAACCGGTCGCCGGTCAACTGCATGCCGTCGCCGGAGTCGCCGGCGAACCGGATGACCACCCGGTCCAGTTGACGGATCTGCTTGGTCACGCCTGCACCTCGTTTCGTCCAGCGCCTTCTCGGGGGCGGCTGAACATGATGGTGACCCCGCCGTGCCCCGCCACGTGACCTCCCTGACGCGCCGCTGCGCCCGGCCCACGGATGGCTGGTCCGGCCCGCTTGGTTTCTCAGTCAGAGCCTACGTCGAATGGCCGGGGCGACTCCGCCGGAGGCCCGACGTACGGGACAGGTTCGCACGATGGAATATGCCGATTCGCGACGTTTGCCGCCACCCGCCGTAATCCAGATCACGCTCCCGGTGGCGAACCCCGGCCTCAGTCGGTGGAACCCGGCGCCGGCGCGGCCGGCGGATCGGTGAACCGCCGGCGCAGCGACGTGGTGGCCAACCCGAGGGCGAGGACCACCAGCAGGCCGGAGACCGTGACCAGCAGGACGGCGGTGTGCCGTACCGACAGGCCGCCGCCGTCGGCGCCGCGTTGCCCGGCCGCGGCCAGCACGCCCTGCGAGCCGGTCGGCGCGACCCTGGCGACCGGCGGCGTGGTCAGGGCCGCGGCGGCGGTGATCCGGAAGCTCATCTGCATCATCCGGGACGGCCCGTTGCGCGGGTCGAGCAGGCCGGAGACCGCGCCGGCCAGCGGGCTCTGCCGCTGCGCCGCCGGGGTCGCGGCCACGGTGAACCGCAGCTCGACGCTGCTGCCGGCGGCCACCGGCCCGGCGTCGCACCGGGCACGCCCATCCGGCTGCGCCGTGCAGCCGGCCGGCAGGTCCGGCACGGTCACCCCGGCGGGCAGGGTCAGCTCGATCCGCCCCCGCGCGTCCACCCGACCGGTGTTGCGCAGCCGGACGGCGAGCGTGCTCGGGGCGCCGGTGATGTCGAAGGCCAGCGGATCGGCGTGCAGCGAGATGCCGGGCACCGGCGGGCCGGGCGGGAAGAGCACCGCGAAGCCCTCGTCGTCGGCGGCCGTGCCGCTCGCCGACGGGGAGTACGCGGTGACCCGTACCGAGCCGCTGAGCGGCATCCGGCGCCAGGCGTCGCCGTTGACCCGTACCCGGACCAGGGTGCTGAACCGGGCGCCGGGCGCGGCCGTCCACTCCCCGCAGCGGTAGGTGCGGGTGCCCACCGGGGCGCACCCCGGGGTGCCGGCGCCGTCCAGTCCCAGCGGCAGCGTGTAGCCGAGCCGGACCTGCTCGGTGAGCGTGCCGGTGTTGGCCACGGTGACCCGCAGGGTGGCCGGCGTGCTGCGGGCGTTCCAGTACCCGTCGTCCAGCACCAAGTCCTCGGTGGTCACCCGGACGCCCAGCTCGCCGCGCGGCGGTTGCGCCGGGGCCGGCGGGCCGGCGGGCGGCGCGGCCGGCGGCGGTGGCGGCGGTGACGGCACCGGGTCCTTCGCGGTCGGCGAGGTGGTGGAGGGCGCCGGCCGGCCGGGGGAGGGAGCGGTGGTGGTCGGTGTCGGGGCGGTGGTGGTGGGTGCCGGCGGGGTGGTCTCCGGTGGCGGGCTCACCGTGGGCGGGGCGCTGGTCGGCACCGGGTCGGTGGTGACGGTCGGCTCCGGGGTGGGGTCGTCGCCGCCCGGTTCGGTGGTCGGGTCTGGCGGTGCCACGCTCAGACCGGCGGCCACGGCGGCCACGGCGGCCACGGCGGCGCTGTGGTGGACCGGCGCGGCCGACGCGGGGCCGGGCAGCGCGGCGGCGGCCAGCACGCCGGCGGCGGCGAGGGCGACCGCGAGCGCCGGTCCGCTGCGCCGACCGGCGCGGCCGACCTGGCGTACGTCGTCGTCGCGCGCCATCTGACCTCCGTGACTCTGGGTGAAGATGTTTATCGTCGGTAACAGTTGTCTCAGATCACTAGTGCCCGGATGGAAACAAATGCGTAACAGGTCCGGGCTGCTGCGCGTTCCGGCACGGTAGGCTGACCCACCGTGACCGGTTACCTGGGCTCTTACCTGACGCTCGGGCTGTTGCTGCTCGCCGGCGTCGCCTTCTTCGGTATGGCGTTCTCGGCCAATCGGTTGTTACGTCCTGCCCGACCGGCCGAACCCGTCGGCAAACGGGCGAGCTATGAATGCGGCCTCGACCCGGTCGGCGGCGACTGGGCCCAGGTGCAGATCCGTTACTACGTGTATGCCTTCTTCTACGTCTTGTTCGCCGTGGAGGCGGTCTTCCTCTTTCCGTGGGCGGTGGTCTTCGACCGGCCCGGGTTCGGGGTGGTGACCGTGGTCGAGATGGCGGTCTTCGTGGGCGTGCTGGCCCTCGGCATCCTCTACGCGTGGCGCAAGAACGTGCTCCGCTGGAGTTGACCCCCACCACCTGTTAGGAGGGCTTAACAGGTGTGGGGGGACAGTCAGGCGAGGCCACGTCGGGTGGCCGCGGGCGGGCGGTCGCCCCGGATCGAGGCCACCATGTCGAGCACCCGCCGGGTCGGCGCCACCTGGTGGGCGCGGAACACCCGGGCTCCCAGCCAGGCCGAGACCGCCGTCGCGGCGAGCGTGCCCTCCAGCCGCTCGGCCACCGGCAGGTCCAGCGTCTCGCCGATGAAGTCCTTGTTGGAGAGGGCGACGAGCAGCGGCCACCCGGTGTCGGCCAGCTCGCCGAGGCGGCGGGTGATCTCCAGCGAGTGGCGGGTGTTCTTGCCGAAGTCGTGTGCCGGGTCGATCAGGATGCCGTCCCGCCGTACGCCGAGCGAGACCGCGCGTTCGGCGAGCCCGGTCACCGTGGCCACCACGTCGGCCACCACGTCGTCGAAGGCGGCCCGGTGCGGCCGGGTACGCGGCGCCAGCCCGCCGGCGTGCGAGCAGACCAGCCCCGCGCCGGTCCGCGCGGCGACCCGGGCCAGCGCCGGGTCCGCCCCGGACCAGGTGTCGTTGAGCAGGTCCGCGCCGGCGGCGACCGCCTCGACCGCCACCTCGGCCCGCCAGGTGTCGATCGAGATGACCACGTCGGGAAAGGCGGCCCGGACGGCGGCGATGGTGTCCACGGTCCGGCGGATCTCCTCGGCCACGTCGACCTGTTCGCCCGGTCCGGCCTTCACCCCGCCGATGTCGATGATGCCGGCGCCCTCGGCCACCGCCCGCTCGACGGCCCGCAGGGCACTGTCCGCGGCGAACGTCGCGCCCCGGTCGAAGAACGAGTCCGGGGTGCGGTTGACGATCGCCATCACCACCAGCTCACCGGGGGCGAACGTCCGCCCACCCAGCCGCAGCGTCCCGGCCATGCCGCGCCTCCCGCCTCCCCGTCCGCCGTCGGCCACGCCGCCGGTGCCCCCGACGCTAACCGGTCCACCGCCGCCTCCCGCCGCCGGGCGGTTCCGGTGGCCGGACGGCACGACCCGGTACCGGAGCGGGTGGTGGGGTCGCTCCGGCGCGATCCGCATGCCACGATTCTCTCCATGGGTCAGGTTCTGCTCCTTCTGGTCGTCGCGCTGACCGTGGCGGCGGTGGTGTTCGGGGTGACCGTGCTGGTCTCCGGCCGCGATCCCGGCCTGGCGCCGGTCGAGCCGGACGGGCGCGCGGTCCCGCTGCCGGGCACCCGCCCGTTACGCGAGTCGGACGTCGGCGAGGTCCGCTTCGACACCGCGCTGCGGGGCTACCGGATGGCCCAGGTCGACCAGGCGCTGCGCAGGGCGGCGTACGACATCGGCTACAAAGCGGAGCTGATCGACGTGCTGGAGGCCGAGGTCACGGCGCTCCGCGAGGGGCGCACGGCGGATGCCGACGCGCTCCGGCAGGCCCGCGAGCAGGCGGTCGAGGCGGTTGCGGCCGAGTCGGGTTCAGCCGAGTCGGGTTCGGCCGACGCGGGTGTGCACGACACGGACGCGGTCGACACGGGCGCGGGCGAGGCGGGCGCGGGCGAGGCGGGCGCGGGCGAGGCGGGCGCGGGCGACGCGGCCCGGGTCACCGACCGGGCGAGCGACGGGCCCGGCGACGGCGACACCAGCGCCCCGACCACCACCAAGGCGACCACCACCGAGGCGACCAGCGCCGGGCCGGGCACCGCCGGGACGACCACCACCGGGGCGACCACCGAGAGGGCTGGCGCCGACCGGGCGACCGCCGTCGGCCCGGCCGAGCCCACGAGCGTGGCGGACCCGACCGAGGGCGAGTCGACCCGGGCGGCCGACCGGACCGCGGCCACGGCCGTGACGGACCCGACCGAGGAGGCGCCGACCCGGGCGGCGGCGCCGGACGACGCTCCGGAGGCGGCCGGGCGGCCCGGCGAGACGGTCCGGTCGGAGTCGGTGTGACCGGCCCGGAGGGCGGGGACGGCCTGCGCGAGGCCGCCCGGCCCGGGGCCGGCGAGGTGACCGCGACGGTGATCGTCGACGCGCCGGCCGAGCGGGTCTTCGCCGCGCTGACCGACTGGGAACGGCAGTCCGACTGGATCCCGTTCACCACCGTGCGGGTGGTCGAGGGTGACGGCGGCGAGGGCAGCCTGGTCGAGGCGGTCACCGCGGTCGGGCCCGCGGTGCTGCGGGACGAGATGCGGGTGGTCCGGGTGGACGCCCCGTACGAGGTCGGGGTGGTGCACTGCGGCCGGATGCTGCGCGGCCCGGGCGTGCTGCGCTGCACCCCGATGGCGCGAGACCGCACCCAGGTGGTCTGGCACGAGTGGTTCCACCTGCCGGGCGGCCCGGCGGGCCGGGTGGCCTGGCCGGTGCTCTGGCCGGGCTCGAAGTTCGGCCTCACCCAGGCGCTGCGCAAGTTCGGCCGCCTGGTGGAGCAGGGCCGCCTGCCCTGACCGGGTGTCGGTGCGGCCGCCTACCGTGTAGGACGTGACTGACCTGGTGATCGGTGCGGACGGGCTGGCCCGCTGCGGCTGGGGGGCGAGCACCCCCGACTACGCGGCGTACCACGACGAGGAGTGGGGCCGGCCGCTGCACGGCGACGACGCGCTCTACGAGCGGCTGACGCTGGAGGCGTTCCAGTCGGGGCTGTCCTGGCTGACCATCCTGCGCAAGCGACCGGCCTTCCGGCTGGCCTTCGACGAGTTCCGGATCGAGGCGGTGGCCGGCTACGGCGCGGCGGAGGTCGCCCGGCTGCTGTCCGACGCGGGGATCGTCCGCAACCGGGCCAAGATCGAGGCGGCGGTGGCCAACGCGCGGGCCGCGCTGGAGCTGCCCGCCGGGCTCTCCGCCCTGCTCTGGTCGTACGCGCCGCCGGCCCGGGCCGCCCGGCCGGAGTCGTTCGCGGCGGTGCCGGCGCTGACCCCCGAGTCCACCGCGCTGGCGAAGGCCCTGAAGAAGCGGGGCTTCCGCTTCGTCGGCCCGACCACCGCGTACGCGTTGATGCAGGCCACCGGGATGGTCGACGATCACCTGGCCGGCTGCCACGTGCCGGCGCCCGTGCCGAGCCGGGCGTGATCCGGGTGGCGTCGGGCCGACGTGCCGGGCGGGTCGCCGGCCGGCCGTGATGGGATTGCGGGCATGACCGACACCGACCACCGGATCACCGGTACGACGGACCCGGACGGCAGCGGCCCGACCGGCGCGGGTGCCTGGGCGGTGCTGCTGCCCCCCGGCCGGTACGAGGCGGAGCGGCTCGTCCACCACGACGTGCTGGAGCTCACCGGCCTGGCGGAGGCGGCCCTGCCCCGGCCCGGTGACCGGGTCGCGGTGCTGGCCGACGAGCCGCCCCGGCTGGTGGCGCTGGGCCGGGTGGGTCCGGCCGGCCGGGCGGGGCGCGCGGCCCCGGAGGACCCGGAGGACCCGGATTCCGAGTCGGGTCCGGTGGCGCTGCTGGTGACCTACACGCGGCGGGCCTTCGACGCGCCGGTGCCGGTCGCGGAGCTGCCCCTGGCCGGGCCGGTCAGCGCGCTGGACGAGGCGACCTTCCGACGGCTGGCCGACCGGCTGGGTCCGCCCCCGCGCCGCCGGTCCTGGCTGGTCAGCCTGGACCTGCCGATCGAGGCGGCCTCCCCGGCGGAGGCGGTCGGCCTGTTCTGGTCGTACGTCCAGGAGTTGGGCCCCCGCGAGCTGCCGGCCTTCGTCTCCCCGACCGGCGAGGAGCTGGCCATGCAGGCGTTCGTGCTGGGCGAGGTGGCCAACCAGGATCCCGAAGAGGACGACTGAGCCACCGGCCCCCGGTTACCGTGCGGGGGACGGCCGGCGGCCGCCGGCCCGCGCCGAGGGGGATCCGATGCGGTTCCAGGACAAGGTCGTGTTCGTCACCGGTGGCGCCTCCGGGCTCGGTGCCGCCACGGCCCGCCGGTTCGCCGCGGAGGGCGCCAAGGTGGTGGTCGCGGACATCAACCGGGACGGGGCCGAGCAGGTCGCGGCCGAACTGCCGGACGGCTGGGCGGTCGGGGTGGACACCGGCGAGGCGGCCTCGGTGGAGCAGGGCGTCGCGGACGCGATGCAGCGGTACGGCCGGCTCGACGTGATCTTCAACAACGCGGGCATCGACGGGCAGCAGCAGCCGCTGCACGAGATGGACGTGGCGAACTGGGAGCGGGTCCGCCGGATCAACGGCGACGGCGTCTTCCACGTGCTGAGGTACGGCATCGCGGCGCTGCTGCGGGGCGGCGGGGGCGCGGTGGTCAACACCTCGTCGACCACCGCGCTGGCCGCCCAGGAGAACATCTCCCCGTACACCTTCACCAAGGCCGGCATCATCGGCCTGACCCGCTCCGCGGCGATCGAGTACGCGGCCCGCGGCGTCCGGGTCAACGCGGTCGCGCCCACGGTGGTGCTGACCCCGTTGGTCGAGCACTTCATCGACAGCGCCCCGGACCCGGGCCAGCTGCGCCGGCAGATGGAGTCGTTCAACCCGAAGCCCGGCATCCCCACCCCGGACGACGTGGCCGGGGTGGTGCTCTTCCTCGCCTCGGACGACGCGGCCTGGATCACCGGCCACACCATCCCGATCGACGGCGGCTACGTGGCCCGCTGACCGGGCGCCCCGCGAGGGCGGTCAGTGGCCCTCGAAGACCGGCTTCCGCTTCTCGACGAAGGCCATGGTCGCCGCCCGGTGGTCGGCGGTGGCGCCGCAGATCGCCTGGGCCTGCGCCTCGGCGGCCAGCGCGTCGGCGAGGGTGCCGGCGTCGGCGATGGAGAGCTGCCGCTTGATCGCCGCGTACGCGACGGTCGGGCCGGCGGCGAGCCGGGCGGCCAGCTCCTGCGCGGCCGGCAGCACCCGCTCGTCGTCGTCGACCAGCGTGTTCAGCAGGCCCAGCCGGCCGGCCTCGTCGGCGGAGACCGGTTCGGCGAGCATCAGCAGCTCGACGGCCTTGGCGTGGCCGACCAGCCGGGGCAGCGTCCAGGAGGCGCCGGTGTCGGCGGCGAGCCCGACCCCGGCGAACGCCATCAGGAAGCGGGTCTTCGGGCCGCCGATCCGGAAGTCGGCCAGAAAGGCCAGCGAGGCGCCGGCGCCGGCGGCCATCCCCCGGACCGCCGCGACGACCGGTTTGGGCAGGTTCGCCAGCCGGGCCGCGATCGGGTTGTAGTGGGCGCGCACGGTGTCCAACGGGTTGGTCGCGCCGGTCTCCAGGGTCTGCACGTGCTCGCGCAGGTCCTGCCCCGCGCTGAACGAGCCGCCCGCCCCGGTGAGCACCACCGCCCGGCAGGAGCGGTCGGTCTCCAGCTCGGCCAGGGTGTCCCGGAGGGCCTCCTTGAGCGCCACGTCGAGCGAGTTCATCGCCGTGGGGCGGTTGAGGGTCAGGGTCACCACGGCGTCGGTGCGGTCGACGAGCAGCGGCTCGGTCACGTTCTAACGACCCTTCTGTCGGGCGGTCCGGTCGGCGGCGTCGAGGCACTGCTCGACGTACCGGTCAGCGGCCGGCCGGAGCCGGGCCGCGTGCCGGTCGAAGAAGCTGGCCGCGGCGGTGCCGGGCCAGCGCTCGGGCAGCAGCGCCGGGGGCAGCTGCGGGTCCCGGAAGAGGAAGGTACGCCACGCGTGCACCAGCCGGAACCGGGCGGCGTACGCCTCCTCGTCGCCGCTGCGCACGGTCACCCCGGACAGCAGCGGGCGCTGCTCGGCGACGAACCGCTCGTAGGCCTGCCCGATCTCGGCCAGGTCCCAGGCCCGGCGGACCACGCCCATCGCCCCCGCGGTGCCCGCGTGGTGGGCGGCGTTGAACCGCTCGTAGCGCACCCCCGCCTCGGTGAGCAGCACGTCCACGTCCTCGCCCGGACGGGTGGCCACCCAGGTCTGCTCGTCGAGGGTGCCGTAGCCGAGGTAGCTCAGGTTGGCGGCCAGCCGCTGCCGCTCCCGCCGGGTGGTGGGGGCCTGGAGGACCAGGAGGTCGAACCGGCCGTCCCAGCTGACCCGTCCGGTCCGGTAGATCCGGGCGGCTGCCTCGTCCAGTCGCCGGGCCGCTTTTGGTGTGATCGAATATCCGGGTCCGGAGGCCAACCGGAGCGGGTCGAGCCAGCCCTGGCGGACCATCCGGGAGACCGCGGTGCGCACCGCCGGAGGGGCGATCCCGAGCGGCGACAGCAGTTTGACCAGGGCGGCGACCGGTGCGCGGCCACCCCTCGGCCGGAGGTGGTCGCCGTACAGGTCGAAGAGTGCCGACCGTGCCTGCATGACCGCACATTGTGACAGGCCTTCTCAAGATAAGCTAGATGCTGTTACATCAATGCAGCTTCGGTTTGGGTCCGGCGGTGTTCATCAGGGAAAATCGTTGGTCGACACCCCCGCGAAGGCTGCGGCGGTTTACGACGAAGAGGCTGTGGGGCAACCCACCGACCCAGGTGTAGGTCTGAGGGGAGACAACATGGCGGCGATGAAGCCGCGGACGGGCGACGGTCCGCTGGAAGTCACCAAGGAGGGCCGCGGCATCGTCATGCGGGTCCCACTGGAGGGTGGTGGCCGGCTCGTCGTCGAGATGACTCCCGACGAGGCCACCGCGCTCGGCGACGCGCTGAAGGCAGCCGCCGGCTGATCGACGGCGCGTACCGGGCGGCAGCTGTGTCCGGGCGATTCGTCAATCCCTGAGCCACCGGCCTCCGCCGGTGGCTCAGGGCCTTCACACCCTGGTGCGGGCCCGGAGTTGCCCGCCCATGATCTTTTCGGAGGTACGGTCCAGCGTGCTGGCGATCCGTCTGACCACCGGGCCGGAGCGGCTCGACACTCTCGTCCTGCCCGTCCGACCCGGCGGGCCGGCCGACGTCGGAGCCTCCGCCGAGCTGGTGCCGACCCCGTCGGCGCTTCCCGACGACGTCCTGGCCGAGGCCGCCGCGCTGGCCCCGGCCGCCCGGCTCACCGGCCGGGCCGGACAGACCCGGGAACATCTGCGCCCGACCCGCACGCCGGAGCGGCTGCTGCTGCTCGGCGTCGGCGACGGCGACGAGCACGGGTGGCGGGTCGCGGGCGCGGCACTGGCCCGGGCCGCCCGGGCCGAGCCACGGATCGTCGTGGCGCTGCCCGACGGCGCCCCGGCGGCGGTCCGGGGCCTGGTCGAGGGGCTGCTGCTCGCCTCGTACCGGTTCCGGCTGACCGAGGCCGGAGAGGCCCCGGCGCTGCGCGAGGTCGACCTGCTGGTGGCCGACGCCGAGGCGTACCGGGCGGTGGTCGACCTGGCCCGGACGACCGCCGAGACGACCCGGCTGGCCCGGGACCTGACCAACACCCCGTCCTCGGTGAAGAACCCGCAGTGGTTCGCCGGCCAGGTCGAGGCCGC
This sequence comes from Micromonospora sp. NPDC050686, assembly GCF_040654475.1. Lineage (NCBI taxonomy): Bacteria > Bacillati > Actinomycetota > Actinomycetes > Micromonosporales > Micromonosporaceae > Micromonospora > Micromonospora sp. NPDC050686. Next base: position 20,157 of record NZ_JBFAID010000021.1, read on the forward strand.
CGCCGCCGGCACGCCCGACCTGCACCTGCGGGTACGCGGCCCCGAGGAGCTGGCCGCCGGGGGATTCGGCGGCATCCTGGCGGTGGGCGGCGGTTCGGCCAGCGGCCCCCGCCTGGTCGAGCTGGACTGGCGGCCGGCCGACGCGAAGCGCCACGTCGTCCTGGTCGGCAAGGGCATCACCTTCGACACCGGCGGCATCTCGATCAAGCCCCGGGACGCGATGAAGCTGATGCGCAAGGACATGGCCGGCGCCGCCGCCGTGATCGCCGCCACCCTGGGCGCCGCCAGGCTGGGGCTGCCGGTGCGGGTCACCACGCTGGCGCCGCTGGCCGAGAACATGGTCAGCGGGTCCGCCTTCCGCCCGGGCGACATCATCCGCCACTACGGCGGGCTGACCAGCGAGAGCACCAACTCCGACGCCGAGGGCCGACTGGTGCTCGCCGACGCCCTCGCGTACGCGGCCGCCGAGCTGCGCCCCGACCTGCTGGTCGACCTGGCCACCCTGACCGGCGCCAACGCGGTGGCGCTGGGCAAGCGCACCGGCGCGCTCTACAGCGACAACGACGAGTTGGCCGACGAACTGCTGGCCGCCATCGCGGCGGCCGGCGAGGCGGCCTGGCGAATGCCGCTGGCCGCCGACTACCTCGAACACCTCGGCAGCGACCTGGCCGACCTGCACAGCTCGCCCGCCGCCGGCGCCGGCTCGGTGACCGCGGCGCTCTTCCTCCGCGAGTTCACCGGCGAGCTGCGCGAGCAGTGGGTGCACGTGGACATGTCCGCGCCGTCCTGGGCCGAGGGCGACGACGCCGAGCTGACCAAGGGTGCGACCGGGTGGGGCGTACGCGGCCTGCTGCGCTGGCTGGCCACGCTCGACTGAGCGGCGGCGCGGGACCGGTCACGCGGCGGCGCGCCGCCCGGGTCCGCCGCCGTGGCGGGCGGCGGCCCGGCGACGGCTCAGCAGCGCACCGCGGCCAGCAGACCGTGGCCGACCGGGAGCAGCGCGGGCACCCAGTGCTCGGACTCGCGGATCGCCTTGATCGTCTCGCGCACGGTCACCGTCTCCACGTCGCGGGCGGCGGGATCGCCGATCCGGCCCGCGGCCAGCGCGCCGTTGAGGGCCAGCACCCCGCCCGGGCGCAGCAGCCGCAGCGCGGCGTCCACGCAGGCGCTGTACCCGGTCACCTCCGCGTCCACGAAGACCAGGTCGTACGCCCCGTCGGCGAGGCGGGGCAGGACGTCCAGCGCCCGGCCGGTGATGATCCGGGTCCGGCCGGACGGGAAACCCGCCTCCACGAAGATGCGGCGGGCGATCCGCTGGTGCTCCACCTCGACGTCGATGGTGGTGAGCACCCCGTCGGCGCGCATGCCGCGCAGCAGCCAGACGCCGCTGACCCCGGTGCCGGTGCCGATCTCCACCACCGCCCGGGCGTTGCCGGCGGCGGCCAGCAGCCGCAGCGCGGCACCGGCCCCCGGGGTGACCGCGTCGACGCCCACCTCGTGGGCCAGGCTGCGCGCGGTGCGCAGCACGAGGTCCTCGGTGACGTACGACTCGGCGAACTGCAACACCTGGGCCATCGAGCTGCCGGAATTGGCGACCGTGGCGATGGGACACCTCCGGGCGGCGGGAGTGGTGCGAGGGGCGGGTTGGCGGTATGAGCCTAGAGGCGAGGCCTTTCGGGCGCAGCCGCGCGTCCGCCGTTGGCGATCACGCCGGGCAACCGGTGACTCGACGCGCGGCATCCGTGCAATCCTGGATGCGGTGTCCCGATGGGCGCGGCGGGTTCGGTTCCGGCCTCCGCCGCGGCGGACGGGACCCGGGACCGAGTGGGAGGGCACCGACGTGACCGACGGGTGGGACTGGCGCCGGCCCGGTGGTACCCGGGCGCCGGCGGGACAGCCGGGACCCGGGACGCCACCGGCCGGCACGCCGGCGTCGACGGGCGCCGGGGGCGGCACGACGTCACCCTGGTGGTCCGACGCCCTGGCCGACCCGTGGCGGGACCCGTACGCTCCGGCCGCGGTGGTCGTCCCGGCCCCCGGCCCGGACGGCGCGGCCGAGCCGGAGCCGGTCACCGACCCGGACGCCGCGGGCCGACCGAGGCTGCGGCAACTGCTGTTCATCCCGCTGATCACCGCGCTGCTCGCCGGCGCCCTGGGCGGGGCGCTGGGCTACGCCTTCGCGGTGCACGGTGGCGCCGGCCGGGGGGCCACCCTGGGCGCTCCCGCCGAGGCGCCGGCGCTGGCCCAGCGCAAGCCGGAGTCGCTGGCCGGGGTGGCCGAGCGGGTGCTGCCCAGCGTGGTGACGGTCCGGGTGACCAGCCTCGGCGGGACCAGCGAGGGCTCCGGCTTCATCGTCAGCCCCGAGGGACACGTGATCACGAACGACCACGTGGTCACCGGCAGCGTCGGCAAGGCGTCGGTCATCTTCAACGACGGCAGCTCGGCGCCGGCCACCGTGGTGGGGCAGGATCCGGAGTCCGACATCGCGGTGATCAAGGTGGCCCGGAGCGGCCTGCGGCCGGTGGAGTTCGGCGACTCCGACTCGCTGGCGGTCGGCGACCCGGTGCTGGCGATCGGCTCGCCGCTCTCGCTGGCCAACACGGTCACCGCCGGCATCGTCAGCGCCCTGGACCGGACCATGCAGGCGGGGGAGCCGGGCGGGCCGACCCGCTACTACGCGGCGATCCAGACCGACGCGGCGGTGAACCACGGCAACTCCGGCGGCCCGCTGGTCGACGGGGCGGGCCGGGTGGTCGGGGTGAACTCGACGATCAAGTCGCTGGTCGCCGACGGGCAGGAGGCGGGCAACATCGGTCTCGCCTTCGCCATCCCGATCAACCAGGCGAAGCGGATCACCCAGGACATCATCGGCACCGGCAAGGCCCGCCGTACGGTGATCGGCGCCCAGGTCGGCGGCCCGAACGCGGGCAGCGGCGACGGCGTCCGCTTGCAGCAGGTGGAGCCGTCCGGGCCGGCGGCCGGGGCGGGGCTGCGGGCCGGCGACGTGATCCTGCGCCTCAACGGCCGGCCGATGAGCGCGCCGACCGACCTGATCGCGCTGGTGCGCAAGTTCGCGCCCGGTTCCGTGGTGACGGTGGAGTACCGGCGGGGCTCCACCCGGCAGAACACCTCCGTGACACTCGCCGCAGACGCCAAGTGAACGTCCCGCACCTCTTGCCGAATCGGCCTCCCAGGTGCGTAGTCTTTGCCTGACGCCGACGAGGAGGCCCAGCCGTGTTCGAGAACCTGAACTGGTGGGAGATCGGGACGCTGCTGCTCCTGGCACTGCTGATCTTCGGTGACCGGCTGCCTCAGGTGATCTCCGAAGGGCTGCGGATGGTGCGCAACCTGCGCAGCATGGCGCAGAACGCCACCGGCGACCTGAGCCGCGAGCTGGGCACCGACATTCAGCTGGAGGATCTGCACCCGAAGGCGTTCATCCGCAAGCACCTGCTCAGCGAGGAGGACGAGCAGGCGATCCGGAAGCCGCTCCAGGGCGTCTACGACAACCTCCGGGCTGACGTGACGGGCGTGCACAACGACCTGAAGGACGTCGCCTCCGCCGCCGACCTCAGGTCGACCGGCGGGCGGGGCACGGCCGCCACCGCCACCGGCGACGTCACCGCCGCCGCGGCACCCGCACCCCGCTCGCACGCCTACGACGACGACGCCACCTGATTCCGGCGGCGCCGCGCGGTCACCGGCCGCCGGCGGGCTCACCGGCCCGGTCCGCCGCCGGCCGTCCACCCAGGGAGCTCGCCCGCCCGGCGCGCTCGGCCGGGCCGCCGGATCCGCCGCCGGCAGCCCAGGCGCTTCCGAGCGCGATACCTCTGAGGCATCTTTATGACTCTGGGGTATCACGCTCATGCCCGGCATGCCTCCGCCCGGGAACGATGACCGTCCCGCGGGTGGACGTGACAACGGGCCTCCCGCGCGGGGAGGCCGGTCGTGTCGCGTCGGTCAGCGGCCGGCCGGCTTGAGCCCCAGCGGCTTGCCGAGCAGCGACTCGCGGCGCACCGCGAGCCGGTCGGCCACCGCGCCCATCGCCTGGGCGGCGGCGGCGTCCGGCTGGGCCAGCACGATCGGAAGGCCGGCGTCGCCGCCCTCGCGGACCCGGGTGTCCAGCGGGATCTGACCCAGCAGCGGCACCTGCGCGCCGATGGTCCGGCTCAGCGAGTCGGCGACGGCCTGGCCCCCGCCCGCCCCGAAGACCTCCATCCGGGACCCGTCGGGCAGCTCCATCCAGGACATGTTCTCGATGACGCCGACCACCCGCTGGTGGGTCTGCAGGGCGATCGCACCGGCCCGCTCGGCCACCTCGGCGGCGGCGGTCTGCGGGGTGGTGACCACCAGGATCTCGGCGTTGGGCAGCAGCTGCGCCACCGAGATGGCGATGTCGCCGGTGCCCGGGGGCAGGTCCAGCAGAAGGACGTCCAGGTCGCCCCAGTAGACGTCGGCGAGGAACTGCTGGAGCGCGCGGTGCAGCATCGGGCCGCGCCACACCACGGCGGCGTTGCCCGGGGTGAACATGCCGATCGAGATCACCTTCACGCCGTGCGCCTGCGGCGGCATGATCATGTCCTCGACCCGGGTCGGGGCGCCCTCGGCGCCGAGCATCCGGGGCACCGAGTGGCCGTAGATGTCCGCGTCGACCACGCCGACGGAGAGCCCCCGGGCGGCCAGCGCGGCGGCCAGGTTGACCGTGACGCTGGACTTGCCGACGCCGCCCTTGCCGCTGGCGACCGCGTACACCCGGGTCCGCGAGCCGGGCTGGGCGAACGGGATGACCGGCTCGGCGCCGCCGCCGCCGCGCAGCTTGGACTGGAGCTCCTGGCGCTGCTCCGGGCTCATCACGCCGAACTCGATCTCGACACCCGCCACGCCCGGGACGCCGCCCACCGCGGCGGTGATGTCGGCGCGCAGCTTGTCCTTCAGCGGGCAGCCGGCCACGGTGAGCAGCAGTTCGACGCGGACGACGCCGTCGTCGCCGACCGTGGCGGCGCGGACCATGCCCAGCTCGGTGATCGGCCGGCGGATCTCCGGGTCGTTGACGGTGGCCAGGGCGGCCTGGATCGCGTCGGAGATGGTGCTGACGGATGCTGACATACCCGCAATGCTACGTCGGCGGGGATCGCCTCCCCGCCACGGTGTGAGCCAATCGATGTCCGCCCCGGAATCGTACGGACCGGGACGATCGGTGCGGCCGGCCCGGACGCTCAGCGCTCCGACCGGCCGTCCCGGGCATAGTCGCCGTCGAGATCGTCGTGGGGCTCGCCGAGCGGCTCGTCGACCCGCATGGTCCGTTCCTGCTGGCGCCGTTCCAGCTTGTGCCGCCGCTCGGCGGCCTCGTCCAACTCCTCGGCCAGCCGGGCCAGCTCAGAGCGGAGGAAGTCCCGGGTGGCCACCTCGCCCATGGCGATCCGCAGCGCGGCGATCTCCCGGGCCAGGTACTCGGTGTCCGCCTTCTGCATGGTCGCCTGCCGGCGGTCCTCGTCCAGCGCCACCCGGTCCCGGTCCGTCTGGCGATTCTGCGCGAGCAGGATCAGCGGCGCCGCGTAGGAGGCCTGCAGGGAGAGCACCAGGGTCAGGAACGTGAAGGTGTACGGGTCGAACCGCAGGCTCGCCGGGGCGAGCGTGTTCCACAGGAACCAGGCCGCGAGGACCAGGGTCATGTAGACGAGGAAGTTCGCCGTACCCATGCCCCGGGCGATGCCCTCGGCCCACCTGCCGAAGGTCTCCTGGTCGACTCGGGGCAGCTTGACGCCGCGGGGCTCGCGCGGCTGGTCGAGCCGCTCCGCCCGTCGCTGCTCAGTCATGCGCGCCGTCCGGCATCTCCTCGACCGGGGTCGAAACCCGTCCGGCGTCCCGGTTCCGCCAGTCCCGCGGCAGCGAGTGGTCCAGCACGTCGTCCACCGTCACCGCGCCCACCAGCCGGTTGTTCCGGTCGATCACCGGCATCGCGACCAGGTCGTAGGTGGCCATCCGGCGGGTGATCTCCGGCAGCGGGGTGCCCGGTCGCAGCGGGTCGATGTCGTTGGCCACCAGGCCCCCGAGCAGGTCGGCCGGCGGGTCCCGGAGCAGCCGCTGGAAGTGCACCATGCCGAGGTAGCGCCCGGTCGGCGTGGTCATCGGGGCGCGGGTCACGAACACCTGGGCGGCCACCGCGGGGGAGAGCTGCGGTTCCCGGATCCGGGCCAGCGCCTCGGCGACGGTGGCGTCCGGGGGCAGGATCACCGGTTCCGACGTCATCACGCTGCCGGCCGTGCCCGCGCTGTACTTCAGCAGCTGGCGCACCGGGTCGGCCTCGTCCGGCTCCATCAGGTCCAGCAACACGTCCTGCTCGGGTGGGGGCAGCTCGTTGAGCAGGTCGGCGGCGTCGTCCGGGTCCATCTCCTCCAGGACGTCGGCGGCCCGCTGCCGGTCCAGCGCGGCGAGAATCTCCACCTGGTCGTGCTCGGGCAGCTCGCTCAGCACGTCCGCCAGCCGCTCGTCGTCGAGCGCCGCGGCGACCTCGTTGCGGCGGTCGTCGGGCAGGTCCTGCAGGGCGTTGGCCAGGTCGGCCGGGCGCATGTCCTCCAGCACGGCAAGCAGGTTGGCGGTGCCCCGGCCTTCGCCGACGTCGCTCAGCCCGCCTACCCGGTCCCACTCGACCTGGTGCAGGTGGCCGCGCCGGCCCAGCCGGCCGGTCTGCTCGCGGACCGCCACCCGGGTCAGCGTCCACTCGCCGCCGCGGCGGGCCTCCATCGCCACGTCGACCACCGCGCCCGGCTGGCCGCCCTCCAACCGCACCCGGCGGTCCAGCAGCTCCTGGAGAACCAGCAGCTCGTTCGGGCGCTTCTCGAACCGGCGCAGGTTCAGCGTGCCGCTGCCGAGCACCACCGCGTCCGCATCGATGGTGGTGATCCGGTTGATGGAGAGGAAGATGCGCCGACGCATCGGCATCTCGGCCACCAGGCCGACGACCTCCGGCGGTCGCTGGGCCGCCCGGATCCGTGCCACCGCGTCACGGACCCGACCCACCTGGTCACCGTTCGGATCGAAAACGGCGACCCCGGCGAGTCGGGCGATGTAGACCCGGGTCGGCGTGCTCACGGGCACCAGCCTAAGCGCCTAGTGTTTATCAACATGTCGACCCTGGCCTACGAGATCGTGGACGTCTTCACCGACCGCCCGTACGCGGGGAACCCGCTGGCGGTGGTGTTCGGCGCCGAACGGCTCGCCACCGAGCAGATGCAGGCGCTCGCGGTGGAGTTCAACCTCTCCGAGACGGTGTTCGTGCTGGCGTCCACGCAGGTCGGCGCCACCTACCGGGCGCGGATCTTCACCCCGGCCGCGGAGCTGCCCTTCGCCGGGCACCCCAGCGTCGGCGCGGCGGTCACCGCCAGCCGGCGCGGGATGTTCGCGGCGGGTCGGGTCGCCCAGGAGTGCGGCGCCGGCGTCCTGCCGATAGAGGTCACCGCCACCGGGGCGACGCTCACCGGCGGCACGCCCACCCTCGGGCCGGAGCTGGACCCGGAGCCGCTGCTGGAGATGGCCGGGCTGGCCGCCGCCGACCACGCCGGACCGGCGCCCCGGGTGGCCGGGTGCGGGCTGGAGTTCCCGTACCTGCCGGTGCGGCCGGACGCGGTGGCCCGGGCCCGGGTGAACGCGGCGGCGGCGGAGCGGTACGGCGTGGAGCACGTCAGCGTCTTCTCCTGGGACGCCGCCTCGCAAACGGCGCACGCCCGGGTCTTCGTGCCGGGGCTCGGGGTGCCCGAGGACCCGGCGTCCGGTTCGGCCGCCCTCGGCCTCGGGGTGTGGCTGGTCGCCAGCGGGCTGCTGCCCGGTGACGGTACCCACCCGTACACCGTGCGGCAGGGGATCGAGATCCACCGCCCGTCGGTGCTGGCCTGCACGGTGACCACGAGCGGCGGCGCGGCGGTCGGGGCGACCGTGGCCGGCCAGGTGATGCCGGTGGCCCGCGGCGAGATCCTGATTCCACCGTTCGTCGGCTGACCGCACCGGCCGGTCCGGGTGTCCGGGCGGGCCGTGGTGCGAGAGGATGCCGGAATGACGGACGAGGTGCAGGCCCGCCAGAGCACGCCGCTGGTCGACGAGGCCACGAAGAAGGCGGCCGTCGCCTGGGTGAGCGTCGCCGAGGGCCCGGCGCTGGCGCTGTGGTGCATGCCGCTGGAGGGCGACCTCTTCGTGGTCAGCGGCCCCGGTGAGCAGTCCGCCCCCGGCCTGGCCGACGCCACCGAGGCCCGGGTCACCCTGCGCGGCGACCACGGCGGTCGGATCGTCACCTGGCCGGCCCGGGTGACCCGGGTGGCGCCCGGCAGCGACGGCTGGCAGACGGCCGCGCCGCTGGTGGCCGCCAAGCGGCTGAACGCGCGGGGAGCGGTCGCGGACCTGGTCGCCCGGTGGGCCGCCGACGGTTGCGCGCTGAACCGGCTCAGCCCGGCCGGGCCGCCGGCAGCTGGACCCGACCTGCCGGCCGGCTCACTGGCCGAGCCGCCGCGCGGCGCGCCGGTGGTCCGGGTGACCCGCCGGCCGTTCCGGCTGCATCGCGTCCGTCGGCGCTGACCGGCACCCGGTCGACCAGCTCCACCACCCCGGGCAGCGCGGTCACCGCCGGGCCGGTCCAGTCCGGCTCGGGGTCGAAGACCAGGTGCCGGGCGAGGTCCGGGGCGGCCAACCGGACGGCGGTCAGCCCCACCCGCGCCGCACCGGTCAGCTCGCGGCTGCCGCCGTCGCCGACGTAGAGGCAGTGCTCGGGGGCCACGCCCAGCCGCTGGCACGCGGTCAGGTAGAGCTCGGGATCCGGCTTGCACCGCCCGACCCGGACCGAGAACACCCGTACGTCGAGCAGCGGCGCGACCGGCAGCTCGGGCAGGAACGCCGGCAGCTCGTGGGTGCAGTCGCTGACCAGGCCGGTGCGTACGCCCCGCCGGCGCAGCGCCGCCAGCACCGGCACCGCCTCGGGCCGCAGCCGGGTGTCGGCGTGTACCGCCCGGTGCCGGGAGGCGAGCGCCGCGCGCACCGCATCCGCCGACGGTCGTACGCCGAGCTGGTCGCACACCCAGCGCAGGGTCGCCTCGGCCCCGCCCAGCGACCCGCTCGCCCGCTGGTAGTAGCTGCGGTCGAGCACCTCGGTGAGCCGCTCGTCCGGGCAGCCCAGCAACTCGGCGGTGAGCCGGTGCCCCCGGCCCCGGGGGGCGGGACAGGTCAGCGTGCCGAAGAAGTCGAACAGCACCGCCTGGTAGCTGGGCATGGGGGGAACGCCTCCGGGCGGTCGAGGGACGCCAGCGGCGCGCGGACGCCCATGATCGTAACCACATGTTGACCCTCTGTGGTGCCCACCGGACGTGTGAGGATTGCTCCCCGTGCAGCCATCTTCACCCCGCCCGCCGCTCGATCCGCTGACCGGCGCCGCCGTCGCGCTCGCCGTGGTCGCGGTCTCCTCCTCGGGACCGCTGATCGCCTTCGCCGCCGCGCCGGCCCTGGCGATCGCGTTCTGGCGGAACACGCTCGCCGTCGCGGTGCTCGGTCCCTTCTCGCTGCTCCGGCGGCGGGCGGAGTTCCGCCGGCTGACCGTCGGCGCCGGCCGGCGGGAGGGCTGGTACTGCGTACTCTCCGGGGTGGCGCTCGCCGCGCACTTCGCCACCTGGATGTCGGCGGTGCAGCTCACCTCGGTCGCCGCCGCGACCGCGCTGGGCGCCACCCAGCCGGTGTGGCAGGGGCTGATCGCCCGCGGGCAGGGGCGGCGGCTGCCGGCAACGGTCTGGGCCGGCATCGCGGTGGCGGTGGCCGGCGCGGCGCTCGCCACCGGCGCCGACGTCACCGTTTCGGGCCGGACGGTCGCCGGTGACCTGCTCGCGGTGGCCGGCGGGATGTTCGCCGCGGTCTACACCGCGTTCGGCGAGCGGGCCCGGGGGTCGCTCAGCACCACCACCTACACCACCGTCTGCTACGGGGTCTGCGGGGCGCTGCTGCTGGTCGTCTGCCTGGCCGCCGGGCTGCCGTTGACCGGGTACGACGGCGGCACCTGGCTGGCCATCCTGGGGCTGGTGGCCGGCGCCCAACTGCTCGGCCACTCGATGTTCAACTACGCCCTGCACCGGGTCTCGGCCACCACGATCAGCGTGCTGATCCTGCTGGAGGTGCCGGGGGCGGCCCTGATCGCCTGGTGGTGGCTGGGGCAGGTGCCCCGCCCGCTGGCCCTGCCCGGGCTGGCGCTGCTGCTGGTCGGGGTGGCCGTGGTGGTGATCGGCGGCACCCGCGCCGCCCGTGTTAGGAGGGGCCCCTTGTTAACAGACGTGTGTTAACAAGGGTCCCCTCCTTGCGTTTCGGCCGCCCGGCGGCGCTGCTTCCGTGACAGTGCAGGAAGGAAGCCGTACGGGCAGGGGGTGCTGATGCAGTCGGACGAGGCGGACGAGGCCGGGCGCGGTACCGCCGTCACCCCGTCGGCCGAGTTCCCGCCGCTGCGCCCCGACGAGGTGGCCACGCTGCGCCGGATCGGTGTCCGCTGGCAGCCGGGCCGGCCGCCCAAAGGGCTGCCCGTCGACCCGACCCTGGACCGGTACCGGGGTCGGCCGGCCCCCACCCGGTTCGGCCGGCTGGCGCCGATCGAGATGTTCGCCGGGCAGCCCGGCGAGCTGGTCGCCACCGGGCCGGCCCACGAGCCGGGCTCGCGGGCGGCCCGGGCCCTGACCCGGCTGCGCCGGGTGGTCCTCGGGCCGCCGCTGCGCAGCTCCGCCGTGCTGTACGAGCGGATGCGCAAACTGGTCGCCCTGCCGATCCTCTCGTCCGACCTGCTCAGCTCGGTGGCGTACGGGCCGGAGGCGATGCTGACCGTGCTGGTGCTGGCCGGGGGCGGGGCGCTGGGCCTGTCGCTGCCGCTGGCCGCCCTGCTGGTGGTGTTGATGATCGCGGTCGGGCTGTCGTACCGGCAGACCATCCCGGCCTACCCGCACGGCGCCGGCTCGTACATCGTGGCCTCGGCGAACCTGGGCGTCACGCCGGGGCTGGCCGCCGCCGCCGGGCTGATGCTCGACTACGTGCTGACCGTGGCCGTGTCGGTGGCCGCCGGGGTGCACGCGGTCACCTCGGCGCTGCCCGCGCTGGCGCCGTTCAACGTGCCGCTCGGGGTGCTGGTGATCCTCGTGCTGCTCGCCGGCAACCTGCGCGGGGTGCGCACCGCCGGCAACATCTTCGTGCTGCCCACGTACGCCTTCGTGGTCGCGGTGCTGGCGCTGCTCGTGGTCGGCTGGTGGCGGGCGGCCGGGCGGGGGTTCGCGCCGATGCCCCCGCCGCCGGTGCCGGCGGCCGAAGGGTTGGGCCTGCTGCTGGTGTTGCGGGCCTTCGCCTCGGGGGCGGTGTCGATGACCGGCATCGAGGCGGTCTCCAACGCGGTGCCGGCGTTCCGCCCCACCGAGTGGCGCAACGCCCGGACCACGCTCGGCTGGATGGTGGCCATGCTGGTGGTCCTCTTCGCCGGGCTGACCGTGCTGATCCACCTGGACGGCCTGGTGCCCCGCCCGGAGGAGACCCTGCTGTCCCAGCTGGGCCGGCTCACCTTCCCGGCCGGCCCCTGGTACCCGCTGCTCCAGGCCACCACCGCGCTGATCCTGCTGCTGGCGGCGAACACCGCCTTCAACGACTTCCCCCGGCTGCTCTTCTTCATGGCCCGGGACGGCCACGCCCCGCGCCGCTTCCTGCACATGGGGGACCGGCTGGCGTTCAGCAACGGGCTGGTCGCGCTGGCCACCACGGCGACGGTCGTCTTCGTCGCGTTCGGCGGGCACACCGAGGCGCTGATCCCGCTCTACGCGGTGGGGGTGTTCCTTGCCTTCACCCTGTCGCAGAGCGGCATGGTGGTGCACTGGCGGCGCCACCAGGGGCGGGGCTGGCGGCGTCGGCTGGGGCTCAACGCGGTCGGGGCGGTGCTCTCCGGGCTGGTGCTGCTGACCGCCGCGGTGGCCAAGTTCGCCGAGGGCGCCTGGGTGGTGGTGGTCGCGGTGCCGCTGCTGGTGCTGCTCTTCCACCGGGTGCACCGGCACTACGCCCGGCTGCACCGGGCGCTGGCCCTGCACCCGCCGGCCACGGGCCCGCCGGCCACCCCCGGGCCCGGGGTCCCGGCCACCCCCGGGCCCGCCGAGGGGGAGGAGCTACCCCAGCAGGTACGCCACCTGGTGGTGGTGCCGATGGCCCGGCTGAACCGGGCCTCGCTGCGGGGCCTGGCGTACGCGGTGTCCCTCGGCCAGCCCACGCTGGCGGTGCACGTGGCGCCGGAGGACGCCGAGGCGGAGCGGTTCCGCGAGCAGTGGCGGGCCTGGGGCGACCACGTCCGGCTGGAGATCATCGTCTCCCCGTACCGGGCGGTGATCGGGCCGCTGGCGCACTACCTGGAGGCGTTGCACGCCGCCGGGCCGGAGCTGACGCTGACCGTGATCGTGCCGGAGGTGGTGCCGCGTCGCCGCCGGCACCGGCCGTTGCACAGCGGCGCCGAGCACCGGCTGCGGGACGCCCTGCGGGCGCTGCCCGGCGTGGTGGTGACCAGCGTCCCGGTGCACGTCACCGACTGAGGAAGCGGGCTGAGACCTCGCGTACTTCCAGCACCCGGGTGGTCGGCGCGTCGTCACCGAGCGCGGCGCGCAGCGCGACCCGCTCCGGGTCGACCAGGAACGAGTCGTAGCCGGCCCGGTCGGCGAACCGGATCACGTGCACCTCGTTGCCGTCGTCGGTGCGCAGCCGCCGTTCCAGCTGCCCGTGGTGCCGCCCGAGCAGGGCCAGCACCGCGTCCTCGTAGCGCTGGCCCGCCTCGACCGCGCTGCCGGCCATCTCGACCAGGGCGACCAGCAGCACCCCGGAGTTCCCCGTCGTCATGGCGGAAGTATGGCAGCGGGGCGGGCCACCGGGGGCCCGGTCAGTCGTCGATGCCCACGGCCTTGGCGCTGGCCGTCCAGAGCCGGGCGGCCAGTCGCGGGTCGGCCGCCTTGCGCAGCGGCCGGCGCGGCCGGCGGTCGGCGTAGTAGCCGCCGTCGACCAGCCGGTCCGGATCCTGGTTGGCCAGCCAGACCAGGGTCTCGGCGCCCTTCTCCGGGCTGCGGAACGGCAGGAGCCGCATGCCGACCGCGACCAGCCGGCTGTCCGCCCCGAACCGGGTCCGCACCACGCCGGGATGAAAGGAGTACGCGGGGACGTCCGGCCAGCGCCGGGCGGCCTCGGCGGCGAACAGGATGTTGGCCTGCTTGCTGGTCCCGTACGCCCGCATCGGCCGGTAGTGGCGCAGCGCGGCGTTCAGCTCGTCGGGGTCGAGCCGGCCGCTGCGGTGGGCGCCGGAGGCGGTCACCACCAGCCGGCCGACCCGGTCGGCGAGCAGGTTGCTCAGCAGGAACGGGGCCAGGTGGTTGGCCTGGATGGACAGCTCGAAGCCGTCGACGGTGGTGACCGGTTGCAGCACGATCGCGCCGGCGTTGTTGGCCAGCACGTCGATCCGGTCGTACGCCGCGCGCAGCCGCTCCGCCAGCCCCCGTACGTCGTCCAGCACGGCGAAGTCGGCCCGGAACAGCTCGGGCCGCTCGCCGGACGCGTCGCGTACCCGGTCGCCGGCCGCCTGCAGGCGGGCCGGATCCCGGCCGACGAGCACCACCCGGTCGCCGCGCCGTGCCAGGTCGACGGCGGCGGCCAGCCCGATGCCGGAGCTGGCTCCCGTCACCACCACGATCCGGCGCCCAGTGAGATCTTCCACAGCTCCATTCACCCCGGTCACGGCACGAGGTTACCGTGGCGTCAACAAGCCTTTGGGATCGTTAAGGTCCGTCATCTTCGCCGGCGTGCCCGCCGGACGCTGGAAGGAGCGCATCCATGGCCGCTGTCGGTCGCCCCCGCCGGTCCTGCCTCGCGGTACCCGGTTCCAGCGTCAAGATGCTCGGCAAGGCCCAGGGACTGCCGGCCGACCAGGTCTTCCTCGACCTGGAGGACGCGGTCGCCCCGCTGGCCAAGCCGGACGCCCGCAAGAACATCGTCGCCGCGCTGAACGAGGGTGACTGGGCCGGCAAGACCCGGGTGGTCCGGGTCAACGACCTGACCACGCCGTGGACGTACCGGGACGTGATCGAGGTGGTCGAGGGCGCGGGCGCGAACCTCGACTGCATCATGCTGCCGAAGGTGCAGAACGCCGGCCAGGTGCAGTGGCTGGACCTGACCCTCACCCAGATCGAGAAGACCCTGGGCCTCCCGGTCGGGCGGATCGGCATCGAGGCGCAGATCGAGAACGCCGCCGGCCTGGTGAACGTGGACGAGATCGCCGCCGGCTCGCCGCGGGTGGAGACCATCATCTTCGGCCCGGCCGACTTCATGGCCTCGATCAACATGAAGTCGCTGGTGGTGGGCGCGCTGATCCCGGACTACCCGGGCGACCCGTACCACTACATCCTGATGCGGATCCTGATGGCCGCCCGGATGCACGACAAGCAGGCCGTCGACGGGCCGTTCCTGCAGATCCGGGACGTCGACGCGTTCCGCGAGGTGGCCAAGCGGTCCGCGGCGCTCGGCTTCGACGGCAAGTGGGTGCTGCACCCCGGCCAGATCGACGCCGCGAACGAGATCTACTCGCCGGCCCAGGCCGACTACGACCACGCCGAGCTGATCCTCGACGCGTACGAGCACTACACCTCGGAGGCCGGCGGCCGGCTCGGCGCGGTGATGCTCGGCGACGAAATGATCGACGAGGCGTCCCGGAAGATGGCGCTGGTAATCTCCGCCAAGGGCCGCGCGGCCGGGATGACGCGCACCTCGACCTTCACCCCACCGGCGGAGTGAGCGATCCGGGCCGTCCCCGGGGGTGCCGGGGCGGCCCGGATCCGCGTCAGTAGCCGCTGCTGGACGAGGGGGCCTGGGTCGCCGCGAAGATGATCAGGCCCACGATGACGACGGTCGCCAGCACCGCGATGACGGTGGCGATCCAGCCGACGACGATCCCGGCTGTCGCGAAGCCCTCGCCGCCCTCACCCCGCTCCCGGATCTGCCGGCGGGAGACGTAGCCGAGGGCCAGCCCGACGATGCCGATGTAGCCGCCGAGGCCGTACGCGCACAGGCCGAGCGCGCCGATGATCGACACCACCATCGCGGCGATGGCAAGGCCGTTCTGCGGCGGACCGGGCTGGTAACCGGGCGGTGGGTACCCGGCCTGCGGATGGCCGTACGGGGCGCCGCCGGGCGGCGGGTAGCCGGGCGCGGCGTAGGGGTCGGCGGCCTTCAGTCCGGCGTACGGATCGGCCGGGCCGGGCTGGGCCGGCACCGGGCCTGCGCTCAGTGGCAGGGTCGGGTCGGCCGGGGGAGTCGACTGCGGAGTGGGCGCGGCGGGGTCGTGCCAACCACCGGACGGCGGGGGATAGCTCATGCGGTTCTCTTCCGTTCAGCTTGGGATGCGCGGTCAGGGTAGCCAGCGCCGACCAGAACCGGGCACCGGCTTACCGGGTGCCGCGTTGCCCGCAACGGCCGCAGGCGGCAGGATCTCGGCATGGCACATGACGCGCGGGGCGCCGAACGAGGTCGACCGAGACGGGACGTCAGCCGGCCTGGCGTGGCCCGGCGCAGCCGGCTCGCAGCCGGCGCCACGGTGGCGGGCCGCGACGAGCGGGTGCCGCTGCCCGAGCCGGTGACCACGCGGCTCGACGGCCGGGTCGCACTGGTCACCGGGGCCGGCAGCCCGGACGGCATCGGGTACGCGATCGCCCGCCGGCTGGCCGACCTGGGCGCTCGGGTCGCGATCGTCTCCACCACCCGGCGGATCCACGACCGGGCCGGCGAACTGGGCGTGACCGGGTTCGTCGCCGACCTGACCGACGAGTCGGAGGTGGGTGCGCTGGCCGACGCGGTGACCGAGCAGCTCGGCGACGTCGAGGTGCTGGTCAACAACGCCGGGCTGGCGAGCCGGGCGAGCCCGGAGGTGCTCCGGCCGGTGGCCCAGCTGAGCTACGACGAGTGGCGCGGCGAGATCGACCGGAACCTGACCACGGCGTTCCTGTGCAGTCGGGCGTTCATCGGCGGGATGGCCGAGCGGGGCTGGGGTCGGGTGGTCAACCTCGCCGCCACGGCCGGCGCGGTGAATGCCCTGCCCACCGAGGCGGCGTACGCGGCGGCGAAGGCGGGCGTGGTCGGGCTGACCCGGGCGCTGGCGATGGAGATGGTCGCCGACGGGGTGACGGTGAACTCGGTCGCCCCCGGCACCATCCACACTGCCGCCTCGACGCTGGCCGAGCTGAAGCAGGGCCACGGCACCCCGGTCGGCCGCCCCGGTACGCCGGACGAGGTGGCCGCGGCGGTGGCCTTCCTCTGCTCGCCGGCCGCGTCGTACATCACCGGGCAGCTGCTGGTGGTGGACGGTGGCAACAGCGTCCGCGAGTCGCAGTTCCGGTGAGCCGCCCGGTCAGTAGCCGTGACTCGGGTTCGAGCCGGCCCAGACGGCGAAGGCAAGCCAGCCGCAGCAGGCCAGCAGGCCCAGCCCGGTGAAGACGAAGCCGAGGATGAGCCCCCAGGTGGCGAGCTGGTCGCCCTCCTCGCCGGTCTGCCGGATCTGCCGCTTGGCGAGGTAGCCGAGGACGATCCCGGCGGGCGAGAAGACGAAGGCGAAGACCAGCGACAGGATCGCCAGCACGTTCGTGCCGCGCACCGGCCCGGGCCAGCCGGGCGGTCCGTGGTGCCCGGGCGGGCCGTACTGCTGCCCGGGCGGGCCGTGCTGCCCGTACGGTGGCGGCTGCTCGCCGGCCGGCGGTCCCCACGCCGGTGGCCCCTCGGCGGGCCGCTCGTACGGCGACGGCGGCTGCTCGGGCTCGCCCGGTGGTGGTGGATGTCCCATCACGTTCACCCCGTCCGCCGCAGGTCAGAAACCCTCTCTCTTGCGGACGCTACCGGCAGCGGTGAACCTTTTCACAGCGGTTGTGTGGACCGGTCACCTTGGCCTCGCCGGACGCGGGGCCGATACTGACCGAGCGTTCAGTTACCCCCGAGTAATGCGCCGATCCCCGGAGGCTGAGATGGCCCGACTCGCCCAGACGCCCGGCCTGACCGACGTGCAGCGGTCGATCCTGGAAACCGTCCGGGAGTTCGCCGACAAGGAGATCATCCCGCACGCCCAGCGGCTGGAACACGCGGACGAGTACCCCACCGACATCCTCGACGGGATGCGCGAGATGGGGCTGTTCGGGCTCACCATCGCGGAGGAGCACGGCGGCCTCGGTGAGTCCCTGCTGACCTACGCCCTGGTGGTCGAGGAGCTGTCCCGGGGCTGGATGTCGATCTCCGGCATCGTGAACACGCACTTCATCGTGGCGTACCTGATCTCCCAGCACGGCTCGGCCGAGCAGCAGGCCCGGCTGCTGCCCCGGATGGCCACCGGCGAGGTGCGCGGCGCCTTCTCGATGTCAGAACCGGGTTGCGGTTCGGACGTGGCGGCGATCGGGTCCAGGGCCGTACGTGAGGGCGACACCTACGTGCTCAACGGCCAGAAGATGTGGCTGACCAACGGGGCGTACTCGTCAGTGGTGGCCACCCTGGTCAAGACCGACACCGGGGCCGACTCGGTCTACGGCAACATGAGCACCTTCCTGCTAGAGAAGGAGCCCGGCTTCGGCGAGACCGCGCCCGGCCTGACCATCCCCGGCAAGATCGACAAGATGGGTTACAAGGGCGTCGAGACCACCGAGATGGTGCTCGACGGGGTGACCGTGCCCGCCTCCGCCGTGCTCGGCGGGGCGGAGAAGGTCGGCCGCGGCTTCTACCAGATGATGGACGGCATCGAGGTCGGCCGGGTCAACGTGGCCGCCCGCGCCTGCGGCATCTCGATCCGGGCATTCGAGCTGGCCGTCGCGTACGCCCAGCAGCGCAAGACCTTCGGCCAGCCGCTCGCCCGGCACCAGGCCGTCGCGTTCAAGCTCGCCGAGATGGGCACGAAGATCGAGGCCGCGCACGCCTTGATGGTCAACGCGGCCCGGCTCAAGGACGCCGGCCAGCGCAACGACGTCGAGGCCGGCATGGCCAAGCTGCTCGCCTCGGAATACTGCGCCGAGGTGGTCCAGGAGGCGTTCCGCATCCACGGCGGCTACGGCTACTCCAAGGAGTACGAGATCGAGCGCCTGATGCGGGAGGCCCCGTTCCTGCTGATCGGCGAGGGCACCTCGGAGATCCAGAAGACCATCATCTCCCGCGGCCTCCTCAAGGAATACAAGCTCTGAGGTGCAAGGAGGGGCCCCCTGTTAACGCATTCTGTATAGGCGGGGGCACCGCCTGATACCCGGGTGCGGTCACCCGGCCGGCTCAGGCGCGGCCACCGGCAGGCCGACCGACAACGCCTCCGGCCGGTGCCGAAAGGGTCGAGCGCGGCCCACGGCACCCGCACCGGCCGTACCCACTGCCGGGCGACGATCCCGGCCGGGGTCAGCGCGATCCGGGGAGTGCGCCGCCATTGGGCGACCACCAGGTTGGCCAGCAACGCGAGCACTGCCGGCGCCGCGCCCAGCGGGCCGGCCGGCTGACGCCGTACCAGCAGCCCGCCGAGGACGCCGAGCGCCAGCGCGGCCACCAGCGCGATCCGCTGTCGCCGCAACGCCCGGTCCGCGTCTGTGGCAGGCCGGCAGGGTACGCGGGCCGCGCACCGGCGGCGGCTCAGCCGTCCTGACCGGGCAGCCGGGCCGGCAGTTGCCGGCGCGCCCGGGCGACCAGCGCCTTCGGATCGTCCGCGTAGAGCCGGATCTCGCGCACCGGACGACTCGGCCCCGTCGGCAGCGGGACCTGCAACGGTGCACAGAGGACGACGTCCACGCTGGTCTGGCTGCCGGCGGAGATGTTCAGGATGTCGTCCTCGACCTGCACCGCGCGGCTGGAGGGCAGCGAACGGTAGCGGGCGGCGACCGTCGCGACGGCCGACCAGGGCAGGGTGACGTCGACCGAGGTGCCGTTGCGGATCCGTAGTCCTTCCTCGCCGAGCAGGTGGGGATGCAGGCGCAGGCTGGCGAAGAGCCCGATCATCCACAGCACACCCCAGACGCCCAGCGCCAGCGCGGCGTACCGGACCCAGGTCCAGGGCACGGTGTGCCGCAGGATCAGCTCCAGGATCGGTATCTCGATCACGGAGAGGCCGATGAAGACACCGAGAATCGGGGTCACCACCCCGACGTAACCGAACGCCTCCGCGCCGGGTGGCACCTCCACCGGCCGGCGGAACATCCAGCGGGCCAGGCTCCGCCACATGCCCGCCTCGTACGCCACCGCCCGTCGCCACCGGGACGGCGTCGTTCGGTCCGTCGTCGGCATGCCTCACCCACCCCCGCTCGTTTTGCATTGCGACTGCAATGTAAAACGCTCGTCGGTAACGTGTCAATGCAATCGCAATGTGAAAACATCGAGCCCATGCCGAAGCGGGTGGACCACGCGGAGCGTCGAGCGCTGATCGCCGACGCGCTGATGCGGGTCGCGGCGGAACGCGGGCTGGAGGCGGTCAGCCTGCGACACGTGGCCGCCGAGGCGGGCGTGTCGTCGGGCATGGTGCAGCACTACTTCCGCACCAAGGACGAGATGATGACCTTCGCCCTGTCGGTGGTCCGGGAACGCGGCGAGGCCCGGGTGGGGAAGGCCGTCGCCGCCCTCGGCGCCGACCCGGACCCGCGTACGCTGCTGCGGGCCATGCTGGTCGAGCTGCTGCCCCTCGACCCGGTCCGGCGCGCCGAGGGCCGGGTCGCGCTGGCCTTCCTCGCCTACACGGCGGTCCGGCCGGCGGTCGCCGCCTCCCTGCACCAGGAGACCGCCGTGTTGCTGGCGTTCGTCGCGGGGCAGATCCGGGCCGCGCAGGCCGCCGGGGTGCCCCCGGACGTCGACCCGGACGCCGGCGCGACGGCGCTGCTGGCCGTCCTGGAGGGGCTCGGGGTATGTCTGCTGGGCGGGCACCATCCGGCCGGGACGGCCCTCGCCGCGCTCGACGCCCAGCTGGGCCTGATCTTCGGGCGCCCCGGCTGACCAGGGGCGCTCAGCCCACCCGGGTGAGGCCGCCCGCCGCCCGCTCGACGATCAGGCACCGGTCCTCGACGTAGTCGATCCCCGCCTCCTCGGCGAGCCGGCGTGCCTCGGCCGAGACGATGCCGAGCTGCAACCAGACGGCGGGCGCGCCGATCTCCACCGCCTGCCGGACCACCTCCACCGCGTCCCGCGCCGGCCGGAACACGTCCACCAGGTCCACCGGGTGCGGGATGTCGGCCAGCGTCGGGTACGCCTTCTCGCCGAACAGCTCGTCGACCGTCGGGTTCACCGGGATGATCCGCCAGCCGTGCCGCTGCATCTCCAGCGGCACCCGGTGGGCGGCCTTGCCCGGGTCGCGGGACGCGCCCACGACGGCGATCACGGCGGAGTCGGTGAGGATCTCGCGAGCGCTACGCATCTCCCGAGCGTATCCCGCAGGTAAGGAGGGGCCCCGGTTAACGCTTTCGGTAGCAGGGGCCCCTTGTTAACACACCCGGAGCGGATCAGCCGGCCTCGTCGAGCACCTGCCGCAGCCGCGCGTACTCCTCGTCGGTGCCGATGGCCGCCCGGTCCGCGGGTCGGGTCGTGTAGTGCCGCAGCGCGGCGGCCAGTTCGGCCGGCGCCGCGTCCAGCTCGGCCACCGCCACGGCCTCCCGGTTGCGGGCCCAGCCCCGGATGCGGAGCAGCTCCGGCCGGCTCACCGGCAGCGAGATGAGCCCGTTGCCGCGGGGCGAGCCGACCCGGCCGGCCGGGTCGAGCGCCGCCCAGGGCACGAAGACCTCGCGTTCCAGGTGCCGATGAGTGATGCCTTCCGGAGTCACCTCCACCCCGGGCGCCCGACGCCAGCAGCCGGCGGCGATGCCGACGGCGACGATCCCGAACAGCGCCGCCAGCGTCGGCGACGAGGCCCGCAGTGCGGTGTCGACCGCCTGGTACGTGGCGAAGCCGACCACCAGGGGCGCGAAGCCGAAGCCGGCGCGAGGCGGGACGTAGAAGGCGCCCTCCCGCGCGTCCACCCGCAGCCCCCGGCCGCCGGGCCGGGCGCGGAGGAGGCGCACCACCGCGCCGAGCAGGAGCACGAGCGGCAGCAGGCCCAGCATTATGGCTGGCCCGCCCACCGCGTACCCCCAGCGGACCAGCGGCGCGAGCAGCGCGCCGCCGACGAGGGCGGACACGATCAGGACACGTTGCCGGCGGCGTGCCGCCGCGATGCTCTCCCGCACGCCCGACACCGTAGGCGCGGCGGACCACTACAGCAGGGTGAGCTGCTCCGTCGCCGGCGGCGCGGGCTCGTCGCCGAGCCGCCGGTTGTCGCCCACCTCGGCCCGGTGCAGCCCGTGCCGGCGGGCCGCCATCCGCACCCGCGCGGTCAGCTCCCGCTGGTACGCCTGCGGCGCGTACGACCCGGCGCGGTAGAACTCGCGGTAGCGGGGGACCAGGTGCGGGTGCTCCCGGCCCAGCCAGTGCGCGTACCACTCGCGGGCACCGGGGCGCAGGTGCAGCGCCAGCGGGGTCACGCTCGACGCGCCGGCCGTGGCGATCGCCGACACGGTGGCCTCGATCGACTCGTCGCTGTCGCTGAGCCCCGGCAGGATCGGCGCCATCAGCACGCCCACCTCGAAACCGGCGTCGGCGAAGGCGCGTACCGCGTCCAGTCGGCGCTCCGGGCTGGGCGTCCCCGGCTCCACCGACCGCCACAGCGCCTCGTCGACGAAGCCCACCGAGAACGAGACCCCGACCCGGGTCACCTCGGCGGCCCGGCGCAGCAGCGGCAGGTCGCGCAGGATCAGCGTGCCCTTGGTGAGGATCGAGAACGGGTTGGCGAAGTCGCGCAGCGCCTCGATGATCGGCGGCATCAGCCGGTAGCGTCCCTCGGCCCGCTGGTAGCAGTCCACGTTGGTGCCCATCGCGATGTGCGCGCCGCGCCAACGTGGCGCGGCCAGCTCGCGGCGGACGAGCTCACCGGCGTTGACCTTGACGATCACCTTCCGGTCGAAGTCCTCCCCGGCGTTCAGGTCGAGGTAGGTGTGCGTATTTCTCGCGAAACAGTTGTGGCTCACCACGCCGTTCGCGATGAAGTCACCGGTGCCGGTGGTGATGTCCCACAGGGGCAGCTCCAGTCCCAGCGACTCGATGCTGGTCACTCTCAGCCGGGCCTGGCACTTCAGCGCCGCGCCCTCGATCGACCTCTTACGGGTGATGGCGGGATCGGTCAGGTGGAAGAACCGTAGCCGCTCCGGCAGGCCTCCCGTCAGGCGTAGCTGCCTGACCCGGTTGGGACGACCAGGATCCTCCAGGACGGCGGTGAACCCGAATCGGCGGAAAGCTGCTGCGGCCCGATCGAGGATCTCGTCGTCGCTGTTGCTGATCCGCACGATGCCCCGGCTGCAGCTTCCCTCGGCGTCGAAGATGCCAGCAAGAAAGCCGAGTTGCCACTCGTCGGTCGGATTCTCAGGCCAACGAATCAGCTCGTTTATGGCCCGGACGTCCCGCTCCTTGGACGTGCGAATTGCGGCCATTGCCCGTCGGGTGGCGCTGGCAGGTGAGAAGGAGAACCGTCGTGTCTCCACCCCCGCGTCGGACAGGAAGCGTTCTGTACGGTGCAGCGCCTCGCCGTCGGCGAGTGCCAATCGGAATCGGTGCACCGTCCCCTGTGCAGACGCGTAGCTGGCGAGGTGTGCGTCGCCCCGGACCGTGCCGCAGAGATAGCCAACACGATAGTCGGTTGAGTCCTTTGGAGCGGTGGCGAAGCGACCGGTGCCCATCAAGTGGTTGTTGGTGGTGAGGTAGGGGCGTTGCCCTGCGCCGTTCATCGTGCCGGTCACGAACTTCCAGCCCCGGTCAGACAGGAAGCGGTGATCGCCGCTGGCGACCAGGGTCGTCCCGTCCGCCAGCGTGACGCGGTAGGCGGGCTTCACCGTGGACCACTTGTCCAAGACGGTGGTGACCACGTATCGCCGGTAGGCGCCCTGCGGTTCGGTGCCATAGATCCGGTCACCGGGTTCCAGTTGGCTGATCGGCTTTGTGCGCCCGTCCGCCATGAGAATCGGAGTGTCGCCGGCCAGGCAGTAGACGCACTGGTGGGAGCAGCCCCGGTACGGGTTGATCGTCCACTGGAACGGCACCCGGGACTCGCCGGGCACCCGATTGATGATCGACTTGGCGCGCACCTCGTAAAAAGTCATCCCCGCGAAGCCGGGAGTGTCGAAGGTGCGCACGGTCGCGCCGGGCAGCGCCAGCGGCAGGGGTGGCGTCGCTGGCGCTGACCCGTCGGGATGCCCCTCGTCCGGGGGAGCGGAGAGGTTCTCCCAGCGCATGACCCCCATTCGAACATGCGTTCGAGTTGGTTGCAAGTGACGCGCCGGACACCGGGCCCCGCCGCGCATCCGGTGGGTGCAGGATGGAGCCATGGAGTCGACCTTCGTCTACGACGGCGACTGCGCCTTCTGCACCCGCTGCGCGCAGTTCGTCGAGCGCCGGATCCCCACCGCCGCCCGGGTGGTGCCCTGGCAGTTCGCCGACCTCGCCGCGCTGGCCCTGACCGAGGTGGAGTGCGAGGAGGCGGTGCAGTGGGTCGGCGCCGACGGGTCTCGAGCCGCCGGCCCGGACGCCATCGCGAAGCTGCTCGGCGACAGCGGCCCGCTCTGGCGGGTGGTCGGCGCGGGGCTGGGTCTCGCGCCGGTCCGGACGGCTGCCTGGCCGGCGTACCGCTGGGTGGCCCGCAACCGGCACCGGATGCCGGGCGGGACGGCTGCCTGCTCGCTGCCGCAAGAGGCGAGGGAGCGCCTCTACGGGCCCTCTGGCCGCCCACCCACGGGCACCTGACCGGCACTCCGGCGATCGATCGGGCCGCGGTCGCCCCTCACTCCGGCAGGCCCCGGCAGGCGGTCCCGTCGATGGTGCAGGCCGTGGGGGTGGAACTGATCGGTGAGCCCTCCACCCGGAACGTCACCCGGATCGAGCCCCGGGCGGGCACCGGACCGGCACTCCCGTCCGGCACCAGTGTCCATGTCGCACCTTCCTGGCTGGCCCGCGCGCCCTCGACCGAGGTCATCCGGAGGGATTCCCGGGGAAGTATGACGACCAAGGTCCACTCCGGGGCACTGCTCGGTCCGGTGTTGTCGATCGTCACGGCGGCGTCGTAGCTGAACAGGCCGTTGCGCTCGACGGCGAACTCGGCGCCCAACGGGATCGGCGTGGGTGACGGTGCCGGCGACGCCGGGGGCGCACTGACCGGTGACGGGGTGGCGGCAGTTGGGACGGCGGTGGACGCAGCGCGGGCCAGGGGCCCCGCCGGCGCTCCGGCGGGCGTCGGCCGCGTCGGGGCGACCGGCCGGTAGGTCGGTCGAGCCGCCGCGCTCGGCGTGTTCGTCGCCGGCTCGCTCACCCAGGGGAATCCCGCCGATGGACGGAGCGCCGCCGGTGGCATCCGCTCCGGGGCCCGCAGCACCATGACGACGGCGACCGCCGCCGTGCCGACGATTACCAACCACGCGAGCACCGCCCCCCGGATGGCCAGCGAGGGGACGCCGGCGCCGGCCAGCACGCGCCGTACCGACCTGGCCGCTGCCACGGTCGCGTCCAGCACGATGATCGCCACCGTTCGTGGTCGGCGTCGTGATGCCGGCAATGCGTCCACCCTTCGACTCGTCCGCCGAACGTGTCGCCCGCTCTCGGTCCGTGGCGACCCGCCCCGTCGCGGTACCGGGCCTGGTAGTGCCTTCCGCAGCGCGGCGGACGGGCGTCGGTCGCTTGGGGGCGACAGGCGCGTCTCGATCGGCCCGGCTGCCTGGCCGGCCGCCGGGCGGTATCCGACGGTACCAACGGCCGGCCGGCCGGCCGGGCCCGGCATCGGCCTCTGCCGGTGGGGAGGGCACCTCCCGGATCCGGGCCGGCTACGGCACGGTCCGGGCCGGCCAGGGAGATGTGGCCGCACCGCTCGACCGGTCCGCGACGACGGTACGCAGCAGGGCCAGCAGTTCGGCCCGGTTGGCGCAGTTCAGCCGGGAGCGCATCCGCGCCACATGGTGTTCCACCGTCTTGGCCGAGATGAAGAGCCGGTCGCCGATCTCCCGGTAGGTCAGCCCGGCCACGACCAGTTCGGCCACCTCGTGCTCCCGGTCGCTGAGCCGGTGCGGTGCGCTGGTGACCGCGCCGACAACCTGCTCCTCCGGGCCGCCCGCCCTGGCGCGGTGTGCGGAACCCGTACCCGCCGGCCACCCCTGCAAGGTACGGGCACAATCCAGGAGTGTGGTCATCGCGCGCCGGTCGGAGGTGCGGATGGCGGCCTGCCCGGCCAACCGGGCAGCGTCCCAGTGGAGCCCGGCGTCGTGCAGCCCACGGGCGGCGGCCTCCACCCGTACCGGATCGACCACGCCACGGAGCACGTCTACCCAGCTCGCCGCCGCCGCAGCGACGGCGCCGGCGTACCGGTTGTCGTCGGCCGTGGCGAGCAGCACGGCCACGTGGGCGTCGGCGGCCGCCGGATCCTCGGCGAGGATCGCCGCGTGCAGCGCACTCCAGTGCAGCGGCGTGGCCCACAGTGGCGGGTCGCCGAGCCGGCCCAGTAGCTCTCGCGCCTGCCGTAGGTGCGGCTCCACCCGGACCAGGTCGCCGAGCCGGGCGCCGGCGACGGCCAGCTCGCCCAAGGGGAGCAGCGTGAACAGGTCGACGGGGTGCCGGACGATGGCTTCGAGCGCGTGCTCCCAGCCGAGCCGAAGCGCGCCGAGGTCGCTGTTGCGCCGGGCGAGGCCCACCTGGAGTGTGGTGGCGAAGAGCAGGTCCCGTGCCTCCAGCGGCTCCTCAGCAGTGGCCACTGCGCTGAGCTGCTCGGCCGCGGCGGCCGTACGGCCCCGGGTCATCATGATCCAGGCTTGCAGCAGGCGGTGCCGCCGCGCCATCAGCGGTCCGCCGACTCGGCCGGCCTCGGCCCGGTCCAGCACCCGCTCGGCGATGTCCAGCTCACCGCAGTGCAGCGCGGTCAACGCGGCGAGGGCGGCCGGGCTGTCCGGCAGGAGCACCGCCCGGCCGTCCGGCTCCAGCAGCGCCGCCGCCCGCACCAGGGTGGAGAGCGCGGCGGTTGGCGGGCCACCGATGCTGTCGCGTACGCCCTGGGCTGTCAGCCGTGCGGCGGTGGTGTGCAGGGTCGGCGGGGAAGCGGTGGTGTCGGCCGCGTGCGCGGTCGAGCTCGCGGCGGGCTGTCCGGTGGCGAGCGCGCCGACCGCGGCGAAGGCCGTCGATGCCGGGACGGCCGACCACCGATACAGCTCGATGCTCCGGCCGAGGTGACCGCGGTGCGCCAGCGCCACCGCGGCGACCACGGCGGCCTCGGCCCGTTCGGTCTGTGGGGCCGTCGCCAGCAACCGGTCGGCCAGCCGGAGGGCGGCGTCCAGGTCGCCGGCGAGCGCGCTGGCGACGGCCTGCCGGCCGGTGGCCGGGTGCCCGGCGGCGGTGGCCGAGGCGAACAGTTCGGCCGCCAGCGCCGGCTCCTCGGCCAGCGCCTCCTCGGCAGCCGCCACCAGGGCCGGCGCCGGGCAGTCGCTGGCCACCCCGGCGGCGGAAAGCGCGCGGACCATCGGCAGCACCGCACCGGCGCGGGCGAGCTGGAGTTCCGTGAGCCGTCGCCAGACGGCGGCACGGTCCGTGGCGGGGGTGAGGGTGACGACGGCCCGCCGGACGACCGGTGTCAGCCGGTGGTCGGCGCCGAGCAGCCCGGCCGCCGTGGCGGCGGAGAACAGCTCGTCCACCAGTTGCTGTTCCCGTCCGAGCGCCGCGGCGAGCAGGTCCGGCGGCAGCGGTACGTCCGAGGCGAGGGCGAGCAGGAGACGCTGGACGTCGGGAGCCAGGTTCGCCAGGTCGGGGGCGAAATCGAGAACGACCGGCCGGGGCGGGACGGGCGGGACGACCGCCGCACCGTCCTGCTCGCGCAGGCCACGGAGCAGTCGTTCCACGTCCCGCGGAACGCCACCGGTCTGTTCGGTCACGAACCCGGCCAGGTCGGGTCGTCGGTCCGACTCGGGCAGGGCCGCGAGGAAGGCGTCGGTCCGCCGGCGGTCGAACGGCGTGAGCAACAGCGGCTGCCGCTCCCGGCCGAGCGCGCCGACCAGGTCGACCAGCGCAGCCGGCCGGGGCCAGGGCCGGTACGCGACGACGACCCGCTGCCACCCGGTGGCGACCAGCCGGCGCAGCGTCCGCAGCCGTGCCTCGTCGAGCAGGTGAGCGTCGTCGATGAGCAGCACCGCATCCGGGGCGACCGGGGCGGCCGGATCCGGAACGGTGCTGAGCACCTCGATCCCGGTCGGCCGGTAGGCGCGGGCCAGGGCCTCGAGCAGCGCGCTCTTGCCGTGCCCGCCGGGGCCCGTGACCGCGACGGCGAGGGGCGCCGCGGGGTCGTCCGTGACCGCGCGGAGCAGGGCTCGGGGCGCGTCCGCCCAGGTGAGCCGGCTCTCCGTGGCGCTACTCGTGATCATGGTGGTCATCCTTCGCGTCCACGGGCTCGGGCCAGCATCCGCCGGGATGCCCTGGGCAGCTCCAGCGGGGGAATCCGGATCGGGGGCCGGGGTGGTGGGTCGCCCAGGACACCTGGGTGTTGGTCCGGGTGCCCTGAGGTGACGCTCGTGGCGGCCCGGCGCCGCTTGCCGTCCGGCTCGCGGCCGGGTCGCGGGTCCGGACGGGGGCGCGGTGCGACCACCTGGCAGGCGGCCAGCGCCGCCCCGTTGGCGGCGGTGAGCTGAGGGTCCGGTTCCATCTCCACCTGGACGCCGAGGGTGGCGGTGAGCAGCTCGGTGATCAGCGGAATCCGGGTGGAGCCGCCGCTGAGCAGGACGCCGTCGAGCTGAGCCGGGGTCAGACCGGCCGAGTGGACAGCCCGGACCAGCAGGTCAACGGTCGTCCGCACAGTCGGCCGGATCATGTCCTCGAACCGTACGCGGCTCACCGGCACCCGGGCCGGCCCGGTCGGCAGGGTCAGCAGGACATCGGTCTCCGTGCTCACCGCCAGTTCGTGCTTGGCCCGGTCGCACTGTGCCGGCAGGGTGCGTAGTACCGGGTCCGCCGCTGGGTGCCCGACGGTGGTGAGTTCCCGGGCGAGCACCCTGCGTACGTGTTCGGCCAGCGCCTCGTCGAAATCGACGCCGCCGATCCCCTCCAGGTGTTGGGGAAGGCCGAAGGCCTCGTACGTGCCGTGCGGGGTGCGGCGGACCAGGGCAGCCTCGAAGGTCTCCCCGCCCAGGACGTACACGGCGGCCGTGCTGCCGGGAAATCCCCGGGCCGCGTGGCTCTCGGCCACCGTAATGGTGTGCGGGAGCAGGATGACGTCGGGGAGGCCGAGCTCCGCCAGCGCCTGGTGCAGCAGTTCCCGTCGGTACGGCCCCCAGCTCGCCGGATGGCCGAGTACCACGGCCTCGGCCGCCACGCCCTCCCGGCCGGCCACCTGCTCGACCACCCACGCGGCCAGCACCGCCGTCAGCGTGTGCGGCGGGCACGCTTCGCCGTCGAGAAGGTAGGAGACGTCGTCGCCGACGCGACGGACGAAACCGCGGGCGGCTCGGTCCGCGCCGACCAGGTCGGGTTGCCCGACGGCAAGCGACCCGTCCATGGCCAGGTGCAGCACCGACGGCATGGTCGCCGACCTGCCGAGCAGCGGGACGACCTCGGGGCGGGCCCAGGTCGCGTCGCGCCGCCGGGCGACGGCCGCGGCGGTGGTGCTGTTACCGATGTCGATCCCCAGGACGTACGGCATTCGCTTCTTTCCTCGGCCGGAGGCGGCGGCCGCCGGTGACGGTGCCCGTACCGCGTGGCTCCACTCCGGCGAATCCCGTGGGTTCCTACGTTCGTACCAGAGATCGCCCCCGCCTCGGTCCCCTAACTCCGGCCAGCCAGGATCCCCCCATCCCCCTAACGGGCGAGGGGTCGCTGCCCCGATCAGGACGGTCCGGCTGCGGGTTCGTCCCCGATGTACATCGGTGGCGGGGGTCATAGCGTGACAACGGAATTGACCGACCGTCGTGGAATGCCACGTCCGAGGAGTGAACCGGCAGATGGAATCGCACCAGACCCTGCACGACTTCGTGTTCAACCTGCTCACCGACCCCGACGCCCGGTCGGCCTTCGATCTGGACCCGGAGGGCACGCTGCGGGCCGCGGGGCTCAGCGACATCACCGCGGCCGACGTGCGGGACGTGGTGCCGCTGGTGGTCGACTACGCCCCGGCGCAGGATCTCGCGCCGCTGGCCCAGGCGACCGGGCAGTTCGGGCCTGACCTGCTCGGGGTCGACGCCGTCGGGCAGCTTCAGGCCGTGACGCAGCAGATCAGCATCGGCGGCTCCTACACCGGGCTGGACGCGAATGCTGGCGCGCTGGGTGCCATCGTGGTCGACCCGGGCAGCGTCGCCGCCGGGGCGACCCTGTTCCCGGGGGTCGGCCTGGGGTTCGGACCGGGCGGCGTGGGCGCCGACCTGAGCGGGGCGCACGACGTGGCGCACACCCTCGACGCCGACGTGGTGGGCGGCGCGGACGCGGTGGCTGACCCGGTCGTCGGCGGCCTGACGGGCTCCGTGGGCGACGTGGACGGCCTGCTCGGTGCTCCGGACGCTGTGCTGAACGGTGACCTCGGCGTCGTCGGTGGCGGCCTGTCCGGCACGCCGGGCCAGGTCGAGGGCGTCGTCGGCTCGCTCGGCGTCGACAACGTCGTGCCCAGCGTGCCCGACACGGTGAGTGGTCTCCACGGCACGGTGTACGGCGCCGGCGAGACCGTCGACGACCTGGTCCCGCCGATCGCCGGGCCCGCCGCGGTGGGTGGCGTGACCGACGAGGTGAACAGCACCGTCTCCGGGATCACCGGCGCGGTCGGCGGCGTGAGCGCCGGCGGCAGTGCCGGGGTGGGTGGCGACGGCGCCCACGGCGAGGTGGCCGCGTCCACCGGCGGTCTGCTGGGTCTCAGCGACGGCCCGTTCTGACGGTTCGGGTTGGCGGTGGGCTGGCTCCGTGCGGACGAAACCAGCCCACTTTCCCTTCCCCCACTTGCTATTTGAGCTGGTATCCGCACAATTGTTGCGGTGATGGCCGGGCTCTGGTTGGACGTGCTCGACGAGATCGCCCGGACGTGCCATGCCCACGGGCGGGGCGATCTGCTCCAGGCGGTACGCCAGCGGCGTGCCCAACTGCTGGACCCCAAGCTGCGGGTCCTGGTCGTCGGCGAGCCGAACCAGGGCAAGAGCCAGCTGATCAACGCGATCGTCAACGCTCCGGTCTGCCCGGTCGGCGACGGCCGGACCACCGCTCTGCCGACCGTGGTCCAGCATGCCGAGGTGCCGTCGGCGGCGGTGGTCCAGGCGGCGCCGGGCCGGTCGGTCGACGGTCCGGCCCCGCCGGCCGCCGCACGCATCCCGCTGCCGGTGGACCGGATCGCCGTTGGGGTCAGCGGGGCGGTCGGGCGCGCTCCCGGCGCAGACCCGGGGTATGTCGAGATCGGACTGCCCCGTTCGTTGCTGGCGGCCGGGTTGGTGTTGGTGGACACGCCCGGCGTCGACGAGGTGACCGGGCTTGGCGGTGGCGCCACGGTCACCGCGGTGAACCGGGCCGACCTGGTGCTGCTGGTCTCGGACTCCACCCGTGACCTCTCCGTCGCCGAGCTGGACATGCTGCTGCACCTGACCCGCTTGCACTCGAACGTGGTCGTGGCGCAGACCAGAACGGACCTCGTACCCGATTGGCGGACGGTCGCCGAGCAGAACCGGCGGCAGCTGGCCGAGGCCGGGATCCAGGCCGCGTTGATCCCGGTCTCGGCGGCCTTGCGGCTGCGGGCGGCCGCCGCCGACGACCACCAGCTCAATGCCGAGTCGGGCTTCCCCGTCCTCATCGCGCGGTTGCGCCGGGACCTGTCCGGTAAGGGAGACGCGCTGGCCCGCGCGTCGGTCGGCATGGTCGCGCGCACAGTGGTGGAGCAGTTGGCTGCGCCGCTGCGGGCCGAGCTCGACCGCCAGGAGGCCGAGAAGCAGTCCGGACCGATCTCCCGGCTGCATGCTGCCCAGCGCGAGGTCGACGAGTTGCGCCGCTGTTCCATCCGCTGGCAGAACACGCTCACGGACGAGATGGCCAACCTGATCTCCGACATCGAGTACGACCTGCGCGACCGGACCCGGCAGATCGGGCGGACGGTCGAGGAGGCGTTCGACACGGCCGATCCGCTGGTTGCCTGGGACACCTTCCAGGAGTGGCTGGAGAGCAGCCTGTTGGAGGCGGCGGAGATCAATCGCGAATGGCTGGCCCAGCGCTGCGACTGGGTCGCCCGTCGGGTGGCCGCCAACTTCGCCCGGTACGGTCGCGACGTGCTGCCGCCGTGGTCGATCACGGTGCCGGAGGAACTCGCCGACCAGGTTCCGAAGCTTGAGCGTCCGCGTATCGACCGGTTCACCGCGAGTCAGAAGGTGATCACCGGCATGAAGGGTTCGTACGGTGGCCTGCTGATGTTCGGTCTGGCGCTGACGCTGGCCGGGATGCCGATGATCAACCCCGTGTCGATCGGGGCCGGCGCGCTGTTCGGCGGCAAGAGCATCCACGACGAGAGCAAGCAACTGCTTCGGCGCCGTCAGGCGACCGTCAAGACCGCCGTCCAGCGGCACGTCGACGACTTCTTCGTCCGGACGGCGCGGGACTGCCGGGACACCGCCCGTCAGGTGCAGCGGCTCCTCCGGGACCACTTCACCGGGCTGACCGAGGAACTGCAGGAAGCGATCGTGCAGTCGTTCCGCAGTGCCAAGCAGGCCGCCGACACCGACGCGGCCGTCCGCGATCAGCGGCAGCGGGAACTGCGGCAGGCGATGACCCGGCTGGCCGCCCTCTACGAGCAGGCGCGGCAGCTGAACGCCGCCCGCCCGGCTCCGGTGCCGCTGGAGCCCGGGGCGTGACCGTCGGGATCCGGCTGGACGAGGCGGCGTGGGGGCTGTTGCACCGGGCTCTCCAGCTCTACCGCGAACACCCCTGGGCCGCGGACCACCTGCGAAGTCAGCTGGTCCGGCTGGAGCAGCCGTTACGCATCGCCGTCACCGGCCCTGGGCGGTCCGGCAGGTCCACCCTGCTGAACGCGATCCTTGGCGAGGAGCTGGCGCCGGTCGAGGGACTGACCGGCACCGGTGTCTTCACCTGGTACGAGAACGGCCCCCAGCCGTGTGCCGTCGCATACCCGGCCGACCAGCCGCCTCAGGAACTGCCCGTTGTCAGGTCGGCCGCCGGGACCCGGGTGGACCTGCTCGGCCTGCGCCCCGGGGAGCTGCGGGACGTGGTGATGCGGTGGCCGACCCGGGCGCTGCGGCAGGTGACGCTGATTGATACGCCCGGGATCACCGGGGCCGGGGAGAACACCCGGGTGCCGGTGCTGGACCGGGTGCTGGGCGAGGCGGATGCGGTGCTGCATCTCAGCCGCGACGGCCGCGACGCCGACCTGCGGATGCTGGAGCCCATCCGGGACACCGTGGTCGGACAGGCCGCCCCGGTGCACGTGATGCTGGTGCTGTCGCGGCCGGACGAGACCGGCGGAGGACGGTTGGACGCCCTGATCACCGCCCGCCAGCTCGCTCGGCAGGCGCAGCGCGATCCGCGGGTGAACGCGCTCTGCGTCGACGTGGTCGCATGCAGCGGGCTGATCGGTCTCGCCGGGCGGGTACTCAGAGAGTCGGACTTCCTGGCGCTCGCGGAGCTGGCCCGGGTGCCCCGGGCGGAGTTGGCGGCGCACCTGCTCTCGGCCGACCGGTTCGCCCGTGGCGAGTTGCCGGTACGCCTGGACGGCTCGGTGCGTGCCACGCTGCTGGGCCGGCTGGGGATCTTCGGGGTCCGGCTGGCCACCACGCTGATCCGTGCCGGCTGTGACAGCCGGGTGAAGCTCTCCGCCGAACTCATCCGCCGCAGCGGTCTGACCGAGCTGCGGGATTCGGTCAACCACCTCTTCGTCCAACGGCACGAGACGCTCAAGGCGCGGTCGGCGCTGGCCGCGGTGGAGGAACTGGCCCGCGCCGAGCCCGGCCCGGGCTCCGCCGAACTGCTCGGCGCGGTCGAGCGGATCCTCGCCGAAGCCCACGACTTCCAGGAGCTACGTCTGCTCGCGGCCTTGCGGAACTCCGGGCTCGGCTTCGACGCCGAACTGGCTGGCGAGGCGCGACGGCTGCTCGGTGGCGACGGGCCGGCGCTGGTCGCCCGGCTCGGCGTCGAGCACGACGCGACCGTTCAGCGGCTCCGCGAGGCCACCGCCGAGGCGCACCGGCGATGGCGGCACCGGGCCGAGGACCCCCTGCTCCGGCTGGCCCAACGACGCGGGGCGCAGGTCGTCGTCCGCAGTTGCGCCGGGATGCTCGCCGAGTTGGCCACGAGCGGCCGGTGAGAGGTGCTGGCGGAGCCGGTGCGCCGGCCGAACCCGCTCCAACGGCAGGAAGCTGGTCATCGCCACCAGGTGCGGCGCGAACGAGATGGTGATGGTCGCCATGGTCACTGCGTGGAACGCGTAGAAGAAGCCGACCACGGCCAGTCGCCAGCGTGCCGGCAGCAGGAAGACCACGGGGCTGAGCAGTTCGAAGGCGATGATGCCGAACTGGGCCAGGATCAGCAGGTGCGGCACCTGGGCGATCAGGTCGGCGAGGTCGGTGCCGCGGCGGATGATCGCCCGGGCCAGCGTCGAGCCGGTCAGCCAGTCCACCCCGCCGAAGCGCAGCTTCGCCCAGGCGGCGAGGAAGTACGTGCAGATCACCGCGATCTGGGTGACCCGCAACGCCCAGCCGGCCGCCTCGCTGCGGGTCGGGTCGCCGTGCCGGGCCCGCCCGACCGTGGCCAGCGCGGCCAGCGCCACCAGCAGGCCGAGCCGGTCGTGGTCGACCTTGCCGTAGCTCATCGCGATGATCATCCACTCGAGGTAGAGCGCGAAGACGGTCCAGCCGAGCAGCCGGGGTGCCCGGCCGGTGGCGGCCAGCAGGGCGAGCGCCAGCAGCACCCAGAAGATCACCGTGACCAGGGTCGGGGTGGGGGTGGGCAGGTGCAGCAGCCGGCCGATGAGCAGCGGCCGGTACAGCTCGCCCGGCACGCTGGCGTGGGTGCGTACCCAGGGGGTGAAGAAGAGCAGGTCACCGACGACGAAGAGGTGGATCAGGGTACGGAAGGCGGCGAGCCGGCCGAGCGGGACCGGCTCGGTCAGCCAGCGGGCCAGCCGGCTCACCGGATCTCCCAGCGGGCCACGGTCTGGTCGACGTACCTGCCGGTGGGGCGGCCGTCGGCGATGCCGTGCCAGCGCACCACGATGCGTACCTCGGTCAGCGCCGGGCCGTCGGGGTGCCGTTCGGCGTACGCGTTCGCGACCTCGGTGAGCAGTTCCGGGTCGTTGCGGTAGCGGCTCTGCTGGCCCTCGATCTCGGCCCGCCGGATGCCCGTCGCGGCCTGGCCCAGCTCGATCACCCGGCCGGTGCGGTCGACCCCCTCCACCCGGGTGTCGGGGGCGGGCTCGTCCGGCGGGTTGCTGGTGGCGTACATCCGGAAGGGTCCGAACGGAAAGTCGTCGTCGGAACCCCAGAGCGTGCCGGCGAGCACCACCGCGAGACCGACCGCGGTCGCACCCAGCCGTACGGCGCGTCCGCGGCTGGTCAAGGTCTCCATCGGGTCGTGACGATACGGGATGACAACCCCCGAAGGGGGTCCTTCCGTCGTCCATTCGTCGCTGTCCGTGTCGCCAGATACCGGGCTGGGCCGGGCGCACGGATGCCGGCCGGGCCCCGTGCGGGACCCGGCCGGCGCGTGCCGTCCGGATCAGTGCTTGTGGCCGGCCAGCTTCTGGCGGACGTCGTCCATGTCGAGGGCCTCGACCTGCTCGATCAGGTTCTCCAGCGCCGACTCTGGCAGGGCGCCGGGCTGGGCGAAGACGATCACGCCGTCCCGGATCGCCATGATCGTGGGAATCGAGCGGATGTCGAACTTCGCGCCGAGTTCCTGCTGGGCCTCGGTGTCGACCTTGCCGAAGACGATCTCCGGGTGCTTCTCCGAGGAACGCTCGTAGACCGGAGCGAACCGCTTGCACGGGCCGCACCAATCGGCCCAGAAGTCGACCAGCACGATCCCGTCGCGCTCGGTCACCTCGTCGAAGTTGGCCGTGGTCAACTCAACGGTAGCCATTGCAATCTCCGATCACCGCTTATCACCTACGTCCCGTGGAACGAGGTCCGGTCTCTCGGAATTCCCGGCGCGGGGTAGGCGAAACGCCGAGCGGCCGCCGGCCCCGACAACCCCGGGACGACATCGACGACGGTCAGTGGATTCGACTCCCTGCGGATCGCATGTGCACGTCGCACTTGCGTGACCATCGGTGATGGGAGCGATTCCATAGAGATCGTCCGATTATCCGGCTACGAATCGGTAACTTCACCTCTGACGAGGCGCAATCGGGCTCATGGAGATCGCTCAGAATGCTAGGCCAAGTGACGGAGAGTAGTGTCACAAAAAGGTAACTGTGACGTCGCTCTCTATCGGATCCGGGATCGCGTACGGCAGAATCTTGGCCATCAGAGCGTGGGCGGCGGGTGCCGGGGAGGGCCCCGCCGCTCATTGCGTCTCCCCCCGGATGCCCCCCGGATGTCGCTCGGGCGCCCGGCCGGTGTGACTTTTCCTCGCCAGCAGCGCCCCCGGTGCCGCCTTAACAAGCGGTAAGGCATGCTGTGCCGAACTCCATCGCCGCCCGTCGAAGGGGACCAGGATGCAGTTCGGCCGCTACTACGAGGAGTTCGAGGTCGGCGCGGTCTACCGGCACTGGCCGGGCAAGACCGTCACCGAGTACGACGACCACCTCTTCTGCCTGCTCACCATGAACCACCACCCGCTGCACCTGGACGCCCACTACGCCGAGTCGGCGAGCCAGTTCAAGCGCAACGTGGTGGTCGGCAACTACATCTACTCCCTGCTGCTCGGCATGTCGGTGCCCGACGTCAGCGGCAAGGCCATCGCCAACCTGGAGATCGAGTCGCTGCGCCACGTCGCGCCGACCTTCCACGGCGACACCATCTACGGCGAGACCACCGTGCTGGACAAGCGCGAGTCCGCGTCGAAGCCCGACCGCGGGGTGGTCGCGGTGGAGACCCGCGGCTACAACCAGGACGGCACGCTGGTCTGCGTCTTCCGGCGCAAGGTCATGGTGCCGAAGCGGGAGTACGCGGCGGCGGCCGTCCCGGACGGCGTGGACCCGGAGCGGCCCAGCTTCCCCCAGCCACGCTGAGTCGCCGCGCGCGGCCCAGGGTCCCGTCCCGCCCGGTGTCTGTCGCGGGAACGGGGTCCTTTCCGTCTTTCGGGGCATATGCTGACGCCGGAGGTTCCCATGAGCCACTCCCGCGCCGGAGAGCCGCCCGCCGCCGGCCGCCGCGCCGCTCCGCTGACCACCGCCGTCTACTCCGCCGCCGAGTGGGAGCTGTTGACCAGCCTGCCCGGTCGGGTGCTGGTGGCCGCCGCGGCGCCCGGGCCCGGGCGCCCGCCGCGGGGGGTCGCCGCCGGGCTCGCCGGCCTCGACGCGGTGGCCGCCGGCCGGGCCTTCGACAGCGATCTGGTCCGCGCCGTGGTCGCCGCCATCTATGCCCGGCACGACGGGACCCAGCCGCCGGCCGACCGCCTCGCCGACGTGGTGGACCTGCTGGCCGCCTGCCGCGCGGCGGTCCGCGTGCTGGGCCGCCGGGCGGACCCGGCCGACTCGGCCGCCTACCGGCAGTGGGTGCAGTCGGTCGCCGGGCGCGTCTGCCGCACCGGCGCCGGGGCGGTCCCCGCCGACCAGCGCCTGCTCGACCGGCTCGCCGACGCGCTGGGTCTGGGCTGAGCCCGGCCGCCCGCAACCCTCGCGCCGCGGCCGGCCGGCCGGACCGTACGCTCTGGAAACCGTGACCGACGACCAGTTCGACGTGGGGGTGGGCCCCTGGCCCGGCGACCCGCCCGACGACCCCCGGTACGACCCGGAGCTGCTCGCGGCGGGCGACCGGCGCAACGTGGTCGACCGCTACCGGTACTGGCGCCGGGAGGCCGTGGTGGCCGACCTGGACCGCCGCCGGCACGGCTTCCACGTGGCGATCGAGAACTGGCAGCACGACTTCAACATCGGCACCGTGGTCCGGAACGCCAACGCCTTCCTCGCCGCCGAGGTGCACATCGTGGGGCGGCGGCGGTGGAACCGGCGCGGGGCCATGGTGACCGACCGCTACCAGCACGTCCGGCATCATCCGACGATCGAGGAGTTCGTCGCCTGGGCGGCGGGGGAGCGGCTGCCGATGGTCGGGATCGACAACCTGCCCGGCTCGAAGCCGCTGGAGAGCAGCGTGCTGCCGCGCCGCTGCGTGCTGCTCTTCGGTCAGGAGGGGCCGGGGCTGTCCGAGCCGGCCCGGGCGGCCTGCGCCGAGCTCTTCTCGATCGCCCAGTACGGCTCGACCCGGTCCATCAACGCCGGGGTGGCCAGCGGCATCGCCATGCACGCCTGGGTCCGCGCGTACGCCGGACCGCCGCCGGACTGAGTCGCCGGGCCGGGTGTCGTGGAGCCGCTCCGCTTGACGGGCGGGCGGCCCGGGGTGACCGTGGAGTGGTGACTGTCGCGGTGAGTTGTCCCAGGTGCGGTGGCGCGGTGCGGGCGCCGGACCTGATGCACAGCGGCTCGCGCTGTGCCCGGTGCGGGCCGGTCCCCCCGCTGCACGTCCCCGAGCACATCAACCCGGACATCGTGGCGAGCGTGGTCGAGCGGATCACCGGCGCCGACGAGCCGGAAGGGCCGCGGCCGCCGCTGTGGTGCCCGTGGCCGTTGCCTCCGGGCTGGACCATGACCGGGGTGGCCTGGGCGGGGGACGAGGGCGGCGGGGTGCGGGCCACGGCGGTGGCCTGCGCCGGCCCGGCTCCGCTCGGCGGCGGGCCGGCCGACCTGGTCTTCGTCGCCGAGGAGCCGGGCGTGGGGCTGGGCAGCCGGTTCGCCGGGACGGCCGGCCCGGATCCCGGTCCGGAGCTGGCGGAGGCGTTGGCCGAGCCCGGGCGGGGCCACCCGGAACGGGTGGCCCACGCGAAGATCCGGGTCGCCGGGCACCCCACTCCACTGTGGCTGGTGAATTCCTCGACGAATCGAAGCGCGTACGCCGGCGAGGCTCGGGGAATGTGGCTGCATGCGATAGCCTGGCCGGCGAGCGCGGGTCACCTCCTCGCGGAAGAGGTCATGCTGCACGACCTTGCCGAGTGGACTCCACCCGAGCTCGTGTACGGCGCACCATCTCCGTACCTGCACGGTGCGGCCTGACGGCCGACCCGAGTGCGTCGGAGCCGGTGCGCAGATATTCACTGTAAGACACGATGCTGATACTCTGGGTGCCGCTGCGGTAAACGGACCCGGCGCCGCGCGAGAGGATGGCCCGCCATGGTCAAGAAGGTCCTCACCTGGGCCGGAATCGCATTCTTGATCTTCTTCGTCGCCTATCGGCCCAACTCCGCGGCGGACGTGTTCAAGTCCCTCGGGGGTGGCATCATGGACATCGCCCAGGGCTTCGGCGACTTCTTCACCAGCCTCGTGGCCTAGCCGCCGATGGGAAGCCCCTCCGGACCACCCTTCGATCCCGACGACCCCGATCGGGAGCGCCGGGAGCGCGACACGGAGCCGATCCCGCGGCACCGCCCGGACGACGGGCCGGGCTACGGGTCGGGAGCCGGGCTGTCCGACGGCGCCTCCTTCTCCGACGACGTCGGCTACGGGCCGGGGCCGGGCTACGCGGGCGAGGGCCGCACCTGGGCCCGCGACCCGGACGAGCCGCCGGTCATCTCCGAGGAGGAGTTGGCCGGCCTGCGGGTGGACGCCTCCGGCATGCCGCTCGGCCCCCGCCGGGTGCTGCCCCTGGAGGACGAGCCCAGCTCCCTGGTCGCCCGCTACCTCTTCCCCACCGAGCGCTACCGGGGCGAGTGGAAGCGGCACTGGATCCACCTCACCACGCCGATCCTGATCGGCATCGGCGCCACCTTCGTCCTGGGCTACCTCTCCGGCTTCCTGGCCGGGCAGGACGTCGGGGCGCTCACCACGGTCGCGGTGCTGCTCTGGTTCGCGGTGATGGGCTGGGTGGCCTGGCGGGTCGCCGACTGGTGGTACGACCGGTTCATCCTGACCAACAAGCGGGTGATGGTGGTCAACGGCATCGTCACCCGCCGGGTCGCGATGATGCCGCTGGTCCGGGTCACCGACATGAAGTACGAGCAGACCCCGACCGGCCGGGCGCTCAACTACGGCACCTTCGTGCTGGAGTCCGCTGGTCAGGAGCAGGCGCTGCGCGAGGTCAAGAACCTGCCCAACCCCAACGAGCTCTACCTGCGCGTGGTCGAGGAGATGTACGAGCCGCAGGCCGTCGAGGCGCGGCTGGGCAAGGAAGCGGACGAGGCCAAGGCCGACGACGGGGCGTGAAACTTTCCGACCGATGATCGGAGGAGTTCCACACCTTTTGCCCTCGACCCGGGCCGCCCGGCCGTGGCAGCCTTCCTCCAGGAACGGGGGCGAGGAGGTGATCGGTGGCGGCGAGGGACCCGTTGGAGGAGGAGTTCCGCGAGTTCGTCGCGGCGCGCTCACCGGCCCTCCTGCGGACCGCCTACCTGCTTGCCGGTGACTGGGCGACCGCCGAGGACCTGTTGCAGACGGCGCTGACCAAGACCTACCTGGCCTGGAAGCGGCTCGGTGGGATCGAGGCCATCGAGCCGTACGCCCGGCGGGTCCTGGTCAACACGTCGACCAGCTGGTGGCGGCGGCGCTGGCACGGCGAGCGCCCGACCGACGTGCTGCCCGAGCGGGCCGGCGCCGACGAGATCGAGCAGCAGCTCGACCGGGACGTCCTCTGGCGACACCTGACCGCCCTGCCGGCCCGGCAGCGGGCCGTGCTGGTGCTCCGCTTCTACGAGGACATGTCGGAGGCGCAGACCGCCGCCCTGCTGGAGATCTCCACGGGCACCGTCAAGAGCCAGACCTCCCGGGCCCTCGCCACGTTGCGCCGCCGGCTCGGCGAGACCGAGGCGGCGGAGCTGGCCGAGCGGGAGTCGGCGGCACCGGCCCGGCCCGCCCCCCGTACGCCCGAACGGCCGGCGCCGACCGCGGCCCGCCCGGCGCGGCGCCCCGCCCCGGCGCCGCTCGCCGCGCCGCTGCCCAGCGTGCCGCCGGCCCCGACGGGCCCGGCCCGGAGCGCGGCCCTGGCCGGCGGGACGGCGACCGCCTCCACCGTCGGCGCGGCCCGGGAGACCTCGTGAACGCCGGCCGCCCCGACACCGACAACCGGACGGCCCCACCGGAGCGTTCTACAGCCGTGGGACAGGACGAGCTGGAGCGGGCGCTGCGGGAGATGCTCTCCCGGCAGGCGGGTGAGCGGCGGACGCCCGGCGTCGCCGACCACGCCGGTCTGGCCATCCGCCGCGCCAACCGGGGGCGGCGTCGGCGCACCTTCGCCGGTGCCGCGCTGGCCGCGGTCGCCACCGTCCTGGGCTCGGTGGGGCTGGGCCAGTTCAGCGGGTTGGCCGGCGGGCCGGCCGCCCCGGTCGTGGTGCTGGCCGACCCGGATGTCACCGCCGCACCGACCCCGGCCGCCCCCCGCTCGGCGGCGGCCGGCGGCACCGTCCGCGCCGAGGTCGACCTGATCATCGCGGGCAGCCTGCACGCGCGCGGCGGCTGGCGGGTGGACCTGGCCGGCCTCGGGCCGGTCGACCGGGCGCAGCGCGTCGCCGGCACCGACAGTTGGCTGGTGGCGGGCGCCCGGACGGTGGCCGGGCGGACGCTGTGGCTGGTGCGCCGGGACACGCCCCCGCAGGTGCTGCTGGCGGGCGCCGAGTCGATCGTCTTCGCGCCCGACGGGCGTCACGTCGCCTGGCGGGAGGGGCACCAGCTG
Source organism: Micromonospora sp. NPDC050686 (assembly GCF_040654475.1). NCBI lineage: Bacteria > Bacillati > Actinomycetota > Actinomycetes > Micromonosporales > Micromonosporaceae > Micromonospora > Micromonospora sp. NPDC050686. The sequence continues at coordinate 61,034 of NZ_JBFAID010000021.1, forward strand.
GCCACCGCCATGCTGGTCGGTAACCAGCTGGTGGCCGCGACCCGGGTCGCCGCGCCGGTCCGCGCGGCGCCCGCCGCCTTCGTCGGCAACGCCGTCCTGGTGAAGCGGGACGAACTCGAACCGGGCCTCACGGTGTGGCGCCCGGCCGCCGGTCCACTGACGGCCGGCCCGGACCGGCGCACCACCGCCGTCTACGGGGTGCTGCCGGACGGGCGGGTGGTCGGCCAGATCGTCCCCGACCAGGGTGACCGGGCCTGCCTGGCGCTGCTCGACCCGAGCCGTGACCTGGCCCCGGTCCGCACCGACTGCGAGCTGACGCTGCGCGCCGACGGGCGGGGCGGGGTGTCGCCCGACGGTCGTTGGCTGCTGGTGAACGGCGAGAAGGACGGCGCCACCGGGGCGTACCTGGTGGACCTGGCCGCCCTCGGCCGGGCCGTCGCCCGGCCCGCCGGCCCCGAGCTCACCGGCGACGTCGCCTGGGCGTCGCCGCAGGCCGCGGTGTACGTCGCCGGCGAGGGCGCGCTGAAACGGTTCCAGGTCGACCGGGTGCTCGCCGGCGAGCGGGCCACCGGTGACGTGGCCGCCGTGGCGCCGGCCGACCGCCCGGTGGTGGTGCCCGGCGAGGTCGGCTGACCGCCCGGTAGCGTCGGCCGATGACCTCGCGGATTGACCTGCACACCCACTCGACCGCCAGCGACGGCACCCTCACCCCGGCCGAGCTGGTCCGGGCCGCCGCCGACGCCGGGCTGGACGTCGTGGCGCTCACCGACCACGACACCACCGCCGGGTGGGACGCCGCGGTCCGGGCCCTGCCGCCCGGCCTGGCCCTGGTCCGCGGCGCGGAGCTGTCCTGCCGGTGGCACGGGACGGAACCGGCGGTGCCGCTGCACCTGCTGGCATACCTGTTCGACCCGGCGGAGCCGGAACTCGTCGCCGAGCTGGCCCGGGTCCGGCAGGCCCGGCGGGAGCGCGGGGAGCGGATCGTCCGGCTGCTTCAGGCCGACGGGATCGAGGTGAGCTGGCCGGAGATCCTGGCCGGGGCGGGCGGCGGGACGGTGGGCCGCCCGCACATCGCCGCGGCGCTGATCCGGGCCGGGCTGGTCGCCACCACCGCCGAGGCGTTCGGGCCGGACTGGCTGGGCGAGCGGTACCGGCTGCCCAAGGACGACATCGACGTGTTCCGGGCGGTGGCGCTGGTCCGGGCCGCCGGCGGGGTGCCGGTCTTCGCCCACCCGCGGGCCACCCGGCGCGGCCGGATCGTGCCCGACGAGCTGATCGCCGAGCTGGCCGCCGCCGGGCTGGCCGGTCTGGAGGCCGACCACGAGGACCACTCCCCGGCCGAGCGGGCGCACGTGCGCGGGCTCGCCGCCGAGCTGGGCCTGCTGGTGACCGGCTCGTCGGACTTCCACGGCAGCCACAAGACGGTCCGGCTGGGCGCGCAGACCACCGCGGAGGAGGCGTACGAACGGATCATCGCCGAGGCCCGCGGGGTGACGCCGGTCATCTCGACCTGATCCACCGGCACCCACGCCGCTACCGTGTCCGAGTGGATGTCAAGCTCTTCGGCGAGGTCTTCGTGACCCTGCTGGTCATCGTCGACCCGCCGGGCATGATGCCCATCTTCCTCGCGCTGACCGGGCCGCTGGCCGCGCGAGACCGGAACCGGGCCGCCTGGCAGGCCGTCGCGCTCGCGCTCGGCGTGATCGTGATCTTCGCGGTGGCCGGCCAGACCCTGCTGGCCTATCTGCACGTCGACCTGCCCGCGCTGCAGGCCGCCGGTGGCCTGCTGCTGGTGCTGGTCGCGCTGGAACTGCTGACCGGCAAGGCGGACGACCCGAGCCAGCAGGTGACGTCGAACATCGCGCTGGTGCCGCTCGGCACGCCGCTGCTGGCCGGCCCGGGTGCGATCGTGGCGACCATGCTCTTCGTGCAGCAGGCCGAGGGGCTCGGCGACTATTCGGCGATCGCCACCGCCATCGTCGCGGTGATGGTCGCGGTCTGGGTCGTGCTGCGCTTCTCCGGTGGCATCGTGAAGGTCCTCCGGCCCGGCGGCATCGAGGTGCTGACCAGGATCGCCGGCCTGCTGCTGGCCGCGATCGCGGTGCAGCTCATCGCGGACGCGGTGGCCGCCTTCGTGACCCAGTACATCAACATGGCCTGACGCCCCGGCCGGTCGCTGTCGGACCGGGATGGCAGGATCGGCGGTGTGCGAGGATCCTCCCCTTCCGGGCGACCCACCACCAGCGGCCGGGCTTCCCGGCCTCAGGACCGCAGCCGGGCTCCCCGGCCCCGGGCCGAGCAGCCCGAGCAGCTCGGCTTCGAGGGCATGCCGGAGCGGCTGTTCGTCTGCACCCCCAGCAAGCTCGGCGCCTACGAGGACTGCCCCCGCCGCTACCGCTACTCCTACGTCGACCGGCCCGCCCCGCCCAAGGGGCCGCCGTGGGCGCACAACTCGCTCGGCGCGAGCGTGCACACCGCCCTCAAGAACTGGTACGCGCTGCCCGCCGACCGGCGCCGCCCCGAGGCGCTGCCGACCCTGCTCAAGGGCACCTGGGTGCGCGAGGGCTACCGCGACGACGAGCAGGAGCGGGCGGCGTACCGGCGGGCGTTGGGCTGGCTGGAGTCCTACGTGGCGACCCTCGACCCGGCCGAGGATCCGCTCGGCGTCGAGCGGGTGGTCGCCGTCAAGACCGGGGTGCTGGCCTTCAACGGCCGCGCCGACCGGATCGACTCCCGCCCCGGCCCCGACGGGCCGGAGCTGGTGATCGTCGACTACAAGACCGGCCGCACCGGGCTGGACGCCGACGACGCCCGGGGCTCGCAGGCGCTGGCGCTTTACGCGTACGCGGCCGAGCGGACCTTCCGCCGGCCCTGCCGACGGGTCGAGCTGCACCACCTGCCCACCGGCACGGTCGCCGGGCACGAGCACACCGCCGACTCGCTGGCCCGGCAGCTCGACCGGGCCGAGGCGACCGCGCGGGACATCATGGCCGCCGAGCGGGCGGTCGCCGAGGGCGGCGACCCCGACGATTCCTTCCCGACCGCCCCGGGGCCGCGCTGCGGCTGGTGCGACTACCGCCGCACCTGCCCCACCGGCGCCCAGACCCCCGGCAAGGATCCCTGGTCGGCCATCGCCGCCTCGACCTGACCGGCCCCCCAGGCTCGGTCAGGCCGCGGCGGACAGGCGGGCCGCCCGGGCCTTGGCGGCCTGCTGGAGGGGGCCCTCCCGATAGCGGCGGGGCAGGGCGGCCAGGGCGAGCCGGAGCGCGCGGACGCTGAGGTCCGCCGAGAGCGCGGTGGTCGGCAGCCCGAGGCCGCCGTACATCCGGCGGGCCCAGGCCGGCAGCAGCGCCAGGGCGGTGCCGGCGATCCCGAGATACGCCCACCGGGGCGGCCCCAGGTGCAGGCCGAGCTTCACCGGCAGGCTGACCTTCCACGGAATCGGCGGCGCGGTCAGGAAGAGCGCGGTCTCGGCCGCCTCCTTCGTCATCCGCAGCTCGGGACGGACCCGGCGGTAGTAGTCGGCGACCTCGGCGGCGGTGCCCGGCACGTCGCCCGGGTCCAGGCCGACCAGGGCGGCCGAGCGCCGCTGCTCGGTGTAGTAGCGGTCCACCTCGGCGCCGGTCAGCGGCACCCCGGCCCGGCGGGCCGTGCTGAGGAACGACTCGACCTCGGTGACGTGCACCCAGCGCAGCAGGTCCGGCTCGTCGATCCGGAACACCTCGCCGGTGACCGGGTCGGTGGCCCGCAGCCGGGCGTGCAGCGCGCGCAGCCGGCGGCCGGCCGCCTCGACCTCGGCGGTGGTGCCGTACACGGTGGTGCCCACGTACTCGGCGGTGCGGACCAGCCGGCCCCACGCGTCCCGCCGGTAGTTGCTGTTCTGCGCCACCCCGGCCATCGCCCGGGGATGCAACGCCTGGAGGTAGAGCGAGCGGAGGCCGGCGACGATCAGGATCGGTTCCTCGTGCAGCTTCCACGTGACCGATCCGGGACCGAACAGGCCGAGGTCATCGGAGTCCACCGACCAAGCGTGCCACGCCCGGCCGGCGCGCCGGATGCCGCGAGGGTCAGCGGTCGGTGGAGCGGCGGGCCCGGCAGGCGGGGCAGAGGCCCCAGAAGGTCACCTCCGCCTCGTCGACCTCGAAGCCGCCCGCGCCGGCCGGGTCGAGGCAGGGCGCGCTGCCGACCGCGCAGTCGACGTCGGCGATCTCGCCGCAGCCCCGGCACACCACGTGGTGGTGGTTGTCGCCGGCGCGGGCCTCGTACCGGGCGGGGCTCCCGGCCGGCTCGATGCGGCGGGACAGGCCGGCCCGGGAGAGGGCGCCGAGCACGTCGTAGACGGCCTGGGTGGAGACCGAGTCGAGGCGTTCGCGCACCCGCCGGCTGATCTCGTCGACCTCCAGGTGCCCGCCACCGGCCAGCACGTCGAGTACGGCGAGGCGCGGCCGGGTGACCCGCAGGCCCCTCGACCGGAGCAGTTCCTCGCCGCTGGTCACGCGGCAATGACAGCACGCGGCCGACGGGGCGACAACCGACCCGGGGTCGGGGGTGGCGACGGCCACAGCGGCCGAAGACCGGCTGAACCGATCCGGGCGCCCGGGCGTGTAATCGATCGACGGGACCCATCCGTCGTACTCTGCTCTTCGCGCCAGCCCACGTCGACCATCGGAGGTGTCGGTGTTCAGGGAGATTGCCGGTCTGCCCGGCCACGTGCTGATCGTGCACGCCGTGGTGGTGCTGGTGCCGCTGCTGGCGCTGCTGTCGGTGGCGTACGGGGTGTTGCCCCGCTGGCGGTCGCGGCTCGGCTGGGCGGTGGCCGCGCTTGCGGTGGTGACCCCGATCTTCGCCTTCGTGGCCACCGAGTCCGGCGAGGCCTTCGAGGAGGCGCTGGCGGAACGCGGCTACCCGGCCGACGCCCTCCAAAAGATCCACGAGCATGCCGAGTACGGCGAGAACCTGCTCTGGTTCGTCGTCGGGTTGGCCATCGCCGCGCTGGTGCTGCTGGTGCTGACCAGCGGCCACCCCCGGGTGCCCCGGCTGCCCGGGTTCGCCGTGCCGGCGCTGACCGTGGTGGTGATCGTGCTGGCGGCCCTGTCGCTGCTCTACGTCTACTGGACCGGGGACTCCGGCGCCCAGTCGGTCTGGGGCAACACGCTGTAGACGGCGTTCGTCCGGCGCCCGGGCCGCCCGGAGTAGCCGCTCCGTCGGATCGGGCCGGGCGGAGTCAGCCGCGCAGGAAGGCCCGGGAGCAGAGCAGGCAGAGCAGCCCGAGCAGCACCACGCCGGCCACCGCGCCCAGCACCCAGGTGACCCGCTGGGCCTGCTGCTCGTCGGCGTCGAGCGCCGCCATGTCCTGGGGTGGCAGCCGCCGGGGCGGGGTGCCCTGCACGTGCACCGGCGGTCGCCAGCCCGGTGGGGGCGGGGTGGTCGCCGGCGGCCCGGCGTACCCGCCCGGCCCGGTGCCGGGGCCCGGCGGCCCGCCGGTCGCCGCGCCGGGGGTGCCGGTGGCGGTCGGGTCCGGCCGCCGCCAGTAGTCGTCGTCGGGGCTGGCGCCGCTGGGGGTCGTCACGCCGTCCGACGCTACCAACGCGCGACCCGGGCCGCCCGGATCCGCGCCGCCGGGCGGTGCCGGCCCGCCGCCGGACGGATCCGCGCCGGCACCCGGACCTCGGCTAGTCTTGCCCTTCGTGAGCAGCGAGGACCCCGGCACTCAGGCACCCGGCGACGATTATCCTGCGGTCGCCCGCGGCGACGACGACCGCGCCGTCGACCTCGGCGACGACTTCGTGGTGCTGCCCGAGCAGACGGCCGACGACACCGACCGGGGCTGGGGCGAGCACGGCGGCGGCAGCGACGAGTGGCTGCTGGCCGAGCGCCCGCCGCACTGGGGCTGAGCCGGTCAGCCGCGTACCACCACGGCGAAGCGGCTGCCCTCCGGCTGGCCGACGGCGCGCCGCGCCTGCTCCGGGGTGAGCGCGAGATAGAGCGCCGAGGAGCCGTCCGCCGCGCCCGCCCCGACCACGTCGAGCACCCGGGCGTCGGCGGCGACCAGCACCGCCTCGGCGGTCCGCCCGCCCGCCGGCACCACCAGCAGATCCACCCGGGCGCCCGGCCGGAGCACCGCCAGCGCGGCCGGCTCGGCCAACCGGACCGGTACGCCCACCGCGCCGGGCGGCAGCGGCAGCGCGCCGCCGGGGGACGGCTGCGGTACGGCGGCCGGCCCGCCGGCGGTGGTGGCGGGAGCCACCGGCCGCGCCCCGGGCCTGGCGGGAGCGGTCGGGCAGCCGGCCGGTGTCCGCAGGACCGCCGCCGCCAGCCCGAGCAGGGCGGCCACCAGCGTGATCCGCAACAGGGTGCCGCCCCGGGGCAGCCGTGGCCGGCGTACCGGCCGCAGCGAATCCGCACCGCCACCCATGCCGCCCCCGTTCGCCCCGCGTCGCCCCCGGGACCGTCGCAGCCCCGGGTGGCACGCTAGGGGTGGAGCGGTCAGCGCGGCGGGCCACCGGCGCCGGCCTGTGGACAACCGGGGCGGCTGTGGACAACGCCCGCGCTGCCCGATGATCTGCTATGCGTCGCCGGGTGCGACGGGATCTGGACCGGCCCGGTCCGCCGTACTCGCCGGAGATGGTCTCGGCGATGAACCGGGCCCCGGGACAATTCGGGCAACTGGCTGGTGCTGGTCGAGCCTCGGGAATTCACCCCGGAGGACTTCGCCTGACCGCCGGCGCGGGCCGGCCAGGCGAAGCGGAACAGGTTCCGGGCCCGGGACCGCCGTCAGGAGGCGGCGGTGCTGGCGGCCGGGGCCTTGCCGGACGAGCCGCCGGAGGACGAGCCGCCGGAGGACGAGCCGCCGGAGGACGAGCCGGAGCCGCCGGTGGCCGGGCTCGACGAGCCGCCGCCCGAGGAGCCGGACGACGTCGAGGAGCCCCCGGACGAGTCCGATTTGGCGCCGCCGGTGGCCGGGGTGCCCTTGCTCTCCGAGCCGGACGAGCGGGAGTCGGTCCGGTAGAAGCCGGAGCCCTTGAAGACCACCCCGACCGAGTTGAAGACCTTGCGCAGCCGCCCCTCACACGCCGGGCACTCGGTCAGCGGGTCGTCCGAGAACGACTGCACCGCCTCGAGCTGATGGCCGCACGTCGTGCAGGCGTACTGGTACGTGGGCACGTTCTCCTCCGGATCGTGGGTCGGCCTCTTGGCACTCGCACTATTCGAGTGCCAATGTTGCGTCATCGGACCCGGGTTCGTCCAGCGGAAGTGCCGGGAGCGACACCGGACCGGGGTCCAGCGGGCGCAGCCCGCCCGCCGGGGTGATCACCGCCCGCACCGGGCGGTCGTGCGGCTCGCCGGGCACGCGCTCGACCAGTTCGCCGTCGTGCAGCAGGGCCACGGTGGGCGTCGCCGCCGGCACCCGGGCCAGCGCCCGGTCGTAGGAGCCACCGCCCCGGCCCAGCCGGATCCCGCGCCGGTCCACCGCCAGCGCCGGCACCACCACCAGCCGCGCCGTCGAGACCGCCGCCACGCCGAGCCGGGGGCCGGCCGGCTCGCGCAGCCCGCGGCCCGCCGCCACCAGCGAGCCGGCCCCGGTGTACCGGGCCCAGTCCAGGTCCAGGTCGTCGCGGAGCACCGGCAGCAGCAGCTCGGCCCCCGCCGGCAGCGCCGCCCGCAGCGCCTCCGGCAGGTCCGGCCCGCCGGGCTCCGAGCCGACCGGGACGTACGCCGTCATCCGCGCCGGGCGCAGCCGGCGGACCAGGGCGGCCAGGGCGGCCTGCACCAGCGCGGCGGCGGCCGCCCGGTCGGCCGGGTCGAGCCGGTGGCGGTGGGCGAGCAGGTCCACCCGCGCCCGCCGCTTCGCCTCGTGGGCCGGTTCCGCTCCATCAGAAAAATCCGGCACGCAACACTCCTGACGCAACGTGGGTCCGCCGGTCGCCCTGTGTCAGCATCGCAGCATCGGGTGGAACTTCCGGGGGTTAGCGTGACGCTACGCGGGCGACTGACCGCCGCCTTCCTCGCGGTGGTGCTCGGCCCGGTGCTGCTCGGCGCCTTCTTCATCGGGTCCACGCTGACCGCCCTGGACCGGAGCCGGGCCACCGAGCGGCTGGGCCTCGCCGCGGCGGCCGCCCGGACCTCCGTGGACGCCCTCTGCCAGCAGCTGCGGGCCGCCGCCGACGCGGTCGCCCTGCACGCCGACCCGGCCGGCCGGTCCGCCGCGGCGGAGCAACTGGTCGGCCGCGGGCTGGCCGCCGCCGTGACGGTCACCGACGGGACCGGCCGGACCACGTACGCCACCGCGGGCGGGCCCGCCGCCCCCTGGTGGGACTGCTCGGGCGGCCCGGCGACCGCCGGTGCGGTGCCCGCGCTCGCCGCCCGGGTGGAGCTGCGCGACCGGGCCGGCGTCGGGTTGGGCACGGTGGCCGCCGCCCAGCCGGTCGATGCCGGGTTCCTGGCCCGGCTGCGGGCCGCGACCGGGGCCGGGGTCACCCTGCTCGACGGCGGTCCCGACCGGGTCGCGCAGACCACCGAGCCCACCGACGTACGCGACGCGGTGCTCGCCGCCGCGCCGGCCACGGTCGGGGACCGGGTCGTCGAGACCACTGACGGCCGGTACGTGCGCCGGGTCGGCCCGTCCCCCGACCAGCCGCTGCCGCTGGTGCTCTCGGTGCCCGGCGAGCGCCCGCCCGGCCGGTGGCCCGCGCTGGCCGGCGCGGTGCTGCTCGCCGCCCTGCTGGCCGTGCTGGTGGCCGGGCGGCTGGCCCGGGTGACCACCCGGCCGCTGGTCGAGCTGGCCGGCGCGGTGGACCGGGTGGCGCGCGGCGACCTGACCGCCCGGGTGCCGGTGCGCACCCGCGACGAGCTGGGCCGGCTGGCCGGCGCGTTCAACCGGATGGCCCGGGAGACCGGCACCTACGTGGCGGCGCTGACCAGCAGCCGGGACCAGCTGCGCGGGCACCTGGGGGTGCTCGGCGACACCCTGGCCAGCACCCACGACCTGCAACGGATCCTGCGGCTGATCCTGCACAGCGCGATCGCCACCACCGGCGCCCGGGCCGGCGCGGTACTGCTGCTCGACGGCGGCGGGGAGCTGGTCGGGCAGTGCGCCGAGGGCCTGGACGGGCGGTGGCTGCGGGCCGAACCGGCCGCGCTGCGGGTGCCGCTGGGCGCTGGGGTGCTCGGTGCGGTGGCCGCCACCGGAGTGCCGCGGCGCGGCCGGTGGGAGCCCGCTGCCGCGTCCGCCGGGGAGCCGCGCTGCGAGACGTACGTCGCGGTGCCCTTCGCGGCGCCCGGCGGGACCGACCCGGTGGGCCGGGTTGGCGCGGAGCCACCGGACGGCGGCGGCCCGGGCGCGGCGCTCGGGGTGCTGGCCCTCTACGACCGGCTCGGCGGCGAGGAGTTCGACGACGACGACCTGGGCACCCTGCGCACCTTCGCCGGGCACGCGGCGGTGGCGGTGGACAACGTCCGGGTCCACGAGGAGGCCCAGCGGCTCTCCCTCACCGACCCGTTGACCGGCCTGTGGAACCGCCGCTACCTGCGCGAGTCGCTGCGGCGCGAGGTGGAGCGGGCCAGCCGGTTCGGCCGGATGCTCAGCGTCCTCGCCCTGGACCTGGACCGGTTCAAGGAGGTCAACGACACCTGGGGGCACGCGGCCGGCGACACGGTGCTGGCCGAGTTCGCCCGCCGGGTACGCGGCGAGATCCGCGAGGTGGACCTGGCCTTCCGGCAGGGCGGCGAGGAGTTCGTGCTGCTGTTGCCGGAGACCGACGCCCGGGGGGCGGCGATCGTCGCCGAGCGGCTCGGCGCGGTGGTCCGGGACAGCCCGATCCCGGTCGACGGGCAGTCCGGGGCGCCGGTGCCGGTGCGGGTGACCGTCTCCATCGGCATCGCCGTCTATCCGGACCACGCCACCACCGGGCAGCGGGTGCTGGACGCCGCGGACGACGCGCTCTACGCCGCCAAGGCGGCCGGCCGGGACACCTACCGGGTGGCGGAGCCGCGGCCCCGGCCGCTGACCGAGGAGATCGCCGTACCGGCGGGGGCGGCCAGCCCGGCGGACGGCCTGCCCCGGGCCGGTGCGGCCGAACCCGGCCCGGCCCGGACCGATCCCGTCCGCCCGGCGCCGGCGCCGTCACCGGGCGGCGCGTCTTCCGGTCCTCACCCGCCGCGGCAGAGCCGTGGCCGATAGTCTCGCGACATGTCGGAGCACTCAGCGAACCCCTCAGCGGCTGCCGCCACCGGCCGCCCCCGTGCGGTCAAGGCCGTCATCCCGGCCGCCGGGCTGGCCACCCGATTCCTGCCGGCCACCAAGGCGGTGCCGAAGGAGCTGCTGCCGGTGGTCGACCGTCCGGTCCTGCAGTACATCGTCGAGGAGGCCGTCCAGGCCGGGATCAACGACGTCCTGCTGATCACCGGCCGGGGCAAGACGTCGATGGTGGACCACTTCGACCGCCGCCCCGACCTGGAGGAGCGGCTGGAGAAGAAGCCCGAGCTGCTGGCGGCCGTCAAGCGGACCGAGGACCTGGCCGCGATCTACACCTGCCGGCAGCCGGAGCAGCTCGGCCTCGGCCACGCGGTCGGGTACGCCGAGTCGCACGTCGGCGATCACCCCTTCGCGGTGCTGCTCGGTGACGAGTTCGTGAAGCAGTCCGAGCCGCTGCTGCCGGCCATGCTGGAGTTGCAGGCCCGCACCGGCGGCGTGGTGCTGGCCTTCTTCGAGGTCGACCCGGCCGAGACCAGCCGCTACGGCATCGCCTCCGTCGAGCCGGCCGAGCCGGAGTACGCGGACGTCGGCGAGGTCGTCAAGGTCACCGGGATGGTGGAGAAGCCCAGCCCGGAGGAGGCGCCGAGCAACCTCGCCGTCCTCGGCCGGTACGTCCTTCCCGGCCGGATCTTCGACGCCATCCGGCGGACCGAGCCGGGCAGCGGCGGTGAGATCCAGCTGACCGACGCGATGGAGATCCTGCGTACCGAGGGGGTGCCGGTGCACGCCATCGTCTACCGGGGCACCCGCTACGACACCGGAATGCCGCTCGGCTACCTGCAGACCGTGGTCCAGATCGCGGTCGAGCGCGAGGACCTGGGCGCCGAGTTCCGCAAGTGGCTCGCCGAGTTCGTCAACGCCGACGCGTCGGGCGGTTCCAGTACATGACCGCGACGGCCGACGCCGAGGCGGCCGCGAACGAGTTGACGCCGCTCGCCGACTACCTGGGCAGCGTGCTGCGCAGGTTACGCGCGCTGCCTCCGCTCGACCTCGACCTCACCCAGGCGTACGGCAACGTCCTCGCCGAGGACGTCGTCGCGCCGCACTCGTTCCCCGCCTTCGACCAGGCGGCGGTGGACGGGTACGCGGCCCGCTGGGAGGACATCTCCGGGGGGAGCCGGGGGCCCGGTTACATCCCGGCCCCCTCCGGAGCGCCCGGCGGGCGCAGCATCCGGCTCAACGTGGTCGGCGACCTGGGCGCGGCGAGCTGGCGCCCGGTCCGGCTCACCCCCGGCTCGTGCTTCTCGGTGGCCGCCGGGGCGCCGCTGCCGGCCGGCGCCGACGTGGTCGTCCCGGTGGAGTGGACCGACCAGGGCATGGCCGCGGTGGAGATCTTCCGCGCCCCCAAGCGGGGGTACGGCCTGCGCCGCACCGGTGAGGAGTTGTCCGCCGGCACGCTGCTCGCCGGCGCCGGCACGTACGTGTCGCCGGCGCTGGTCGCCGTCCTCGCCGCCACCGGCATCGGCCACGTGGTGGTCCGGCCCAGCCCGCGGGTGGTCATCGTGGCCACCGGCGACGAACTGGTCGACGTGGGCCGGGGCAGCCAACCCGGCCAGGTGGTGGACGCGAACTCGCACGCGTTGACCGCCGCCGCCGCCGAGGTGGGCGCGCTGGCGTACCGGGTGGGGATCTGCGACGACGACCCGGAGGGGCTGCGCGGCCTGCTGGAGGACCAGACCCTGCGGGCCGACCTGATCATCACCACCGGCGGCACCGGCACCGGGCCGGGCGACATGGTCCGGCGGATCCTGTCCCGGCGGGAGGGCACCCGCGCCGGGCCGGTGACCTTCACCGAGGTGGCCCTCTATCCCGGTACGGCCCTCGGATTCGGTACGGTCGGCGCCGAGGAGGTGCCGGTGGTCTGTCTTCCCGGTGATCCCGGTGCGGCGCTGATCGGCTTCGAGGTGCTGGCCCGGCCGGCGATCAACCTGCTGGCCGGCGCGGAACCGGTGTTCCGCCCCAGCGTGCGGGCGCACCTGCTGGAGACCATCACCTCGCCCGTCGGGCTGCGCGAGTTCCGCCCCGCCCACGTGGCCGAGCGGCGCGGCGGCGGCTACACGGTCCAGCCGCTGCCCGGCGGGCCGTTCACCCTGTCCGGGCTGGCCGAGGCGAACGGGCTGATGGTGCTCGGCGAGCGGGTCAACACGGCGGCGGCCGGTTCCACCGTGGACGTGCTCCTGCTGGACCGCCGTCGATGAGCCCGGCGGGACCGCGGTGAGTCTGTTGCGCCGGCCGCCGGGGTGGCCGGTGGTGCTCGCCGACGGGCCGGTGCTGCTGCGCCCGTACCGGCGGTCGGACGCGGCGGCCTGGTCGGAGGTGCGCCGGGCCAACGAGCGATGGCTCTCTCCCTGGGAGTCCCACCTGCCGGGCAGCTGGGCGGAGGTGAACTCGCCGGCCTCGTTCCGCTACGTCCGCAAGGACCAGCAGCGTTCGGCGCGTACCGGCGAGGGGATGCCGTTCGCGGTCTGCCTGCGCGAGGGCGGGCGGGAACGGCTGGTCGGCCACCTGAACGTGGGCAGCATCGTGCGCCGCGCGTTCTGCTCCGGCTACGTCGGCTACTGGGTGGACTCCCGGGTCGCCGGCCGGGGCGTCATCCCGACCGCGATGGCGCTCGCCGTCGACCACGCGTTCGGCCCGGGCGGGCTGCACCGGGTCGAGGTGAACATCCGGCCGGAGAACGGCCCGTCCCGGCGGGTGGTGGAGAAGCTCGGCTTCCGCGAGGAGTCGTACCACGTGCGGTACATGCACATCGACGGCGCCTGGCGTGACCACATCGGATACGCGATGACCAGCGAGGAGGTCGCCGGGGAAGGCGGCCTGCTGGCCCGCTGGCACCGGGTACGCCCTGGCGGGGCGTGACGCGTTCCCGACCGCCCCGCCCGGCGCGGCGCGCTGCCAACCGGGTCGGCGGCCCGTAACCTCAAGTAACTGCAAGCTGTGGCAAGCGCTGCCCACCCGTACGATCTGCGCCGCAAACGACGGTCAGCGGAAGAAGTTGCGGCCGAGTGGCGCTCGCCGAAGAGTTTCGGCGACGGGAGGGGTGAGGGTGCCGACCTCGGTGCTCCTCGCCGTCCTCGCCGCCGCCGGCCTGCTCGCCCTCGCTCCGGCGCTGGTCCGCCGGTACGACGCCACCGAGCGGCTGGTGGCGGAGCGGGCGCAGTCGACGGCGCGGGTGCTCCAGCGCCGCCGGCGGCGCCGTACTGTCCCGGGCCGCCGACCGGTCAATCCGGCGCGTGCGCTCGTTGTCACCCTGAGTGAAGACGTGGCTACTGGCGGTCTCTCCGCGCCGGTCTCCGGGCCGCCGGCCCCGCGTCGGCCGAGCCGGCTGCGCGCGGTCCCCCCAAGCGACCGGCGGTCCCGTCGACGGAACCCGCCACGGCGGCGTCCGCACACCCCGGCGGTCTACCGCCGGCGGCGGGTGCTGGCCGCGCTGCTGCTGCTCAACTTCGTCGAGCTGATCGGCGTGATCGCCGTCGGGCCCGGCTTCTGGATCAGCGTCTCGGTCACCGGCGCGCTGCTGCTGGTCTACGTCGGCCACCTGCGCAGCCGGGCGCTCGCCGAGCGGCGCCGGCGTCGGGCGCAGGCCCGGGAGGCCGCCTGGCTGGCCGCCCGGCAGGCCGAGGTGCGCCGCGAGCAGGCCCGCCGCGCGGCCGCCCGCCGGGAGGCGCAGCGCCGCCTGGCCGCCCAGCGCGAGGCGGTCCGGCGTACGGCGATGGGCCTGGACCGGCCGACGGACCTGCCGGCGGCGGCCAACGGCGGCTCGGTCTCCTACCGGCGCGCCGGTGGCCTGCGCGGGCGGGCCTACGAGGCGGGCCGGGGCTCGCACAGCGCCTGAGAACTGCGTCCCCTCGACGGGCAAGATCCCGTGTCCGGTGGGGCGATTCGCACGGCGGGTCGGTGACCTGTTAGCCTTGTCGCCGGCCCGCCTGGTGAAAGCCGGGCGGGATCGACGCTGGTACGCCAGCGGAGGGGCTGTGGCGCAGACCGGTAGCGCACCTCGTTCGCATCGAGGGGGTCAGGGGTTCAAATCCCCTCAGCTCCACCCAGTTCAAAGGCCGTTTCCCGTGGTGGGAGACGGCCTTTTTGTCTTGTACAGCAGCGAAGTACAGCAGTCATGCGAGCTGGGTCGCCAGGACGAGGTGGCCAGAGGGGGCTGCGAGGTGGGCTCGACCGCGAGTCTCTCCAGGTTGAGTCGCATCTTCCTAGCGTTCGTCTCTGAATTCCGCCTGGCCAAGGAGGCAAGCGTGCCGGGTTTCGGCGCGATGGTCGACCTTGACGGGTTCTGGATATATGATGTTTCCGTTCGGAACGGAACTAACTAATTACCCGAACCAAGTGACGGGGGTGAGGCGTGCGAACCTCACGCAAAGCTTCCCTTGATGCGCCGCCGGAGCGCGAGGTCGATGTCCTCCGCCGCGCCGTGGCACTCGTGGAGGATCGCCTGCCGCCTGGGTGGTCGATCCGCCTTGCTGGTCATGGGGTGGACCGCCGGATCGACGGTGTAGCCGAGTTAACCGCTCCTGATGGGACGCAAGCGGTCTTCTTCATTGAGGCAAAGCGCTCAGTCGTCACGAGCGATCTTGCTGCGGCCCTTGACCAACTTCGCTCCTACAGCCTGCCTCACATCGATCGTCCGGTGCCTATGCTCGCCGCGCGATACATCGGATCTTCCGCTCGCGCATGGCTAGAAGAACGCAGGGTTTCCTACGTTGACGCTACTGGGAACATGCACGTCCTGCTTGAACGTCCAGCGTTGTACCTGCGTGACAGGGGCGCTGATCGAGATCCCTGGCGTGGGCCAGGCAGGCCGCGCGGAACTTTGCAGGGGGCTCCAGCAGCCCGTGTTGTGCGTGCCTTGGTCGATATCGCTGAGCCCATGACCGTTCCGGACTTGATACGCCTGTCTGGGGCGTCGACAGGTGCGACGTACCGAGTGGTTGAGTTCCTTGAGCGCGAAGCGCTTGTTAGACGTGATGGACGCGGCCCGATGGTGGACGTCGAGTGGCGTCGAATCCTAGAGCGATGGAGCGAGGATTACGGTTTTCAGCGCAGCAACACTGTCAACTCTTACTTGAGTCTGCGAGGTCTGCCGGCGTTGCAGGAAAGCCTGCGGGAAGCCCAGGGGTTGCGCTACGCCTTGACTGGTTCTCTGGCGGCCCATCGCTTAGCACCGTATGCTCCCGCCAAACTAGCGATGGTTTATGTAGACGACGTAGACCAAGCCGCTGAAAGACTCAAGCTGCGCGCCGTTGATACCGGCGCAAACGTACTTGTCGCTCAAGGCAAATATGACGTCGTATTCGATCGACTGGTGCAGGATGACGGTCTACTTTATGTGGCTCCGAGCCAAGCTGCTGTCGATCTACTAACAGGTCCTGGGCGGACTCCTGCTGAGGGACAAGAACTCCTCGATTGGATGGAGAAGCATGAGCGGGCTTGGCGACGCTGACCTACTGGTAGCCGCACGTAGCGCGTTACTGGATGCACTGGAAGCCCTCCGTGAGCATGCCGACGCTGTGGTCGTAGTGGGAGCGCAAGCCATATATCTGCACACGGGGCCGCGCCGATCGCCTTAGCTGAGGTGACCAAGGATTGTGACCTTGCGCTCGACGCACGTGCGCTCCCGCAGGAGCCGTTGCTAGAGGAGGCCATGCGCGCAGCCGGCTTTCATCTCGATGTTCAAGCGCACCAGCCTGGAGCGTGGCTGAACCCCAAAGGCATTCCCGTTGACTTGATGGTTCCGGAAGCGCTTGCTGGGGGATCAAGTCGCCGCGCAGTGAAAATCCCACCTCACTCCAAAAGTGCTGCGAGGCGAGCGGTCGGATTGGAGGCTGCGGTCGTCGACAATGATGCGGTTGAAATACATGCGCTCGCCCCGGGGGACAGCCGGGTCTATACGGCCAATGTTGCAGGCCCTGCCGCTTTGCTCGTGGCCAAGTTGCACAAGATCGGCGAGCGCCAGGAAACGCCTAAGCGCCTTGTAGACAAGGATGCGCACGATATTTACCGTCTGCTCGTAGCCGTGCCAACTGGGCAGCTTGCTGCCAAGCTACGGGAGTTGCGGGCTGATGATCTAGCTGGACAAGTTACTGACCAAGCCCTGGGATTTGCTGCGGACCTATTCGCGGCAGGCCCCGATGCGCTCGGATCGGTAATGGCGGGTAGAGCTGAGGAAGGTATCGGAGATCCCCCCGTCGTTTCGGCCGCTGCTTCTGCTTTGGTTGAAGATTTGCTGGCTTCGGTCGGCTGACTACGGACAGGGATCGAGCCGCCCACCAAGTCGCTTCAAGGCGGCTTGGGCCGCCTCCGAGGTGGCTTCGCTGTAGATGTTCATGGTCAAGGCGATCTGGCTGTGCCGCAGGATCCGCATCATGTCCCGGGGGTGGACGTCGAGCGCCACCAGCAGGGTGGCGCAGGTGCGCCGGGTGGTGTGCACAGAGATCTCCCGGACGCCGGCCTTGCGGCAGCGGGTCTTGAACTTCCGGTGAAAGTTCCTCGGCTCGACCGGCGTCCCGAGGCGGGTGGTGAAGATCAGGATCAGGCGCTCGGATCGTGGGTCGGGATGATGCGGACCTGGTTCCGGACGGCGTGCAGCCGGTGCAGTGTACGGAAGGCTGCGTCGCGATCGTCGTCGACGAGCCACCCCGGGTACGGCGCCTTCTGCCGGACGTGTTCGATCTGCAGCCCGTGCCAGGCTGCGTCACCGGCGACCAGCACTGGTCCGTTGGGGGTACGCAGCAGGACACCGGCACTCCCCGGCGTGTGCCCGGCCAGCTCGACCATGATCACTGACCCGTCGCCGAGCAGGTCGTGACTGCGCTCGAAGGTGAGCACCGGCGGCCCCTCCAACTCGTAGCTGTCCAGCCGGCGGCCCTGCAGCGCGGCTCGGACGCCGCCTGCTGGTGCAGCGTCGCCGGACATCATCCAGTCCCGTTCCCGCTCCCGCACCATGACCGGCAGCCCGGGAAGGTCGAGCAGCCCGCAGACGTGGTCCCAGTGCAGATGGGTGGGTAGTGCGAAGTCGATCGTGTCGGCCGGAATGCCGGCCCGTTCCAGCGCCGTCGTGGTCGGCAGCACCTGATAGCGCGGCCGCACCGCCGGCCGCAACGTCCACGGCAACTCGCCGATCACCCGGTCGCCGACGTCGACACAGACCGACGGATCGAGCAGCACGGTGACCTCCGGATGCCGGATCACGTACGTGGTCAGGGCGTTGCCGACCTGGCGCGGTTTCCGGACGGCCTCGGCGATCAGTGGCGTCGGCACCGGCCGCACCGTCTGGTTCAATGCGATCAGCTCGACCTCGACATCCCCGCGCGGGAGACCGGCGTCGGACAGCCCGGCCAGGAAGCGCCGGTCGATCGGACGCGGCCGGATCAGGCGGTACGGCACCGCAGCCAGCGCACCGGCCGCCACCGTGGCCTGGCGGATCGTGTGGATCATGAGCTTCTCCCCTTACCCTGGCGCATCGCGCGCCATGGGTGGACCGTAGAAGTTCAGGTTGACCTGAAGTCAATTCGTAAGGAGCCTGCGTGACGACGTGGCGAATCGGAGACGCGGCGGCGCTGGTCAGCGTCCCGACCCATGTGCTGCGGCATTGGGAGGAGGTCGGGGCGCTCGAACCGGCCCGGCTTGCCAACGGGCACCGGATCTACGACGACGAGACGATCACGCAGGCGCGTCTGATCCGGCTCTGCCAGCGAGCTGGCATGTCACTGACCGAGATCGGAGACCTGTATCGCGGCGACGGTCAGCGCCGCGCCGCGCTGGTGCGTGACCGACGGAATCGGATCGCCGACCAGATCCGCCGACTACACGCCGCGCAGGACTTCCTTGATCACGTACTCGCATGCGCGCACCCGATGGTGTCGACCTGCCCCGAGTGCAGCAGCTTCGCCGCCGGGCGAAGATGACCAGGACACTCCAGTTGACCCCGACGGGTACCCCGGCGATCCGCTCAAGCCGGCAACTCGCCCTCATGGCACCGGGGACGCCCCGACGGGCCGCCACCAATGCCGGTCGTCGCCGACCCCCGCCGGCGTCAGTCGAACAGCCGGTCGAGCGCTTCCTGTTCGAGGTCGCGCCAGCGCTGGGCGTACTTCAGCGCCTTGGCGATCTCCTTCTCGTCGAGGTGGTGGGCGCCCTCCTCGCGGATGGACGCGACGCTGAACGGCCCGCCGACCGACGGCGAGGTCCGCTCCAGCGCCTCCAGCACCCGTACCACGCCCACCACGCCGTACTCGGCGGTGCGCGTGGTCATCCGGAAGTGGGACAGCAGCGCGCCGGCCTGCTGGGCCATGGGCGCGCCGGAGCCGATGGCGTGGAAGCCCACGTCCTCGTAGCGGCCGATGAGCCCGTTGGGGTTGATCTCCACGACCCACCGCCCTGGCTGTAGCCGGCCGCGAGCAGGTACGCCGACACCCCGCCGCCGCCGTCCTCGCCGGGCAGGTCCGGGATGTAGTTCTCGTAGTGCTTCTTGAAGACGGGCAGGACGCGCTCCTGCAACTCGCCGCCGATGTCGGGTGCTTCGAGGATGGCGGTGGCCGAGTCCTGGAGGAGGGGGCGCAGGTCGTTGAGTACTCCCCGCGGGCCGCTGCCGCCCCAGGCGGCGCAGGAGCCCAGCGGGTGAAGCTTCTGGGCGGGGAAGCTCAGACCGCGGTCGCTCTCGGTGATCTGGGAGTCCGCGCCGATCACCACCCCGTCGCTGCAGACGACGGCGAGTACGACGGTCATGCGGTCCTCCTGGGCAGGGGTACGGGGGTCGGGCGCGAGGTACCCGGCGTCGCGCCTGCCTACACCCCGACAGGTGTCGGCCCGTTCGCTGCTCCGGACGAGAATCCCGTCCTGCCCGCGCAGGAGGGGACTCTCGGACGGCAGCTAGGCCAACAACCGGGCACCCACCCTGGCAGCGCGGTGAGGCAACTTCCCCAACGGGGTTCGGCCCGGGCCGCCGGCGCGGATGACGGTGTTGCTGAATCGAGCTGTGGGCGGGGGACCACCCGTTCGGCGGGAGCCCGGCGTCATGGGGCCTCGGGGAGGTCTTCGCCGTGACAGGGGGTGCGTTCCTCGGCGGGGCCGCGCTGCGGCACGAGTCCCGCGCCGGGCGCTGGCGATGATCGCAGAAGGAAGGGTGTAGGCGGTCGCGTTTGTCAACGTACTGTTGACGGGTGATCCCTGAGGTAGAGGTAGCTCAGTTGGCCGAACTCGGCGACACCCGGATCCGCCTGGACGAGCAGGAGCTCGATCTCATCGACCGGGCGCGCCATGCGGGCGCCACCTGGGCCGAGATAGCCGCCGCGCTGGGCCTGGGCAGCCGGCAGGCCGCCGAGCAGCGCCGCCAACGCCTCGCGGCGGCCCGCCGGTCGAGACGACGGCAGCTTGATCTCGGCTACTCCGACCGCATCGCGGTGCTGCGCGGGGTGCTCGCCGATCTCCAGCGGTGGTGCGACGCGGACCGTGGGTGGGACGGCCGGTTCCCACGGGCGGCGCTGGTGCGCCATACGACGGCGCTGGCCCTCGACGCCGCACCGGGCTCGCTGTACGCGTTGGCGGCGCACCTCGCCGAGGACCTGGCCGGCGCCGGGCGGGAGCGGCTGCCCCTGCCGGTGCGGGCGGTGGCCGATCGCCTGGCGACGGCGCTGTCAACAGAAGATTGACGCAGTCTCCACGGTATTGCCGTCGACGCTCTCAGGATCCGAGGATGTGAGTCGTCCCGGCTCAAGTGTGGAGGACTCGTGCGTCGCAACCCTGGCCTGTTCGTGGCGATCTCGCTGGTGTCGGGCTTCGGGAGCAGCGCCATGTCGCTGGTGTCCGGCATCTGGATCCTCGACCTCACCGGTTCCAGTGGCCTCGCCGCGCTCGCCCAGCTCTGCGTCTACGCCCCCGTGCTCGCCGGGCCATGGCTCGGCGGCGTGCTCGACCGGGCCCCCCGGCGACCGCTGATCATCGGGGTCAACCTCGCGCTCGCCGCCGCCCTGTCGGCCCTGTTCGCCGTACGGGGGCCGAGCGACGCATGGCTGATCTTCGCCGTCTCGTTCGCGTACGGCGTCAGCTACGTGTTGATCGACGCGGGCGAGACGGCCCTACTGCCGTCCGCGCTCTCCGCCGCCGAACTGGCCGATGTCAACGGGTGGCGGTCCAGCGCCCAGGAGGGCATGAAGTTGGTCGCCCCGCTGGCCGGCGCAGGCCTCTACGCGTGGCGCGGTGCCCACCCGGTCGTCGCGATCAGCGCGCTCATGCCGGTCCTGGTCGCCGGCCTGTACGCCACCCTGCGGCTGGCCCAGCAGCCGCCCGCACCGCCGGTCGAGCGGCGGCACGACCTGCGCGCCGGGCTCGCCGCCGTGTTCGAGCGGCCGGCGATCCGGGTGCCCGTTCTGCTCGCCGCCGTCTCGATCTCGATGTCCGGCTTCGCGACCGCCGGCTTCTACGCGGTGGTCACCAGAGAGCTGAACCTGCCGGCGACGTTCCTCGGCGTGCTGGTCAGCGCCCAGGGCCTCGGCTCCATCCTCGGTGGACTCATCGTCGGCCGCCTCATCACCCGGCGGGGCGCGACCGCCATCGCGGTGGCCGGTACGGTCCTGTTCGCCGCCGGCTGCCTGGGCCGCTGCCTGCCCTGGTGGCCCGGCACCGTCGCCGCGTCGGTGGTGGCGGGCGTCGGCCTGCCGTGGGCGCTGGTCGCGGCGGTCACCACGATCCAGACGCACACCCCGGCGGAGCTGCTCGGGCGGATTTCCGGAACAGCCAACACCGTGATGTTCGGGCCCATCGCCCTCGCCATCCCGCTCGGCGCCGCGGCCGTCCAGCTCGGCAGCGCCACGCCGCTGATCGCTGCCGCCGCGTTCTGCCTCACCGCCGCGGCCGTCGCCGCCCGCCGGCCGATCCCGCCCGAGCGAGAAGAACGGGACGGGAGTTCCGGCGACCCCGTCGTCCCGCCCGCGACCGTCACCGGGGGCCATCCCTGAGCGGACGACTGCACCTGCGCCCCGTCGCCCGGCCGGACGCCCCGCGACTGGCCACGTTGCTGGGACAACTCGGCTATCCGGTCGAAGCGTCGGCAGTGGACGAGCGGTTGAACCACTGGCTCGGCGACCCGGCGAGCGTACTCATCGGCGCCGACCTCGGTGGGGGGCTGGTCGGAGTGGCGCCCATCGGCTCTACCGACGGCTGGGATTCCAGGACGCCTGCGCGCGGTAGGCCCGCTTCGTGAAGGCCCTGCGGTGAGGTCGTGCCGCCCCGGCCGAACCGATCCCGGCCCGTAGGGTGAGCCAATGATCACCTGCGTGGTGCACTACACCATCGACCCCGGGCAGATCGAGGCGTTCGAACGCTTCGCGCGGGAGTGGATGCGGCTGGTCGCGAAGCACGGCGGGGTGCACCACGGCTACTTCCTGCCCGCCGAGGGGGCCAGCGACCGGGCGGAGGCGCTGTTCAGCTTCGAGAGCCTGGCCGCGTACGAGCGCTACCGGGCCCGGTTCGGCACCGACCCGGAGTTCGTCGCCGCCGACCGGATCCGCGACGAGTCGGGCTGCGTGCTCCGTTACGAGCGCACCTTCATGCGCCCCCTCCTCCCCACCGACTGACCCGTGCGCTGCGGGTGCCGCCGGCAGATCTTGGACACCTACCGTTCGCGCGGAACGGTAAGTGCCCAAGATCGCGGGTGATCTGGCGGCGAGGAGTGGGGGCCGGCGGGGAATTGTGTTGTCAGGGGCGTGCCGGTCGCCCAGGGTGGCGGCGTGATGATGCATGAGGACCAGGTCGAGCTGACCGGGGAGATGGCCAGGCGGCTCGTTGACGACCAGTTCCCGCAGTGGCGGCACCTGCCGCTGCGCGCGGTCGAGTCCGACGGCACGGTGAACGCGATCTTCCGGGTCGGCGACGAACTGGCCGCGCGCTTCCCGCTGCGGGCCATGGACCCGGCCGAGGCGCTGGCGTGGCTGACGGCGGAGGCCGACGCGGCCCGGGAGTTGGCCGGGTGCAGCCCGGTGCCGGTGCCGGTGCCGATCGCGCTGGGCGCCCCCGGGCACGGCTTCCCGCTGCCGTGGAGCGTGCAGACCTGGCTGCCCGGCCGGGTCGCCACCCTGGACGACCCGGGCGGCTCGTTCGCCTTCGCCCAGGATCTCGCCGACTTCATCGCCGCCCTGCGGGCGGCCGACACCCGGGGCCGCCGGTTCTCCGGCGGTGGCCGGGGCGGGAACCTGCCGGATCACGACGAGTGGATGGAGACCTGCTTCCGGCAGAGCGAAGGGCTGCTCGACGTCGCCCGGCTGCGCCGGCTCTGGGGCGAGCTCCGTACGCTGCCGCGCACCGGACCGGACGTCATGTCCCACACGGACCTGATACCGGGGAACGTGCTGGTGCGCGACGGGCGGCTCGTCGGCGTACTCGACACCGGCGGGTTCGGGCCGGCGGACCCGGCGCTGGATCTCGTCGCCGGCTGGCACCTGCTCGACGGGCCGCCCCGCGCGGCGCTCCGCCGGGCCCTGGGCTGCGGTGACGTGGAGTGGGGGCGCGGGATGGCCTGGGCGTTCCAGCAGGCGATGGGGCTGGTCTGGTACTACGCCGAGACCAACCCGCCGATGAGCCGGCTGGGCCGGCGCACCCTGGACCGACTGCTGGCCGAGGGCTGAGCCGCCGCGAAACGCCGCACCCGCTCGCGGGTCGCCGGGTCCGCCTCGCGGTCCAACGAACGCCGCCTTCGACGGCAGAAGCCACCCGGCGCGTTACCGGCCATCCGGACCGGCGCGGCCGGTGCGCCTTGGCCGGGTCAGTGGTGTGGCAGGACGGCGGCGGTGCGGACCAGCCCGTCGGCCACGGCGAAGTGCCCGGTCAGCACCGCCGGTGGGCGCAGCGCCGCGGCGGCGTCCAGCCGGGCCGGGGCGATCCGGGCGGTGAAGGTGCCCGCCGCCGGGTCGAGCTCCACCAGGGCGTCGAGGAAGTCCAACCAGCCCCGCACGATCGGGTGCCACACCTTGTAGACGGTCTCCTTGGCACTGAAGATCACCATCGGCCAGGAGGTGCCGGCGGGCAGCCGGGCACAGTGTTCCTCCTCCTCGGGCAGGCAGATCACCCGGCGTACCTCCGGGCTCAGGGTCTTGTGCCGCTCGGCGTCCATGCCCACGGACCGGACGTCGGCGGACCGCGCCGCCGCGGCGGCGCAGTAGTCCCGGGTGTGCGTGATCGCGCCGACCACCCCCGCGGGCCAGACCGGCGAGCGGTCGGCCGCCGCCGGTACCGCGGCCGGCGCGAGGCCCAGCGTGGCCATCGCCCGCCGGGCGCAGACCCGCCCGGCGGTGAAGTCCCGCCGCCGGCTCGCCACCGCCCGCTCGCCGAGGCAGGCCCGCTCGTCCGGCAGCAGCTCGCCGGCCCAGTCCGCCGGCCCGGCGACCGCCACGGCGACCGCCGGCGGCAGCAGGTCACGCATCGCCGGCACCCCTCGGGTACGCCCGCGCCCGGTCCCGGCCGGCGGTCCGCCGGGCCGGGATCCGCCCGGCGGTCAGGGTGGGGAGGGCCATGGCAGGTGAACGTACCGCACGCATGTAACGCCGGAGCGTCGCGTGACGCCTCTTGGTCGACACCGGCAGGGTTGCCTCCATTGTCGAGGGACGGCTCGAGCCGGCGTCGACGAGCCAGGCGCGAAGGGGAGTTGCATGACCGCAGGCGCGGAACCACCCGGCCGACGGCCCGACGAGCACGTCCCGGTGACACCCGGGTGGAGCTGTGATTCCTGCGGCGAGGACTGGCCCTGCCCGCCGAAACGCGAGCGGCTGCTGCGCGAGTACGGAATCGACCGCGCCTCGCTCAGCGTCTACCTGGGTTCCTGCCTGGCGGCCGCGGCCGAGGACCTGCGCGGGGCTTCGATGCCGGTGCTGCGGACCCGCTTCATCGGTTGGGTGCCGCGCGGCCCGCGCGGCGCCTGACGCCACGGCCGGGGCCGCTGCCGGTTCGGCCGGGCCCCGGACTCCGGCCGGCCGGAGTCCGGGGACGCGGAGGTGGGTCAGAGGCGGCGCGGGCGGCGGGTCAGCGCGAAGCCGACCACCCCGGCCACCGCGGCGAGGATCCCGCCGGCCGTGGTCCAGACCCACCGCGAGCCCGGCTGGGGCAGCCAGCCGGTGAGGCCGGTGCCGGTGTTCTCGGCGACCGGCGCCGGGGTCGGTTCGGCGGTCAGCACCCTGCCGGCCCGGTTGTCGGCGGTCAGCGACGCCTTCAGTTCGCCGTCCTCGGCCGACGACCCGCCGTGGCCGGTGGCGGAGAGCAGCAGGTCCACCTCGACCGGCAGGCCGAGGTCGGGTTCCGGCAGGTTCACCACGGACAGCCGGACGTAGTAGGTGCCGGGCAACGGGTCGGCGGACCACGCCTCGGCCCACGGCCGCACCTCGGGCAGCCGGCAGCCGAGGGTGACGCTGTCCGCGGCGGCGTCGACCGTCGGGGTCTGCGCCCCGGCGGTGCAGGCCTGCCGGCGGCGCAGCCCGTCGAAGACGTCCACCGACCAGGTGGACGGGCCGGTGCGCGCCCGGGGGAAGGAGACCGTGGCGGTGATCTCGTGCACCTGGCCGGCCCCGGCGGTGAACGACCAGTAGAGGTGGTCGCCGGTGGACGCGCCGACCCGGACCGGCTGGCCGGCGGTGATCGGGGTGGCGGTCAGGAACGCCGTGCCGGCCTTGGTGACGGTCTCGGCGCCGGGCGAGGGGGTGGGCGCGGCGCCGGCCGCGGTGGCCGGCAGCGCCAGGCCCCCGGCGGCGACCAGCGCCGCCGCGGCGATCGACAGGGTACGCATCCTCAGTTCTCCCTCCAGGTGGCGACCCACCAGCGGGTGAGCAGCCCGGCGAGCAGCCCGGTGAGCAGCCCGGCCACGGTCAGCAGGGCGAGCAGCAGCCAACCCCGGCCCAGGTCCGGCCCGGTCGGCGCCGGGGAGGCGGCGACCACGCCGATGGTCAGCTCCAGCGGCATGCCCGGCTTGGCCTCCGTGCCCGACCGGGGGGCGAACGCGTTGCTCACCACCAGGCAGACGACGTCCGGCTCGACCAGGGTGCCCGCGCTCGGTCGCGGCGACGGTGAGGCGGACGCGTCGGACCAGCGCAGCCCGGTGGAGATCACGTCGGTCCGGCCGCTGCCGGCGTCCACGCCCCGGACCAGTTCCCGGCCGTCGCCGGTGGTGGCCCGCAACAGAATGCCGTAGTCGGGGCGTACCGGGCGGTCGAGGGCCACGCTGACCGAGGCGCGCAGCTCCTGGCCGGGCGGCACCGGCACCCGGTACCAGCGGTGCGCGGAGAACTCCTGCCGATCGGTGTAGACGCCGGGGGAGAGCAGCGGGGCGCCGGCGCAGCCGTTGGCGCCGTCGACCACCGTCGGCGCGGCGGTGTACGTGTCCTTGGCCCGGTCGACGAGCTGCTTGATCCGGCCGGTCAGCTCCTCGGCGCTCTCCGCCGCGGTGTACGTGCCGCCGGTCGCGCCGGCGATGCAGAGCAGCTGCCGGCGTACCTTCGCGTCCGGTGCCAGGCCGAGGGTGTCCACCACCAGCCGGGTGCCCTGGGCGGCCAGCTCCCGGGCCACATCGCAGGGGTCGGGCGGGGCGCAGGTGTCCTCGCCGTCGGTGATCAGCACGATCCGCCGGGCGGTGGCACCGGTGCCGAGATCCTGCGCGGCGGAGCGCAGCGCCAGCCCGACCGGGGTGAAGCCGGTCGGCCGCAGGGTGGCCACCGCCGCCTTGGCCTGCGTACGGTCCACCGGGCCGACCGGCACGATCTGCTGGGTGTCCAGGCAGCCCTGCTTCTTGTCCTTGCCCCGGTAGGTGGCGCCGAGGACCCGGATGCCGAGCTGGGTCTCCTCCGGCAGTGCGTCGACCACCTCGTTGAACGCCTGCTGGGCCACCGAGATCCGGCTCCGGCCGTCGATGTCCCGGGCCCGCATCGAGCCGCTGACGTCGAGCACCAGTTCGACCTTCGGCGGCTCCGCCGCCGGCTCGGTGGTGTCGTCGGCCGCCGCGGGCGGGGGGCCGGTCAGCACGGTCGCGGCCAGCAGTCCGAGAAGGACGACCGTTGATCTTCTTTTGTTGATCACCGGGCGAAGTGTAGTGAGATCCACTTTGGATGATCATCGGGGGCGGCCGGCCGTCGCTCGTGTCGGACGGTGGTCGGCGGATGGCGTACGGTCATTTCCTGGTCGTAAACCTCTTGACGGGTGAGGTAGGCGTCAGAAATCTGACTTAACTCGACCCGTTGTGCCGGTGCTGCATCCGTGGTTAAGCTTTTCGTGCGCGCCCCAATCGCCCGCTTCCCCCGTGGCAGGCGATCGGGGCGCGCGTCTTCGTATCTGCCAACCCCGGGTATCCGCCGGCCCCTGGGCGGATCAGATCCAGCGGCCGTCCAGCCACATCCGCGCCGACCACCCGTCGTACGGCAGCACCTGCCCCACGAAGACCGGGTAGAAGTACGCGAAGCAGAGCGCGACCAGCAGCAGGTACGCCCCGGCGATCACCCCGCCCACCAGCCGGCGGTCGTAGCCGTCCTCGGCCGAGACGGCCGACGCGCCGGCCGGCGAGATGATCGCGCCCAGCACGTAGACCACGGCCAGCACCAGGAACGGCAGCACCGGCGCGGCGTAGAACGAGAACATCGTCCGGCCGTCCAGCGCGAACCAGAACCAGGGCAGCAGCCCGGCCGCCACGGGGAGCAGGATCGCACCGGCCCGCCAGTCCCGGCGGGCCGCGCCCAGCCAGGCCAGCCCGGCCAGCGCCGGCAGGAACGACCACCAGAGCAGCGGCGTGCCGAGCAGCAGCACCTCCGACGCGCAGCTCGGCGCCCCGCAGGCGCCCACCCCCGACCAGTAGAACGCCACCGGCCGGCCCAGCAGCAGCCACTGCCACGGCCACGACTGGTACTTGTGCGGGTCGTCCAGCTGCTTGTGGAACCCGTACGCGGCCTCGTGGTATTTCCAGAGGTTGTACAGCGGGTTGTCGCTCAGCCCGCTGTTCGGGTAGCGCGCGGCGTCCCGGTAGTAGCCGATGTCGGTCAGCAGCCAACCCGACCACGTGGCGACGTAGGTCAACACCATCAGCACGCCGGCCACGGCCAGCCAGGGCAGCTCGTCGAGCAGGGCGTCCCGCCACGGGCGGCGTACCCCGGCCGAGCGGCGGACGCCGACCTCCCAGAGGATCACCAGCAGGGCGAACGCCGGGACGAAGTACACCGCGCTCCACTTCACCGCGCAGGCGCAGCCGAGCAGCACCCCGGCGACCAGCCGCCACCACGGCCAGTCCCGCCATCCGTTGGCGGGCCGGCCCGCCCGCCCGGGGGTGGCCGGATCCAGCCCGCCGGCCAGCGCCCGCGTCCAGCGGCGGCGGCGCGCGTCCCGGTCCAGCACCAGCGCGCCGAACGCGGCCAGCACGAACAGCAGCAGGAAGATGTCGAGGATGGCGGTGCGGGACAGCACCAGGTGGAAGCCGTCCAGGGCGAGCAGCAGCCCGGCGGCGCAGCCGAGCATGGTGGACCGGAACAGCCGCCGGCCGATGCGTACCAGCAGCAGCACCGACAGCGTGCCGGCGATCGCCGCGGAGACCCGCCAGCCGAACTCCGGGGCGGTGGTCATCAGGTGCCCCGGCACCGAGATGCCGCTCTCCGCGTCCTGGTAGCCGAAGGCCCACTCGCCGAGCCCGATCAGCCACTTGCCCAGCGGCGGGTGGACCACGTACGACGGGCCGTTGTCCTTGTAGCTCCACTCGACGCCCTTGTCGACCAGGCCCCAGGCGTCCTTGGCGTAGTACGTCTCGTCGAACACCTTGCCCGGCGGGTGGCTGAGCCTGAAGAAACGCAGGATCGCCGCGATCGCCACCACCACCCCGGTGGCCAGCCAGGAGTGCAGGGCCAGGCCCGCCTCGACGGTCGCCAGCCGGCGGCGTACCACGGCGGGGACGCCACCGCCGCTCGCCGCCGGCGGCCGCCCGGCCCCGGGGTCACCCGCCGTCGCCTCCGGGCCGGCCGGGTCCGTGCTCGCGCTCTGCGCTGTC
Organism: Micromonospora sp. NPDC050686; assembly: GCF_040654475.1. NCBI lineage: Bacteria > Bacillati > Actinomycetota > Actinomycetes > Micromonosporales > Micromonosporaceae > Micromonospora > Micromonospora sp. NPDC050686. The sequence goes on from NZ_JBFAID010000021.1 coordinate 89,290, forward strand.
GACGCACTCGTCACCCGGCGATCGTAGGCTGCGGAGGTGCCCGGTGGCGTACGTCGTCCCCGAAGCCGGGACCGATCTCGACGAAGGAGTGCCGCCAGTGGGTGCTATGTCCGAAACCGGCCGCCTGATCCTGCTCGGCGCGCCGCTCGGCAACCCCGCCGACGCCTCCGCCCGGTTCCGGGAGGTGCTCGCCGCCGCCGACGTGGTCGCCGCCGAGGACACCCGCCGGCTCACCCGGCTGGCCCGGGACCTTGCCGTGTCGGTGCCCGGCCGGATCGTCTCCTACTTCGAGGGCAACGAGGAACGGCGTACCCCGGAACTGGTCGAGGTGCTGGCCGCCGGCTACACGGTCGCGCTGGTCACCGACGGTGGGATGCCCAGCGTCTCCGATCCCGGCTACCGGTTGGTCCGCGCGGCGCTCGACGCCGGTTTCCCGGTCACCGCGGCGCCCGGGCCGAGCGCGGTGACCACCGCGCTGGCCCTGTCCGGCCTGCCCTGCGACCGGTTCTGCTTCGAGGGGTTCCTGCCCCGCAGCCCCGGCGGCCGGCGTTCCCGGCTGCGCGCCCTCGCCGCCGAGGAGCGCACGCTGGTCTTCTTCGAGGCCCCGCACCGGATCACCGGGGCGCTGGCCGATCTGGCCGCGGCCTTCGGCGCGGACCGTCCGGCCGCGCTCTGCCGCGAGCTGACCAAGACGTACGAGGAGGTCGTCCGCCGGCCCCTCGGTGAGCTGGCCGAGTGGGCCGCGGCGGGTGAGCCGCGCGGCGAGATCACGCTGGTGGTCGCCGGGGCGCCGGCGACGCCGGCAGAGCGGCCGGACGACGACGCGCTGCGCGCCGCGGTGGCCGAGCGGGAGGCCGCCGGGCTGTCCCGGCGGGACGCCATCACCGAGGTCGCCGCCGGATACGGGCTGCGCCGCCGCGAGGTCTACGGCCTCGTGCACGAGGTGTAAGACATCCCAGGACGTACGAGTGTCAAGTAGCGGGTTCGGCGGTGTGGTGTGGCCAGGCGGTCGTCTCGTTGTAGGGCGTGCCGGTTTTGA
>NZ_JBFAID010000022.1:0-36378 GCF_040654475.1 Micromonospora sp. NPDC050686
TGGCACTGGGCCAGCCCGACCGAGATCCGGTACCGGCCGAAGAAGTTCTGGCAGGCCGGCACCAAGCCCCCCCCACCCCCCCCACCACCCACCCTCGCTCCGTTGATCATGAAGTTTGCGTCTGAATCGAGCCGGTTCCTGACGCAAACTTCATGATCAACGTGGTGGGTGAGGTGGGTTGTCCACAGGGGTGGGTGGGTTGTCCACAGGGCCGGCGGGGTGGGTGGGGGATTGGGCAGGCTCGGTGGATGGTCCTTCGTGATCTCGTGCGCCGGGTGGCTGTCCGGCATGGTGGTGTGGTGACGGTTGCTCAGGCGATGGCGTTGGGCATCAATCGAAATCAGATCCGCCATCTCGTCCGATCAGGGCGGTGGATCAGAGTCGCACGAGGATGTTTCGTGCCAGCGCCCGAGCTGGAGGTGGCATCCCTCCGCGCAGCTCGGATCCGAGCCGCGGTGACCAGCCTCGGGCCCGAGGCGGTGGCAGTTCTGGACACCGCTGCTGAGCTGCACGGGATCGGCGGCCTCCGGCGGACTTCCGAGATCCACGTGTCGCTGCCCGCGAGATCGGCGCGTCCGCGGCGTGCCGCTGACCCCGATCTTGTGGTACATCAGCTCACGCTGGGACCGGGCGATGTACGCGCGGACTCTGGCGTTGCGGTCACCACTCCAGTCCGGACGGTCGCTGACGTCATACTTCGGATCGGCCGGTTTCCGGCGGTGTGCGTACTCGATTCAGCGCTGAACCGGCAATTGATTACCGAGGCCGACATGCCCGCGGTGGCGGCGCTGATCAGAGGGCGGCGCGGCGCGGTGCTAGCCCGTAAGCGCCTGGCTGAGGCGGACGGCCGTGCCCAGTCACCGCTGGAGACGCGTACCCGGCTGAGGTGCGTCGACGGCGGCGTGGCACCCGATGTCCTGCAACTTGAGGTCCGGGACGACGACGGTTATCTGCTGGGCATCGGTGACCTGGGCTGGCGTGGCGCTCGGGTGATCGCCGAGGCCGACGGCCGAGACCCCCACGGTTCACTCCAGGCGCTCTACGAGGACAGGGTTCGCCAGAACCGCCTGGTCAACGCCGGCTGGACGGTCCTGCGCTTCACCTGGTCCGACACCCTCCGCCCCGACTACATCCCGGAAACCGTCCGTCGCGCCCTCCGCAGACCCCGTTGATCATGAAGTTTGCGTCGGCGGGGGCGCGATCTGAGACGCAAACTTCATGATCAACGGGGTGGCGATGGGGGTCAGTAGGATGCGGGGGTGCGGGTTCTTTTGGTTGGTGGCGGGGGGCGGGAGCATGCGCTCGCGCTCGGGTTGGTGGCTGACGCCTCCGTGGAGACGTTGATCGCGGCGCCGGGGAATCCGGGGATCGCGGGCGTGGCCGAGGTGCGGGACGTGCGCCCGAACGATCCGGCGGCCGTGGCGGCGCTCGCCGTCGAGGTCGCCGCCGACCTGGTGGTGATCGGGCCGGAGGCGCCGCTGGTGGCGGGGGTCGCCGACGCGGTACGCGCCAAGGGCATCGCGGCGTTCGGGCCAAGCGCCGAGGCGGCCCGGCTGGAGGGTTCCAAGACGTTCGCCAAGGACGTGATGACCGCCGCCGGGGTGCCCACCGCGCGGGCCTTCACCTGCACAGAGCCGGCGGGCGTCGGCAAGGCGCTGGACGAGTTCGGTGCGCCGTACGTGGTGAAGAACGACGGCCTGGCCGCCGGCAAGGGCGTGGTGGTCACCGACGACCGGGGGGTCGCCGAGCGGCACGCGGCGGAGTGCGGTCGGGTGGTGATCGAGGAGTACCTGGCCGGTCCCGAGGTGTCGCTCTTCGTGGTCACCGACGGCGAGGCGGCCGTGCCGCTGCTGCCGGCGCAGGACTTCAAGCGGGCCGGCGACGGCGACACCGGCCCGAACACCGGCGGCATGGGGGCGTACGCGCCGCTGCCGTGGGCGCCGTCCGGCCTGGTGGACGAGGTGATGCGGGACGTGGTCCACCCGACGCTGGCGGAGCTGCGCCGCCGGGGCACACCCTTCGCCGGGCTGCTCTACGTCGGGCTGGCGATCACCCCCGCCGGGCCGCGGGTGATCGAGTTCAACGCCCGCTTCGGCGACCCGGAGACCCAGGTCGTACTCGCGCTGCTGGAGACCCCGCTGGCCGGCCTGCTGCACGCGGCCGCGACCGGGACGCTGGCCGAGCACCCGCCGCTGCGCTGGCGGGCCGGCGCGGCGGTGACCGTGGTGGTGGCCGCGGCGGGCTACCCGGCCGCGCCGCGCACCGGTGACCCGATCACCGGCGCCGACCGCCCCGGCGTCATCCACGCCGGCACCCGCCGGGACGTCGACGGCACGTTGCGCTCCGCCGGGGGCCGGGTCCTCTGCGGTACGGCCACCGGGCCCGACCTGGCCGTCGCCCGGGACGCCGCCTACGACCTGGTACGCGGCATCGAGCTGGCCGGCTCGCACCACCGCACCGACATCGCCGCCGCGGCGGCACAGGGTCTGATCGTCGTTCCCGACTGACCGGGCAACCCCCGCCGCCCCCGCCTCCGTTCAACTGGGTGAGGTGAGGAGGTGGCGGATGCCCGCCGACATCGAGGGTTACCGCGAGTTCGTCACCGCGCGGATGGACCCGTTGCGCCGCACGGCGTACCTGCTCTGCGGTGACTGGCACACCGCCGACGACCTGGTGTCGTCGGCGCTGGTGAAGTTGCTGCGGCACTGGCGGCGGGTGTCCGCGATGGACAGCCCGGACGCCTACCTCCGCCAGGTGCTGCTGCGGGTCTGGCTGGACGAGCGGCGCCGCCCGTGGCGGCGGGAGACCGCCTGGGCCGAGGTGCCGGACCGCGCGGTGCGCCCGGCCACCGACGGCACGGCGGACCGCCTCGCCATCCTGGCCCTGCTCGCCGAGTTGCCGCCGCGCCGCCGCGCGGTGCTGGTGCTCCGCTACTTCTGTGACCTGTCGGTCGAGGAGACCGCCCGCGAGCTGGGCTGTAGTCCGGGAACCGTGAAGAGTCAGGCCGCGCGGGCGATCGAGGCGCTGCGGGGCCGCCTCGTCGGCACGCCGGCCATCAGTCGGGAGGCATGAACCGATGGATGAGATCGCGCGGGAACTGCGCAACGCCGCGGCTGACCCGCCGCCCAGCCGGATCGACGTGGCGGGGTTGATCCACGCCGAGCGGCTGCGGCACCGGCAGCGGACCTGGGTGTGGAGCGGCACCGGGGTGGCCGCTGCCGTGGCCGCGGCGGTCCTGACGCCCGCCCTGCTCACCGGCGCGACCGCGCCACCGCCGGGCGGACCGGCCGTCGCGCCGGCGCCCGGCTCGCCCACCGCCACCACCGCGGTACGCCTCTGCGCCGGCGTCACCCCGAAGCCCACCGGCCCGCAGCCGCCCCTGCAGTCGTACGGGACGGTACGCACCCGGCCGACGGAGCCGCCCGCCGACGGCGTGGTCCGGCTGACCGGCGTCGTCCGGGACGTCCTGCGCACCGCCCTGCCCGCCGGGGTGCGCGCCGAGGCCGCCCTGCCGGGCTGCGCCGAGCCGCAGTTCCAGTACCACCCGCGCTACCGCGAGTACGAGCTGGGCGTGACCCTGCGCCGGGGGGAGGAGCGGGGCCTCCTCCTGCTCCGGGTGGCCCCGACGAGCAGTGCCGAGGCCACGCCGACCTGCCAGCAGTCGATGAACCCGGAGGACTGTCGCCTCATCCGGCACGCGGACGGCTCGACGTCGCTGGCCAGCCGGCTGGCGGCGGGGCCGGGCCGGGACCAGCTCTGGACGCTCCTGGTCCGCCGGGACGGCACCTCGGTGCTGGCGATCACCAACAACTTCCGCAGCCAGCCGAACGGCAAGCGGATGGAGAGCACCACGACCGCCGCCGAGCCGTTGCTCACGATCGACCAGCTCGTCGCGCTCACCCGGGCTCCCGACCTGACCCTCTATCCGTGACCGGGAGCCGTCGGGGGCTCGCCGCCCGGATCAGCCGTAGTAGCGGCGCAGCTCCCGGCCGAGCACCTTGCCGGTGGCGTTGCGCGGCAGGTACTTCACGAAGATCACGTCCCGGGGGACGGAGAAGCGGGCCAGGTAGTGCCGGACGTACTCGCGGACCGCCTCCGGGTCGAGTTGCTCGCCGGAGTGCAGCGCCAGGAAGGCGGCCAGCCGCTGGCCGTACTCGTCGTCGGGCACCCCGATCACGGCGGCCTCGCGTACCTGGGGCAGCTGGGCGAGCAGGTCCTCCACCTCGGACGGGAAGACGTTCTCGCCACCGGAGACGATCATGTCGTCGGCCCGGCCGTCGACGAAGAGCAGCCCCTGGGCGTTGATCCGGCCCAGGTCGCCGGTGTCCAGCAGGCCGTCGTGGGTCTCCCGGCGAGCGCCCGACGTGTAGCCCTCGAAGAGCATCTCGTTGCCGACGAAGATCCGCCCGACCCGCCCGTTCGGCACCGGCTCACCGGCGTCGTCGAGGATCTCCAGCCGGGTGCCGTGCGGCGGCCGGCCGGCGCTGGTGGGTGCCTCGCGCAGTTCGGCCGGGCCGGCGATGGACGCCCAGGAGACCTCGGTCGAGCCGTACAGGTTGTAGAGGACGTCGCCGAAGGTGTTCATGAACGCCGGGGCCAGCCCGCCGGGCAGCGCCGAGCCGCTGACCGCCACCACCTTCAGCGTCGGCCGGGGGTCGGGCACCGGCACCTCCAGCAGCCGTCGCAGCATCACCGGTACGGCGAACAGCGCGTCGCAGCCGTACCTGCCGAGGGCGGCGAGCGTGGCGGCCGGATCGAAGCGGCGGTGCAGCACGATGGTGGCCCGCAGCGCGAAGCAGACCTGAAGGGCGGCGTACCCCCAGGTGTGGAAGAGCGGCGCGGCGATCATCACCCGGTCCCGGGTGTGCAGCGGGATCCGGTCGATGATGGACACCAGCGGGCCGAACCCGTGGGGGGTGGGCCGCCGGGCGCCCTTGGGCGAGCCGGTGGTGCCCGAGGTGAGCACGATGATCCGCCCGTCGCGCTCCGGTGGTTGCAGCTCACCGGGCGGCGCCGCGGTCACCAGCTCGGCCAGGGCCCCCTCGTCGACGCGGGGCAGCTCGGCGGGCAGCCCCAGCAGCCGCTCGGCGAAAACGTCGTCGTGTACCAGCACCCGCAGCGCCTGCTCCTCGGCGACGGTGGCCAGCTGTGCGGCGGAGAGCCCGGTGTTGACCAGTACGGCGTCCGCGCCGAGCAGCGTGGCGGCCACCACCGTCTCGATCAGCCCGTGGTGGTTGCGGCAGAGCACCCCGACCCGGTCGCCGGCCTGCACCCCGATCCCGTTCCGTAGCGACCGGGCCAGCCGTTCCGAGCGGTCGAGCAGCGTCTGGTAGGTCAGCTCGCCGCCGTGCTCGTCGATGACCGCCGGCCGGCCCGGGTCGCGGGCGGCAGCCTGGCGCAGCTCGCCCGCGAGGCTCCAGCCCCACTTGCGCAGCGCGCCGAGCTGGGCGGCGACCCGGATGGGCCGGCCGGGGGTGAGCAGCCCGCGACGCGTCAAGGTGGCGACGACGAACGGCAGATCCATCCGGAGCCTCCTCAGGGGTGGGGGAAGGCCGCGCCGGGGCCCTCCGGGGGGCGTCATCTCTCGATCATGCCCGTGCCCGTGGGTCGGCCCACCGCGTCGTGGCCCGTCCCACGTCGACGAACACCGCCGGCCGGTGCCAGGGGGTGGCGAAGGCCGGCCCGCTCGCCGTGCCCCCGGGACCGGCCGGCGGCCCGGCGTCAGCGGATCTGGACGCCGGAGATGGCCCGCGAGATGACCAGCCGCTGGATCTCGGACGTACCCTCGAAGATGGTGTAGATCTTGGCGTCGCGGTACCAGCGCTCCACCGGGTGGTCGCGGAGGAAGCCGGCACCGCCGAGCAGCTGCACCGCCTTGTCGGTGACCGCCACGGCCACCTCGCCGGCCTTGAGCTTGGACATCGAGCCCTCGCCGGCGGCGAACGGCCGGTTGTTGCGCCCCATCCAGGCGGCCCGCCAGACCAGCAGCCGGGCGGCGTCGATCTCCGTCTTCATGTCGGCCAGCGCGAACGCGACCGCCTGGTTCTCGATGATCGGCCGGCCGAACTGGACCCGCCCCTTGGCGTAGTCCAGGGCGTACTCGTAGGCGGCCCGGGCCACGCCGAGCGCCTGCGCGCCGACGGTGGGGCGGGAGAGTTCGAAGGTCCGCATCGCGGCCTGGCCGGCCGCGCGCTGCCCGGAGCGGGCGCGGGCCAACCGCTCGTCGAGGGCCTCCCGCTCACCGAGCAGGCAGCGCCCGGGCACCCGTACGTCGTCGAGGAAGACGTCGGCGGTGTGCGAGGCGCGCAGGCCCAGCTTGCGCAGCTTGCGGGTGGCGGTGAGGCCGGCTGTGCCCGGGGGTACGACGAAGGCGGCCTGCCCGCGCGAGCCGAGCGACGGGTCGACCGAGGCGGTCACCACGTGCACCCCGGCGATCCCGCCGTTGGTGGCATACGCCTTCTGGCCGTTGAGCACCCACTCGTCGGTGGCCTCGTCGTAGACGGCCCGGCTGCGCATGGCGGCGACGTCGGAGCCGGCCTCGGGTTCGGTGGTGCAGAACGCGGCGACGGCGGGCTCGTCGACGGAGCCGAAGCACTGCGGCACCCACTCGACGAGCTGGTCGGGGGTGCCGGTGCCGAAGATGGCGGCCACCGCGAGCGAGGTGCCGAAGATGCTCAGCCCGATGCCGGCGTCGCCCCAGAAGAGTTCCTCGCTGGCGATCGGCAGCGACAGGCCGGTGGGGTCGGCCCAGCAGGTGGCGAGGAACTCGAAGCCGTAGAGCCCGACCTTCGCCGCCTCCTGGATGACCGGCCAGGGGGTCTCCTCGCGGGCGTCCCACTCGGCCGCGGCCGGGCGCACGACCTCGGCGGCGAAGCCGTGCACCCAGTCGCGGAGGTCCCGCTGTTCCTCGTTCAGGTCGAGCGAGAACTCGGCCATCATCAGCCCTTGGGGATGTCGAACAGGTTGGCGATGTTGGCGGCCAGGCCCAGGTCGCCCTTGGCCTTCAGCTTGCCGGTCATGAACATCATCACCGGGTTCGCGCCGCCGGAGACGATCTTGAGGAACTCCACCGGGCCCATGGTCAGGCTGAGCTTCGGGTCGCGGGTGGCGCCCTCGTTCACCGTGCAGGCGCCGTTCTCGATCACGACCTCGTAGGTGTCCGTGCCGCCGTCGGGGCGGCCGGTGATGTTCCAGTGGATCACCGCGTTGGTGTTGCCGGCCTTCTCCGGGCGGAACAGCGACGGCATCCGGCCGAAGACCTCGCTCAGGATCTTGCCGCGCGCGTCGCCGGACATGACCTGGGCGATCTTGTCGTCCGGCGTGGACTTGACCAGCTGGGCGAACTCCTTGGGGCCGACGTTGGCGAAGTTCGCCGGGTCGAAGTCGGTCATCAGGGATGCACCTTCCGGGGAGGCAAATTGGTTACTCTGGCGTAACCTTACGCACGAGTAGGTATGCTGGCAAGAGTGTCCGGCACACCTACGTACAAGCGCCTGCCCCGGGCCGTACGCGAGCAGCAGATGCTCGATGCGGCCGTGCGGGTGTTCTCCCGCCGGGGCTTCCACGCGGCCAGCATGGACGAGATCGCCGAGGACGCCGGCATCTCCAAACCCATGGTGTACGCCTACCTCGGCAGCAAGGAAGAACTCTTCGTCGCCTGCCTGCACCGCGAGGGCACCCGGATGACGGAGGCCATCGCCGGCGCCGCCGCCCCCGACCTCCCCGCCGACGAGCGGCTCTGGCGCGGGCTGCGCGCCTTCTTCGGCTTCGTCGGCGCCCACCGGGACGGCTGGGCGGTGCTCTACCGGCAGGCCCGCGGCTCCCAGCCGTTCGCCGGCGAACTGGCCGCCATGCGCGCCCGGCTGGTCGAGGTGGTGGCCGGCATGCTCGACCACGCGCTGCGCGCCGAGGGCCGCGAGGCGGGCGAGACCGAGCTGGAGGTCGCCGCGTACGCCCTGGTCGGCGCGACCGAGTCGCTGGCCGACTGGCTCGCCGACCACCCGGAGGCCGACCCGGAGAAGACCGCCACCCGGATGATGAACGTCGCCTGGCTCGGCGCCGGCCAACTGCTCCGCGGCGCCACCTGGCGCCCACCCCAGGGGTAAGGCGGGGCCCCTTCTTAACGCCTCCGGTAGAGGAAGGGCCCCCGCTCAGCCTGAGCACACCGGCGCGCTCAGCGGCGGGCGGCGGCCCGGGTGCGGGCCCGGCCGGCGTCCCCAACGCGCCCCCTCGAGCGTTAAGCGGGGGCCCCGCCTTACACCTCCCGGAGGGTGCCGGCCAGGTGGGGGCGGGCGTCGCGGGCGGCGTGCAGCCCGAAGTCCCAGCCGGCCTCGTCGCCGGGGGCCGGGGTGGCGGAGAAGGCCACGGTTGTCGGCAGCGGCACCGGCAGCTTGAACGCCACCTCGACCGTGTACCCGTCCGGCAGCCGGTTCTCCAGCGCCGCCAGGCAGTGCGCCTTGCTCCACATGCCGTGCGCGATCGGCCGGCGGAAGCCGAACAGCCGGGCGCCCAGCCGGGAGGTGTGGATCGGGTTGTGGTCGCCGGAGACCCGCGCGTAGTCCGTTCCGACCCGGCGAGTGAGCCGCCAGTGCGCCCCGGCGGCCGGCGCCGCGGGCCGGTCACCCTGGTCGCGCCGCTCGCCGCCGCCCTTCCCGGGCTCCCGGCTCAGGTACGTCGAGACGCCGCGCCACACCTCCGCCCCGGCCACCGACCCGACGAGTACGACGTCGAGCTGCCGGCCCCGGTCGTGCGGTCGCAGGTTCTCGGCGTACGTGGTGAAGTCCACCGTCTCGCCGGCCTCGACCGGCCGGTGCACGGTGATCCGGTTGGCCACGTGCACGATCCCGGTCAACGGCACCGGGAACTCCGCCCCGGTCATCAGCCGCAGCGACAGCGGGAAGCCCAGCACGTGCAGGTACGTCCCGGGCAGCCGGTCGGCCAGCCGGAACCCGCAGACCCGGTCGTAGTCGGCCAGGTGGGCCCGGTCGACGGTGACCCCGGAGACGGCCAGCTCGACGGCGGGGAGCCGGTCGGCGCGCCGGCGACCGAGCCCGGGCAGCGCGCCGAGCAGCGCCCGCCGGTACAGGCCGCCGGTCGCCGGCATCCGGGGCAGCTCGACCCGCTCCCGGCCGGGGCGTTCCACCGCCCGGACGGACGCCGACAGGTCCCTCGTCGCGTACGCCGACAGGTCCCTCGTGGCGTACGCCGACAGGTCCCGCGTCACGTCGGCCGTCGGGTCGTCGCCGTCGGGGGGCGCGGCGATCCGCCCGTCGGCGTACGCGGAGAGGTCCTGGGTGGCCTCGACGCTGAGGTCGTGCCCGTCCGGCTCGCGAGCGGGCGGGACGGCGTCCGGCGCCCGCAGCACCTGGGTCGGGCCGTCGATCAGCTCGTGGACCGAGAGTTCCTCGTGCGGGCGGTCGTCGCGCCGGCGCTTCCGGGCCGTCATCACGCCCCCAGCAGGCTCTGGCCGCAGACCCGGACCACGTTGCCGCTGACCGCGCCGGACGCCGGCCAGGCCAGCCAGCCGATCGTCTCGGCGACGTCCACCGGCAGCCCGCCCTGGGCCATGCTGTTCATCCGGCGGCCCGCCTCGCGCAGCATGAGCGGGATCCGCGCGGTCAGCCGGGTCTCGATGAAGCCGGGGGCGACCGCGTTGACGCTGATGCCGTGCTCGCGCAGCGCCGGGGCGAGCGAGTCGACCAGCCCGATCACGCCGGCTTTGCTGGTGGCGTAGTTGGTCTGGCCCCGGTTGCCGGCGATGCCGGCGATCGAGGAGACCCCGACGATCCGCCCGCCGGCCGGGATCAGGCCCCGCTCCAGGAGCACGTCGTTGATCCGTTCCTGGCTGGAGAGGTTGACGTCGATGACCTGGTCCCACCGGTCGGCGTCCATCCGGCCGAGCGTCCTGTCCCGGGTGATGCCGGCGTTGTGCACCACCACGTCGACCCGGCCGTGCCGGCCGGCCAGGTGCTCGGCGAGCCGGGTGGGTGCCTCGGGAGCGGTCAGGTCGAGCTGCACGGCGGTGCCGCCGATCTCGTTGGCGACCGCCGCGAGGGCGTCCCCGGCGGCGGGCACGTCCAGCGCGACGACCTGCGCGCCGTCCCGGGCCAGCACCTTGGCCAGCGCCGCGCCGATGCCCCGGGCCGCTCCGGTGACCAGCACGACCTGGCCGTCGAGCGGACGGTTCCAGTCGGCGGGCGCGGCGGCCGTGCCGGCGCCGATCCGGACCACCTGCCCCGAGACGTACGCGGACCGGCCGGAGAGAAGAAACCGGAGGGTCGATTCCAGGCTGGTGAGCGTGCCGGCGGACAGGTCGTCGCCGTCCGGGCGGTCGCCGCCGTCGCGGGTCACGTACACCAGTTGCGCGGTGACGCCCCGGCCGAACTCCTTGCCGATGCTGCGGGTCAACCCCTCCAGGGCGCGCTGGGCGGTGGCCTCGCGGGGCGTGGAGCACTCGGCCGGCGGGGTGCCCAGCACGATCACCCGGCCGCTGGGCAGCACCGAGCGGGCGTGCGGGTGGAAGAAGTCGTAGAGCTGGCGCAGGCCGGTGGAGTCGGTGATGCCGGTGGCGTCGTAGACCAGGGCGCCGTACCGCTGGGGGGTGCCGTCGGCGGCGGTGGTGCCGGCCGCCGGATCGCGCGGCTCGACCCCGGCGAAGGTCAGGATCTTGGTGACCGACTCGGCGAGCCGGCCGTCCTCGGCCGCGCCGACCAGGGCGGGGCCGGGCAGGAGCGGGTCGCCGGGCGAGTACCGGCGCAGCCGGGGCGGGTCGGGCAGGCCGAGACGCTTGGCCACCGCGCGGCCGGCCCCCGATTGGACGAAGCTCGCGTACCTGTCGGTCATAGGCGTAGCCTACTGGCGAGTAGGTTCAGGGCAAACCTTTCAGGAGGCGGGATCGTGCAGAACATCCGGCGGGTCGCGGTCATCGGCGGTAACCGCATCCCCTTCGCCCGTTCCAACTCCCGCTACGCCGGGGCCTCCAACGCCGACATGCTGGGCGCCGCCCTCGACGGGCTGGTCGCCCGGTTCGGGCTGGCCGGGCAGCGGGTCGGTGAGGTCGTCGCCGGGGCGGTCCTGAAGCACTCGAAGGACTTCAACCTCACCCGCGAAGTGGTGCTCGGCTCGCGGCTCGACCCGCACACCCCCGCGTACGACATTCAGCAGGCCTGCGGCACCGGACTGGAAGCGGCCATCCTGGTCGCCAACAAGATCGCCCTGGGGCAGATCGACGTCGGCATCGCCGGTGGCGTCGACACCACCTCCGACGCGCCACTGGCGATCAACGAGGACATGCGCCGCACCCTGCTCCAGCTCAACAGCGCGCGGACGGTCGGCGAGCGGCTGCGGGCCGCCGTGAAGCTGCGCCCGCACCAGCCGTTCAAGCCGGAGATCCCGCGCAACGCCGAGCCGCGTACCGGGCTGTCCATGGGCGAGCACGCCGCCCGCACCGCGCTGCGCTGGGACATCGACCGGCAGTCCCAGGACGAGCTGGCGCTCCGCTCCCACCAGCGGCTCGCCGCGGCGTACGAGAAGGGGTTCTTCGACGACCTGATGACCCCCTACCTGGGGCTGACCCGCGACCAGAACCTGCGACCCGACACCAGCCTGGAGAAGCTCGGCTCGCTCAAGCCGGTCTTCGGCCACCGGGGTCCGGACGCCGAGCGGGCCACCATGACCGCCGGCAACTCGTCCCCGCTGACCGACGGCGCCTCCACCGTGCTGCTCGCCTCCGAGGAGTGGGCCCGCGCCCACCAACTGCCGGTGCTGGCCTGGCTGACCTGGTCCGAGACGGCGGCGGTGGACTTCGTGCACGGCGACGAGGGGCTGCTGATGGCTCCGGCGTACGCGGTGCCCCGGATGCTGGACCGGGCCGGGCTGACGCTCCAGGACTTCGACTTCTATGAGATCCACGAGGCGTTCGCGTCGCAGGTGCTGGCCACCCTGGCCGCCTGGCAGTCGACCGAGTACTGCAAGGAGCGGCTGGGTCGGGACGAGCCGCTCGGCGCGATCGACCGGAACAAGTTGAACGTCAACGGATCGTCGCTGGCCGCCGGGCACCCGTTCGCGGCGACCGGCGGGCGGATCGTGGCGACCCTGGCCAAGCTGCTCGCCGAGAAGGGGAGCGGGCGGGGGTTGATCTCCATCTGCGCGGCGGGTGGGCAGGGCGTGACGGCCATCCTGGAGCGCTAGGGCTATCGACGCGGGAGCCAGCCGAGGAAGCGGGCGTGCAGGCTCCCGGCCGACTCGTCGCGCAGGTCCCCGGCGGAGTCGACCAGGTGCAGACCGAGGTAGACGCCGAGGGCGGCTCGGTCGGCGGCGTACTCGGCGAGCAGTCGCCGCCGTCCGTCCGGGCAGGGCCACGCGTCGTGGCAGCCCGCGCACTGCCAACCGGGCCGTACCGGCACGTGCGCCGCCGGCGTAGGGCCCGGCCGGACCTCGACCGCGTCCAGCCGGGCGAGCACCCGGCGTTGGCGCCGGCCGGCCGGAGGGCCCAGCTCGACACCGCGTAGGTGGATCCAGATCCCGTCGCTGTGTCGCTCGCGGCGGCCCACCTCGACGATCCGCAGGGTCAGCGGGCCCAGCCCGTAGCAGTAGTGCTGCTCGGCCAGCCGCACCACGTCGCCGGCTCGGAAGGGGATCGGTGGGCGGGTGGTCACGCCGCCACCGAGGCGTCCGGCGTGGGGCGCGGAGCTGCGAGCCGGTGCAGCCAGGCGAAGGTCAGCAGCGGGGCCCGCCCGGGCACGGCCCGCCGTTGCGGCCCGAACCAACCCCACCTGCCGGGCTGCCGTCTCGGCCGCTCGGGCGGCAGCACCGGCCGGCCCAGCTCGACGAGCCGGTTCGCCGCCGCGTTCGCCGGCCGGCACGGCCCCGGCACCAGGCAGACTACGCACAGCTGGCGCTCCGGCTCGGGCACGTGGCTGGCCAGGATCTCGCGCGCCGCCGCCGCCTCGGCCTCGTCACGGTGCCAGGTGCTCGATCGGTAGACGCCCATCTCCCACTCCCGACTGCGATCACGGACCGACGCCGGGTCGACGCCGGTGTGTCGGTCGGGAGCGGGCCGCGCCCGGCACGCCACCACCGCCGGGTACGCCGTGAGGCGCGCAGGTGGTAGACAGGAGGGGAGTTGTCCCCGGGCGTGATCCGTCGTGGTCGCTTCCGCCGACTCGTTGCCGGACCGGGAGTGGGAGAGGCCGCCAAACCGACCCACCCCGGTCCGTCTCTTCGCGACCAACCTTACTGCCTAAACAATAAGGCAGCAAGGTGTGGCTGAACGCTATCCCCGCTCGGTCTACTCTTGGCCGGTGTCGGTGCGGAGGAGTCGGGGATGAGCAGTCCCGAGTGGGTCAGTGTCTCGATGCCCTACGTCACACCCGGGTCGGCGCATGGTGGTGATGCCTGGGCGGCCGAGGCGGCGCAGCGGGGTGGGACCGGAACCCAGCGCCTGCTGGAGGTACGGGAGGTGACGCCTGCCGCCGAGGTGGCCGAAGCGCTGCGGGTGGAAGCCGGCGCGGCGGTGATTGTTCGACGGCGGCTCATGCTGTTCAACGAACAGCCCGTCGAGCTGACCGACTCGTACTATCCGGCCTCGATCGCTCGTGGCACCGCCTTGGGTGAGCCACGCAAGATTCGTGGCGGGGCCGTCAACCTGCTCGCTGAGTTGGGCTATCGTCCCGGGCGAGTCACCGAGGACGTCTACACGCGGGAGCCCACCGAAGCTCAAAGGAGCATGCTCGGCCTGACCTCGGGCGAGTGGGTGCTCGGCTTGACGCGGGTGCTCAGTACCGCCGAGGGTTTGCCGGTCGAGCTGAGCGTGATGACGATGGTGCCCCAAGGTAGGCGCCTACGGTACGAATTGACCATCGAGTAGCGACACGAGGGAGCGGGGCATGGACAGCGGAGGCGACGTCCGTCCTCGCCACGAGCAGATCGCCGCCGACCTTCGCGCCCGCATCATGTCCGGCGAGCTGCCGGCTGGCACGCAACTGCCGTCGATCCCCACGCTGGTCACGCGCTATGCCGCCGCCACGGCGACGGTCCAGCGGGCGCTCGCCGCCCTCAAAGCCGAGGGGGCGGTGCGCAGCGAGATGGGCAAGGGCGTCTACGTGCGCGACCGCGAGCCCATCGTGATGGAGGCAACGGCGTATCTCGCGCCTCGACCGGGTGGGATCAGCTATCGGCTGCTCGCCGTCAAAGAGGTTGTGCCGCCAGCGGAGGTCGCGCGGCTGCTGGCGCTCGGCGACGGCGGCAGGGCGGTGCTGCGGCAGCGGCTGATGCTCCACGACGGCGAGCCGGCCGAGTTGTCCTGGTCCTACTATCCGGCCTCGATCGCGCGCAGTACCGAGCTCGCCGACCGCCGCAAGATCAGCGGTGGGGCGGGCCGGGCGTTGGCCGACCTCGGCTTTGCGCAGCACGCGGTGGTCGATCGAGTCTCGGCGCGGATGCCGACCACCGAGGAGGTGGAGGCGTTGGCGCTGCCGCCGTACGTGCCCGTGCTGCGTCAGCTGCGGGTGATCTATGCCGAGGCAGAGCAGCCGGTCGAGGTGTCGGTCCTGGTCAAGGGCAGCCACCTGCACGAGCTTCGCTACGACGTCCGGCTGCCTGGTTCCCCTTGAGTTGAAACACCGACGCCCGCCGGGCGGAGCGCCGGGCGGGCGTCGGTGTAGGGCCGGTTGATCAGCCGAGGGTGAACTTCTCCCAGAGCCCGATCGTGGTGCGGTTGGCGATCAGCGACTTCGTACCCGCTTTGTCCGCGCTGATGTAGCGGTTGTTGCCGGTGGACCGGAGGCTGACGGAGCCGTCGCTGTTGCGGATCAGCGTGAACTTCTCCCAGGTGCCGGGGGTGACCTTGTTGTTGATCAGAGGTTTGGTGCCAAGCGCGTCGGCGGTGACGAAGCGGTTGTTGGCGCGGGCGAACAGGGCCCACTGGTAGTTGCCGAGGCTAACGAGGTCATATTTTTGGGCGACGCCGACACCGGTGGCACTGGCGATGAGGGGAGCGGCGGCGGTGCCAGAAGCGGTGACGTAGCGGGCGTTCACGCGGGCCCGGAACGTGCGGTTGGCGTTGCCGATGGTGACATCATGGAACTGCTCGAACCGCCCGATCCTGGCCGCGTTCGCGTACAGGGTGCCGCCGCTGCCCGAGGTGGAGACGTACCGATTGCTGGATTGTGACAGCAGGCTCAGTGTCCCGTCACCGTTGCGGACGCGGAGGAACGTCTCCCACTGACGTACGGCGGTGGACCTCACTGACATCGGACTCGTGCCATCGTTCGCGGCCACGTACGCCCGGTTCGATCGGGAGTAGAGGGCGACGGCGCCAGAGCCGGCGTCGGCGAGGTCGAATGTGTCGACCGAGTCGACCCCGTAGCGGTTGGCCTGAAGCCGAAGCCCTGGGGCGACCGGTGCCACGTAGCGGAGGTTGGGGCGGGCCAACAGACTGATTGTGCTGATCCTCCGCAGCACACTCACTGGGGTCGAGAGGACGTTGGTGCGGCCGTCCGAGCCGGTGACCCGCACCGAGATCTCATAGGCACCCGGGGTCGCGTAGCGGTGGATGGCGCGTGGAGAAGCCTGGGTGGCCACAGTGCCGTCACCGAAGTCGATCCGGTACGAGTTGATCGGGACGAAGCCGGGCACGGAAGTGGAGGCGTCCACGGTCGCCGAGAGGCTGCCCAGATCCAGCGCCGTCTCGAACCTGGCCACCGGGTTGCGGAACGTCTCGGTTGCACCCCGGTCGGCGTATGTGACCGGCCCGGCACCGGTGTTGGGCACGGCCGGGTCGTCGGCGCGGGCGGTCCCGACCATGTCGGTGGTCTGGTAGCCGGGGGCCGCCGAGTTCGCGGAGTCGTAGTTGTTGCGCGGATCCTGCGTGTCCCGGTCGTGGGCCGCCTGGCCGGTAGCGGTGCGGAACGCGGCCAGGATCATCCGCCTGCCACCCCACGAGTAGTTGATCGAGGGTGAGCTGCCCTGATATGCGTTGTTGTAGTCAACGATGGTGCCCTTGACGGCATCGTCGTAGACGCCGATCTCGACGCCGTTCACGGCACTGTCGCATCGGTGCGGACCCGAATTCCCGTTCAGGAGGAGTACGTTGTTCTGCACCGACGTCCCGGTTGAGGAGCCCTCGACCCGGATGCCGTCGCGGCAGCGGCCCCGAACCGTGTTGTTGCTGACCGCGGTGCCGGCAGCGCCGCGGACGCGGATGCCGTGGCCGCCGCCCTCGTAGATGTCGTTGTTGGCCACCACTGTCTCGGAGGCACTCGACTCGATCGAGACAGCGGCTCCTGAGTAACCCCAGAAGGTGTTGCTCAGCAGGGCCGTACCGGCGCCGGCGATCTCGATTCCGACATTGTCGCCGACATTGTCGTCGCTCGTGTTGCTGAAGTTGGATGAGCTGACGGTAACTGCGGACGTGGCAGTGTCCGCCTGCACGACCAATTCGGGCGCACTCAGGCCCGCGCGACTGATCCTGGCTCCGGTGACCCCCGCCAGGCTGATGGCCGGAGCTGCCGCTGCGGCGTTCATCCGGATGCTGACCTGCTCGATCGAGACCGCCGCCGCGTTCCTGATGTCGAGGGCGGGCCCGTTCAGCGTCCCGGAAAGGCGCAGGCCACGAAGTGTGATGTCGTGTTGGCCATCGATGATGAAGCCGGCCTTCGGGCCGCCCAGGAGGGGTGATCCGCTCGTCTGGAATGTGATCGGACGACCGGGCGCGCCAGACTGGGGGACGGTGACCTGCTCCGGGTAGGTGCCGGGTCCGATCTCGACCGACTGACCGGCCTGTACCACCGCAGCGGCTGCGCCGATCGTGCAGTACGGCTTCTCCGGGGTGCCGGGCCCGGCGTCGGAGCAGGTGGTCGAGCTTTGGGCGACGTAGAGCGTCGCGGGGCCGGCAGCCTGGGCCGGTGACCCGGTGAGGAGGGTGCCGCTGGCCAACGCGAGAGCGGTGAGGCCGGCGAGGGGGGATGTGCGCATGGGCGTCCTCGACTGAGGCGGAAGGAAGTTGGCTCGCGCCAGGGTGGTGCTGGCGCAGATGATCACACGGGCCGGATCCGCCTGCTGACCGCAGCGACATGTCGGGCGCTCCGCCTGGACTTTCAGCCCTTTAGGTGGCAGAAGATGCAAATAACCCAGTTCTGCGGTGGACCCGGCACGAGGTGTACCCAGCCCTGCTGGCGGCGGGAGTGTCGCCGGGCGCCTTCGAGTTGGAGGCGGTGCACAAGCACCAGCCGGTCCCGCAGCCGGTAGATCGCGGCATGAAAGACTGAGGTACGTGACGATCCCGAACGTGCTCGCCAACCGGTACGCCTCACCCGAGCTGGTCGCCCTCTGGTCGCCGGAGGAGAAGATCCGCCTGGAACGGCAGCTCTGGCTCGCCGTGCTGCGGGCCCAGCGCGACCTGGGCGTGGCCGTGCCCGACGGGGTGGTCGAGGCGTACGAACGGGTGGTCGACGACGTCGACCTGGCCTCGATCGCGGCGCGGGAGCGGGTCACCCGGCACGACGTGAAGGCGCGGATCGAGGAGTTCAGCGCGCTGGCCGGGCACGAGCACGTGCACAAGGGGATGACCTCGCGTGACCTCACCGAGAACGTCGAGCAGCTCCAGGTCCGCCGCTCGCTGGAGCTGATCCGGGACCGGGTGGTCGCCACCCTGGCCCGGCTCGCCTGGCACGCCGCCGAGTACTCCGGCCTGGTGCTGACCGGCCGGTCGCACAACGTCGCGGCGCAGGCCACCACGCTGGGCAAGCGCTTCGCCTCCGCCGCCGAGGAGCTGTTGATCGCGTACGAGCGGCTGACGGACCTGATCGACCGCTACCCGCTGCGCGGCATCAAGGGGCCGGTGGGCACCGCCGCCGACCAGCTGGACCTCTTCGACGGCGACGCGGAGAAGGTGGCCGAGCTGGAGCGGCGGGTGGCCCAGCACCTGGGCTTCACCCGGGTGCTGGACAGCGTCGGCCAGGTCTATCCCCGCTCGCTCGACTTCGACGTGCTCTCCGCGCTGGCCCAGGTGGCCGCCGCGCCGTCGTCGCTGGCCACCACGATCCGGCTGATGGTCGGTCAGGAGTTGGCCACCGAGGGCTTCAAGCCCGGCCAGGTCGGCTCCAGCGCGATGCCGCACAAGATGAACACCCGCTCGTCGGAGCGGGTGAACGGCTTCGCGGTGATCATCCGGGGTTACCTGTCGATGGTCGGCGAGCTGGCCGGCGACCAGTGGAACGAGGGGGACGTCTCCTGCTCGGTGGTCCGCCGGGTGGCGCTGCCGGACGCGTTCTTCGCCGCCGACGGGCTGTTCCAGACGTTCCTCACCGTGCTGGACGAGTTCGGGCCGTACCCCGCGGTGATCAACCGGGAGCTGGAGCGTTTCCTGCCCTTCCTGGCCACCACCAGGATCCTGGTGGCGGCGGTACGCCGGGGCGTCGGCCGGGAGGTCGCGCACGAGGCGATCAAGGAGCACGCGGTGTCCGTGGCGCTGGCCATGCGGGAAAAGGGCGCCACCGAGAACGACCTGTTCGACCGCCTCGCCGCGGACGGCCGGCTGGGCCTGAGCCGGGGCGAGATCGACGCCCTGGTCGCCGACCGCACCGCCTTCGCCGGCGCCGCCGAATCCCAGATCGCCCGGGTAACCGCCCGCATCACCGAAATCGTGCAACAACACCCCCAAGCCGCCACCTACACCCCACCCCCCATCCTCTGACCCCACCCCCACCCACCCCCATGCTTAGCCCCGTTGATCATGAAGTTTGCGTCTAGGAGGAGATCGTCTCCGACGCAAACTTCATGATCAACGGGGCTGGGGGCGGGCGCGGCGGGCTGGGGTGGGCTGGGGTGGGGTGGGTGGGGTGGGGTGGGTGGGGTGGGTCAGGGTTGGCGGGTGGGGGTTTCGGGGGCGGTGGTGAGGTTGGGGGCGCTCGCCGGCTCGGCGATGCCGCCGGGGGCCTCGGCGATGGTGGGCTCCTGGGCGGTTTCCGCCGCGATGGCGGGCTGGTCGGGGGGCATGACGTCGGGCGTCTTGGGGGCCACGATCACCGCCGTGCCGTACGCGCAGATCTCCATCCACATCTCGCCGCAGTCGCGGCTGTCGAACCGCATGCCGACCACGGCGTTGGCCCCGAGCCGCAGGGCCTCCTCGCCGAGGCGGGCGACGGAGTCGGTGCGCCAGCGGGTGAGGTTGTCCGGCGCCATCGGGTCGTAGGCGCCGCCGCGCAGGTTCTTGACCCCCTCGCGGTAGGGGTTCCGCGTCCGCGCCATCGACGACACCACCTCGCCGAGGATCTGGCGGATCTCGTAGCCGGGCAGTTGATCCGTCGTCACTACCAGCACGGTTCCGATGCTGTCAGGCCCGGTCGGGGCTGGTCGGGCCCGTTGTCGAGGGCACCGCATGCTGCAAAACCAGGCGGCGCGGACGGCCGGCACCAGGCCGGGCCATCCGCGCCGCCGGGGACGCTAACCGTCAGACACCGGCCGTCGAGGTGATCCAGGCCCGGTTGTACGCGACGCTGCCGTAGTTCTGGATGCTGCTGCCGTCGGCCGTGGAGGCGACGCCGACCTGCTGGCCGTTGTAGAACTGCGGGCCGCCGGAGTCGCCCCGCCAGGCGTTGCCGTTGATCCGCGTGCTCCGGATCGCCTGCCCGCCGTACGCGTCGGTGGCGTTGTTGCTGGTCACCTGGACGGTGGCGGTCTTGAGCTGGCTGGAGGCGGAGCAGCCGCTGTAGCAGGTCATGCCCCAGCCGTAGATCGAGTTGGTGGAGCCGACCGGCGGGTTGCTGTTGGCCAGGCTGACGTAGCTGGTGCTCACCGAGCTGGACAGCCGCATCAGGGCCAGGTCGTTGCGGGTGTAGGTGGCGCTCACGGTGCGGGTGACGCCGCCCGAGGCGTAGTAGACGCTGCCGACCCGGACGGACATCGAGCCGCTGATGCAGTGCCGGGCGGTCAGCACCCACTGGGCGGAGATGACGCTGCCGGAGCAGGTGAACGAGCCGTTGCTGAACACCGCGGCGGCCCACGGGGCGGAGGAGACGTAGCCGCCGCCGATGATGTAGGGGGTGACGGGGGCGGGCTCGGCGGCGGACGCGGGGGCGGTGGCACCGAGGACGCCGGCGAGCGCGGTGGTCAGGACCGCGAGCAGGGGGCGGAGGCGCATGTCGGGGGCTCCTTCGGGGGGTGGCCCGGGATCGCCGGGCGGAGTCGACCGAACGCGTCGACTATCAATCGACGCTTGACGATGTACGGTAGGGCCCGCGAGCCCGGCTGACAAGGCTTGCATCGACGATGGGGGATGTGACATCTTCCCGGCACGACACGCTGCTGGCCGTTTGTCGCAATCCGGTCACCGGATCGCCCATCGGCGACGCTGTCCCTGCTCAGCGGCCTGCCGGCGACGCATTCAGCCGATCACAGGCAACGAATCCGCATCGGGTCCGCTACGAACGCGTATCGACCCCGCCGCCCGACCGGGCGGTCACGTCGATCACTGCCTGAACCGCGTCGGCCGATGCGTACGGGGCGGTATCTGCCAGGTAGGCTGGCTGCGCTCGCCCGTTGTCGGGCCGGCACCCAACTGCGTACACAGTCAGGAGTGCCCAGTGCCTCGCGTCGTCGTCGACGTCATGCTCAAGCCCGAGATCCTCGATCCTCAGGGCCAGGCCGTCGCAAACGCGCTGCCCCGGCTCGGCGTCGATGACGTCGCCTCGGTCCGGATCGGCAGGCGGATCGAGATCGAGTTCACCGGCGCCCCGGACCTGGACCGGGCCCGGGAGATCGCCGACCAACTGCTCGCCAACCCGGTCATCGAGGACTTCACCGTCCGCCTGGTCGAGACCGACGAGACCGCGGGCGCGCACCGGTGACCGCCCGGGTCGGTGTGGTGACGTTCCCCGGCTCGCTGGACGACGGGGACGCGGCCCGCGCCGTCCGGCTCGCCGGCGCCGAGCCGGTCCGGCTCTGGCACGGCGACCCGGGGCTGTACGGGGTGGACGCCGTCGTCCTGCCCGGCGGCTTCTCGTACGGGGACTACCTGCGCTGCGGGGCCATCGCCCGGTTCGCCCCGGTGATGGAGACGATCGTGGACGCCGCCAACGGCGGCCTGCCGGTACTCGGCGTCTGCAACGGGTTCCAGATCCTCTGCGAGGCGCACCTGCTGCCCGGCGCGCTGACCCGCAACCAGCACCTGCACTTCCGCAACCGCGACCAGGTCCTGCGGATCGAGTCCGCCGGCACCGCCTGGACCAATGCCTTCCAGCCGGGCCAGGAGGTGC
Source organism: Micromonospora sp. NPDC050686 (assembly GCF_040654475.1). Taxonomy (NCBI): domain Bacteria; kingdom Bacillati; phylum Actinomycetota; class Actinomycetes; order Micromonosporales; family Micromonosporaceae; genus Micromonospora; species Micromonospora sp. NPDC050686. The sequence continues at coordinate 21,255 of NZ_JBFAID010000022.1, forward strand.
TGATCCCGGTCAAGAACGGCGAGGGCTGCTACGTCGCGGATCCGGCGACGCTGGACCAGCTGGAGGCCGAGGGGCGGGTCGTGGCCCGCTACGTCGGCGGCAACCCGAACGGTTCGCAGCGCGACATCGCCGCGATCACCAACCCCGCCGGCAACGTGGTCGGCATCATGCCGCATCCCGAGCACGCGGTGGAGGCGCTCACCGGCCCCTCCCTCGACGGCCTCGGCTTCTTCACCTCGGTGCTCAAGCACCTGGTGGGGGCACCGGCGTGAGCGTGAGGAGTGAGCTTGCGAGCCCCGCAGCCGCGAACGAAAGGCGGCACGGCGTGAGCGCGAGGAGTGAGCCGGTTTTGCGAGGCCCGCAGTCGCGAACGGAAGGCGCCACGGCGTGAGCGAGCGCAGCGAGGAGAGGTCATGACCACCCATCCGGACCCGGCCGTCCGGGAGACCCCGGACGGCCACCCCGCCGCCCCGGCCCAGCCGCCGGCGGCCACCGTCGTGCCGCAGGCCGGGCCCGCCGACGCCGGCCAGCCGGTCCCGCCGGCGCCGACCGGGGACTGGTCGCACGGTCTGGACACCGTGGGTCGCGCCGCGGGCACCCCGGAGGAGCTCCAGCCGTACGCCGAGCTGGGCCTCCGGGACGACGAGTACGACCGGATCCGGCACATCCTGGGCCGCCGGCCCACCCAGGCCGAGCTGGCCATGTACTCGATCATGTGGAGCGAGCACTGCTCCTACAAGTCGAGCAAGGTGCACCTGCGCCAGTTCGGTGAGAAGGCCCCGCCGAGCGACCGGCTGCTCGCCGGCATCGGTGAGAACGCCGGGGTGGTCCGGGTCAGCGACGAGCTGGCGGTGACCTTCAAGGTCGAGTCGCACAACCACCCGAGCTTCGTCGAGCCGTACCAGGGCGCGGCGACCGGCGTGGGCGGCATCGTCCGCGACATCCTCGCCATGGGCGCCCGCCCGGTCGCGGTGATGGACCCGCTGCGCTTCGGTGCGGCCGACCATCCGGACACCGCCCGGGTGCTGGCCGGCGTGGTCGCCGGGGTCGGCGGCTACGGCAACTGCCTGGGCCTGCCCAACATCGGCGGCGAGGTGGTCTTCGACCCCTGCTACCAGGGCAACCCGCTGGTCAACGCGCTCTGCCTGGGCGTGCTGCCGGTCGACCGGCTGCAGAAGAAGGACGCCACCGGTCCCGGCAACGTCGTGGTGCTGATGGGCGCCCGGACCGGCCGGGACGGCATCGGCGGCGTGTCGGTGCTGGCCAGCGCGACCTTCGACGAGGGCAGCGAGCAGCGCCGCCCGTCCGTGCAGGTCGGCGACCCGTTCATGGAGAAGCTGCTGATCGAGGCGTGCCTCGAGCTGTACGACGCCGAGCTGGTCGTCGGCATCCAGGACCTCGGCGGCGCCGGCCTGACCTGCGCCCTGACCGAGACCGCCGCCTCCGCCGGCACCGGCATGCGGGTCTGGCTGGAGCGGGTGCCGCTGCGCGAGCCCTCGATGGAGCCGCACGAGATCCTGGCCAGCGAGTCCCAGGAGCGGATGCTGCTGGTCGTCACCCCGGACAAGCTGGAAGCGGTGCTCAAGACCGCCGAGAAGTGGGGCGTCTGGGCCACCGCCATCGGCGAGGTCACCGCGCCGTCGCCGGACGGCCAGCCGGGCCGGCTCGTCGTCACCTGGCGGGACCAGCTCGTGGTCGACGTGCCGCCGGGCTCGCTGGTCGACGACGGTCCGGTGTACGCCCGGCCGATGCGCGAGCCGGCCGACCTGATCCTGCTCCAGGCCGACCGGGCCGAGACGCTGCCCCGGCCGGGCACCCCGGAGGCGCTGCGGGAGACCGTGCTGCGCATGATCGCCTCGCCGAACCTGGCCGACAAGACCTGGGTCACCGAGCAGTACGACCGGTACGTGCTGGGCAACACCGTGCTCGCCCAGCCGGAGGACTCCGGCGTGATCCGGATCGACGAGCGGAGCGGCCTCGGCGTCGCCCTCTCCGTCGACGGCAACGGCCGGTACGCCCGCCTCGACCCGTACCACGGCACGAAGCTGGCGCTGGCCGAGGCGTACCGGAACGTGGCGGTGACCGGCGCGAAGCCGATCGCCGTGACCAACTGCCTGAACTTCGGCTCCCCGGAGGACCCGGGCGTGATGTGGCAGTTCGCCGAGGCCGTGCGGGGCCTGGCGGACGGCTGCCTGGAGCTGGGCATCCCGGTGACCGGCGGCAACGTCAGCTTCTACAACCAGACCAACGCGGCGGCGATCCACCCCACCCCGGTGGTCGGCGTGCTCGGCGTGCTGGACGACGTGGCCGAGCGGGTGCCGATGGGCTTCGTGCCCCGGGCCGCCGGCGACCACGACCAGATCTTCCTGCTCGGCGAGACGCACGTGGAGCTCTCCGGGTCCGAGTGGGCCTGGGTGACGCACGAGCACCTGGGTGGCGTACCCCCGATGGTGGACCTGGCCCGCGAGCGCCAGCTGGCCGACCTGCTGGCCGAGGCGGCCCGGGTGGGGCACCTCAGCTCCGCCCACGACCTCTCCGACGGCGGTCTGGCGCAGAGCCTGGTGGAGTCCTGCCTGCGGCGCGGCGTGGGCGCGCGGGTCGTGGTGCCGGAGCGGTTCGGCGGCGGCTCGATGCCGTTCGTCTACCTGTTCAGCGAGTCGTCGTCCCGGGCACTGGTGTCGGTGCCGCGCGGGCACGAGAAGGCGTTCACGGCGCTCTGCGCCGAGCGGGGCGTGCCGTGGGAGCACATCGGCGTCACCGACCCGGCCGGCGGAGCGCTGGAGGTGTACGGCCAGTTCCGGATCGGCCTGGACGAGCTGCACGCCGCGCACACCGCGACGCTGCCGAGCCTCTTCGGGGGCGTCGAGGCGACCGCGCCGGAGGCCCTGGGAGCCGTTCCGGCGGTCGCCGGCCCGCCGACCGGCGCCGATGCGCGACCGACGGTCGCTCCGGTGGCTGCCGCTCCGGTGGCCGAGGGCGGCGCGGCCGAGCCGGCGCGGCCGGTCGAGGCCGTCCCCGCCGTCGAGCCGGAGCAGCCGACCGAGCCGGTGTCGGAGTCGGGCCCGGAGGCTGCGGTGGGTGCTGCGGTGACCGAGCCGGCCACCGAGGTCGTGGCTGCGAAGCCGGTCGCGGAGACCGTGCCGACGGAGCCGGCCGCCCAGGGCGCGGCCGCGAAGCCGGCGGCTGATGGCGTGGGCACGGAGCCGGTCGCCGAGGGCGTGCCGACGGAGCCGGCGGCCGAGGGCGTGCCGGTGGGCGAGGCCGGCGCGGAGCCGGCCGGCCCGGCGGCGGAGCCGACCGCGTCCGCGCGGCCGACCGAGGTGGATTCCGGTGACGGCGCGGAACCCGGTACGGCTCAGCAACGCTGAGGCGGTCGCCGCGGCGGTCTTCGCCCAACCCGGCTCCGGCGCCCGGTTCGACTGGGGGCTGACCGGGGCGGCCGAACTCGGCCGGGTCTGCGCCGCCCTGGTGGTGGTGGACGTGTTGTCGTTCACCACCGCCGTCGACGTGGCGGTCGGCCGGGGCATGCGGGTGCACCCCTTCCCCTGGGGGGAGCAGGCCGCCGAGTACGCCCGCCGGGTCGGCGCGGTGGCGGCGGTGGGCCGCCGGCAGGTGAGCGAGGAGCGCCCCTGGTCGCTGTCGCCGGCGGCGCTGAGCCGCGCGCCGGTGGTGAGCGACCTGGTGCTGCCGTCGCCGAACGGTTCGGCTATCAGCGCCGCCGCGAGCGCCAGCGGCCTGCCGGTGGTGGCCGGCTGCCTCCGCAACGCCCGGGCCATCGGCCGCTGGCTGCGCGAGCAGGGGTACGGGACCAGCGACGCCCCGGTCGGGGTGATCGCCGCCGGTGAGCGCTGGCCCGACGGCTCGCTGCGCCCGGCGGTGGAGGACCAGCTCGGCGCCGCCTGCGTGCTTGACGCGATCTCGGGGGTACCCGGTGGGCTGTCGGTCGAGGCGGCGATGGCGCTGGCCGCGCTGGCCAGCACCCCCGACGTGCCGGCCGCGGTGCGCGGGTGCGCCTCCGGGCGGGAGCTGATCGAGGGCGGCTTCGCGCAGGACGTGGCGGTGGCGGTCCAGGTGGGCGTCTCGACGGTGGTGCCCGTGCTGCGGCACGGCGTCTTCACCGCGGCCTGAGCCCGCCGGCTGGCCGCCGCCGCCTGGCCGCCGCCGGCTGGCCGCGCCGGCTTCCGAACGACCGGCGATCACCCACCGTCACGCCCGCTGCGGGCAGCGGCCCGGAAAGCGTGATACCTCAGAGTCATCGTTATGACTCTGAGGTATCACCGGTTCCGGGATGTGCGGGTCCGTCGCGGCTCGGTGTGTGCGCCGCAGCTCGCTGTGCGCCGCGACGCACAGCGAGCCCGCCGAGGTCAGTCGTCCAGCCAGTCCAGCCGGCGAGCGCCCCGGTCCTGCTGCTGGGGCCCGTCGGCGCGACCCCGACCGGGCTGGCCCTGGTCGTTGTAGTAGCCGCCGCCCTGCTGGTCGTAGGAGTGCTTGTCGTAGCCGCCGCCGCGCTGCTCCGGCGGGTATCCGCCCTGCTGGCCGTAGCCGCCACTCTGACCGCCCTGGCCACCCTGGCCGCCGTAGCCGGCCTGATCGCCGTAGCCGCCGCCCTGGTCGTAGCCGCCGCGCTGCTGCTCCGGGGCGTACCCGCCGGCGCCGCCGCGCTGGTCGTAGCCGTCGTACCCCTGCTGGCCGCCGCCGTAGCCGCCGCCCTGAGCGCCGCCGTAACCACCCTGGCCGCCGTAGCCGCCACCCTGGTCCGCCGAGTGGCCGCCGTACGAGGGCTCCTGGCCGTAGCCCTGCCCGGCGTCGCCGGCGGGCTGGTAGGTGCTGGTCGGGTACGGGTCGGCGGGCGGTGCGTAGGACTGGGTGCCTTCGCCGCCGTACCGGCCGGTCGGCTCGTCGTAGCGCTCGCCGTAGCCGCCGCCACCCTGGCCGCCGCCGTAGCCGCCGGCCGGGGCGCCGTAGTCCGGTCCGCCGTGGCCGGCGCCGGAGGACGGCGCGTTGCCGTAGCCGCCGCCGCCGGAGGACGGCGCGTTGCCGTAGCCGCCGCTGCCGGAGGACGGCGCGTTGCCGTAGCCGCCGTAGCCACCCTGGCCGTGGGCGTCCTCGCCGTAGCCGCCGCTGCCGGCCCAGCCGGGCTGCCCCCCGCCCCCGAAGGCGGGCGGCGGCGGTGCGCCGTACGGGTCCGGCGGGACGTCGTCCACGACCGGGCGCTGGAGCATGGTGGGTGCGTCGTTGATGGCCGCGCCGCCGACCATGGTCGGGTCCGGCCCGGCGCCGACCCGGTTCACCACCCGGGTCTGGTCGTCGGTGCCGCCGTACGCCCCGCGGGCCGCCGGCACCGCGCCGGCCGGCACGGCACCCGGGCCGCCCTCGTCGTCGGCGTTCTCCTTGCGCTTCATCAGCAGCAGCACGATGGTGCCGACGCCGACCGCGACGAACAGGCCGCCGAGCAGGATGAGCAGCCAGGACGGGCCGCTGTCCGGCGCCTCCGCGGCGGTGTTCTCGGCCTGCGCCGGGGGCGCCTCGGTGGCCGCGTCCTCGGCGGCCGGCTCCTCGATCGGTTCCTCGGTCGGCACCGGCTCGGCGGTGGCCGACGGGGTCGCGCTCGGCTTCACCTCGACCGGGATGGCCAGGCTGATCCGCTGGCCGGTCAGGCTCTGCCCGGCGTTCGCGTTGATGGACTTCGTGTTGACGATGTTGTCCTTGCTGGCGCCGAGCTGGATCTGGCCGGGCGTGATCGGCGCGCTCTTGGAACCGGTGAAACGGAAGTTGCCGTTGCCGTCGCTGGTGGTCTGGTAACGGTGGCCACCGGAGTCGAGCAGCATCACCGTGGCGTTCGGCACCGCGTCCCGGTTGGCCGTGACGATCACCTTGCCGGCGATCGAGTTGACCGTCTTGACCTCTTCCGGGGTCGGCGTCGGCTCTGGCTTGCCGACCAGGGTGACGTTGGCCCTGCCCTGGTCGGACTGCCTGAGCGGGCCGTTGGACTCGGTCGCCTTGATGGTGATGGTGGCGGAGCCGTCGGCGGCGTCGTCGGCGAGCCGGAACGTCGCCTCGTAGTTGCCGGGCTGGTCCACCCGGCTCCGGGTGCAGCCGTCGACGCAGTCGAGCTTCCGGTCGCTGGAGCTGACCGAGATGTCGACGGGGTTGGCCGGGTCGGAGAAGGAGAGCGAGTAGCTGACCTTCACGGTGCCGCCAGCCTCGACCCTGCTCGGCGAGGCCGAGACGTTTCCGATGCTGGGCGCGGCGAGAGCCGGTGTGGCGGGGACGGTGAGCAGCGCGCCGGCAACCAGCGCTACGACCACACCGGCCCGAAGCTTCCAGGCACGTCGGTGTGTTGACACGTCCACCGCCTTCCGGTCTGACTACCCTGGCCGGGGCCGGGATCATCACGGTACGAAATACGCCGTCGGCAACTATGCCTTGTCTGACCGGATCGGCGCGACCCAGGGCCGACGTGGTGCCCCCCGCCTCGGGGTCGTATCGTCCCGTCGTGTCCTCTCCGCACATTAAGTCCGCCGCGGTCTCGGCGGCGCTCGCCGCGCTGGACGAGGGGCGCAAGCCCGAACGGCCGGTGCTGCGAGATGCGGTCCGTGCCCTGCTGACCCTGTTGGCCGAGCGTGCACCCGGCCGATCGGTGGAGGTACGAGTCCCACCTTACGGTGCAGTTCAGTGTGTTCCCGGTCCACGACACACCAGGGGTACGCCACCGAACGTGGTGGAGACGGACGCGGAGACCTGGCTGGCGGTGGCGACCGGCCGGCTCGACTGGGCGGACGCGGTCACGCAGGGTCGGGTCCGGGTCAGTGGGGTGCGGGCTGACCTCTCCGGCCATCTGCCGCTCTGGCAGGGCTGACGCCGGGCCGGCAGGGTGACCGAACGCAGTGAGATCGTGACTTTCTGTGCAGACCCTGGTTCGCGTACACTGTCAGGTGACGACAGTGGTCCCGGCCCAGTGGTGCGGAGCATTCCCCGCCTTCCGCCAGGCCAGTCCAGCATGAGGGAGCGGCACGTGCCCCGAGGCGATGGCCGGCTGAGCCACGACCTTGATCCCCAGCGACCCGGCCCCCAGGACGCGTGTGGCGTCTTCGGCGTCTGGGCCCCCGGTGAAGAGGTCGCCAACCTCACCTACTTCGGGCTGTACGCCCTGCAGCACCGGGGCCAGGAAGCGGCCGGCATCGCGGTGAGCGACGGTTCCGGGGTGGTGGTCTACAAGGACCTCGGGCTGGTCGCCCAGGTCTTCGACGAGCCCACCCTGGCCAGCCTGCGCGGTCACGTCGCGATCGGGCACGCCCGTTACTCGACCACCGGCGCCTCGACCTGGGAGAACGCCCAGCCGACGATCCGGGCGACGAGTGCCGGCACCACCATCGCGCTGGCGCACAACGGCAACCTCGTCAACACCGCCGAGCTCCAGCGGGAGGTCGCCGCGCGGGATCTGGTCGCCGACAGCGCCACCAACGACACCTCGCTGGTGACCATGCTGCTGGCGAGCCGGCCCGATCTCTCCGTCGAGGCCGCCGCGCTGGAGGTGCTGCCGCGGCTGCGCGGGGCCTTCAGCTTCGTGTTCATGGACGAGTCGACGCTCTACGCGGCCCGCGACCCGCACGGCGTACGCCCGCTGGTGCTGGGCCGGCTGGAGCGCGGCTGGGTGGTGGCGAGCGAAACCGCGGCGCTGGACATCGTCGGCGCCAGCGTGGTCCGCGAGGTGGAGCCGGGCGAGCTGATCGCGATCGACGCGGACGGCCTGCGGTCCACCCGGTTCGCCGCGCAGGAGCCCAAGGGCTGCCTCTTCGAGTACGTCTACATCGCCCGCCCGGACGCCACCATCGCCGGGCGCAACGTGCACGCCGCCCGGGTGCAGATCGGCCGCCAGCTCGCCAAGGAACACCCGGTCGAGGCCGACCTGGTGATCCCGGTGCCGGAATCCGGCACGCCGGCCGCGATCGGGTACGCGGAGGCGTCGGGCATCACCTACGGCGCCGGCCTGATGAAGAACCCGTACGTCGGGCGCACCTTCATCCAGCCGTCGCAGACCCTGCGCCAGCTTGGCATCCGGCTCAAGCTCAACCCGCTGCGGGAGAACGTGCGGGGCAAGCGGCTGGTGGTGGTCGACGACTCGATCGTGCGGGGCAACACCCAGCGCGCGATCGTGCGGATGCTGCGCGAGGCCGGCGCGCTGGAGGTGCACGTACGCATCTCCTCGCCGCCGGTCAGCTGGCCGTGTTTCTACGGCATCGACTTCGCCACCCGGGCCGAGCTGTTGGCCAACGGGCTGGACAACGAAGGCATCCGGCGTTCGATCGGGGCCGACACGCTTGGCTACGTATCGCTCACCGGTCTGATCGCGGCGACCGAGCAGCCGAAGACCCGACTCTGCCGGGCGTGCTTCGATGGCGAGTACCCGATCGAGCTGCCGGCCGGGAACCTGATCGGCAAGCACGTCCTCGAAGGTGTGGGGCGCCGGGTCGCCAACCTGGTCCCGGACGCCCCGGAGCACATCGACCCCGCACTCGTCGCCGCACCGGGCGGCGCGACCGTACACCGCCCATAGCACCACCCGGCGCGGGCCGGTCCGCAACGCGGCCCGCGAAAAGCACAAAGGGGAGAACCGTGACGCACGTGTCCGAGCGCAGCGGCACAGGAAGCAGCCCGTCCGGAGCCGGCGGCGACCGCCAGCCCTGGACGGCCGGCACCGGCCGCGCCGCCCGCAAACGCTCGGTCTCGTACGCCGACGCCGGGGTGTCGATCGAGGCGGGTGACCGCGCGGTCGAGCTGCTCAAGTCCAAGGTGAAGCAGACCCGCCGCCCCGAGGTGATGGGCGACCTGGGCGGCTTCGCCGGCCTGTTCCGGCTGGACACCAAGAAATACAAGAACCCGATCCTGGCCTCGTCCACCGACGGTGTGGGCACCAAGCTGGTGATCGCGCAGCAGATGGACATCCACGACACGGTCGGCATCGACCTGGTCGCGATGGTCGTCGACGACCTGGTGGCCTGCGGCGCCGAGCCGCTGTTCCTGCTGGACTACATCGCGACCGGCGAGGTCGTGCCGGACAAGGTCGCCGAGATCGGCGCCGGCATCGCCGACGGCTGCCGGTACGCGGGCTGCGCCCTGCTCGGTGGCGAGACCGCCGAGCACCCGGGCGTGCTCCGCCCGGACGAGTACGACATCTCCGCCACCGGCGTGGGCGTGGTGGAGGAGAGCGCGATCCTCAGCTCGGAGCGGGTCGAGGTGGGTGACGTGGTGATCGCCATGCGTTCCTCGGGCCTGCACTCCAACGGCTACTCGCTGGTGCGGCACGTGCTGCTCGGCGCCGGCCGGATGCGGCTGGACGTGGTGATCGACGACTTCGGCCGGCAGCGCACGCTGGGTGAGGAGCTGCTCACCCCCACCAAGATCTACGCGCAGGACTGCCTCAAGCTGATCGCCGAGGCCGAGGTGCGGGCGCTGGCCCACGTCACCGGCGGCGGCATCCCGGGCAACCTGGTCCGGGTGCTGCCGGAGCACGTCGACGCGGTGGTCAACCGCTCCACCTGGAAGCCGCAGCCGGTCTTCGACCTGGTCCAGTCCAAGGGGCGGATCGAGAACCCGGAGATGGAGGCCACCTTCAACATGGGCGTCGGCATGTTCGCCGTCGTCTCGGCGGAGGACGCCGACCGGGCGCTGGCGACGCTGACCGGCCGTGGGGTGGACGCCTGGCAGGCCGGTGAGATCATCGAGGGTTCCGGCAACGTGCAGATGGTCGGCCAGCACACCCGGGGCTGATGATCACGCTGGGGTGATCATCCGAGTACCTGATCAGCTCTTCACCCGAGTGGCCATCGCCGCCTAGCCTGAAGGTTCGCTCTCAGGACGGGGGAGGAAGGGCCGATGGCTGCTCGAACGGGCGCCCGTACGGGCATGCGTGGCATCGCCACCGTGCCCTCGTACGTGGTGATGCAGCCGACCACCCTCTGCAACCTGGACTGCGTCTACTGCTACCTGCCGTTGCGCGGCGAGGACCGGCGGATGCCGGTGGCGGTGGCCGAGGCGGTGGCCGCCGCGGTGAACCCGTGGGCGGCGGCCGGCCGGTTCTCGGTGGTCTGGCACGGCGGCGAGCCCCTGGCGGCCGGCCGGGAGCACTTCGCGGCGCTGCTCGCCCCGTTCGGCCCGGACGTCGAGCACCACGTGCAGACCAACGCCACACTGATCGACGACGCGTGGTGCGCGTTCCTGGCCGAGCACCGGGTGCGGGTGAGTGTGAGCGTGGACGGGCCACCGGAGCGCAACGGGGACCGGGTGACCCGGGGTGGGCGGCCGGCGTACGACCGGATCCTGCGCGGGATCGCGGCGCTGCGCCGGCACGGCCTGCCGTTCTCCGCCCTCGCGGTGGTCAGCGAGCCGGGCCCGGGGCTCGCCACCGAGCTGTACGAGTACTTCCTCGACCTGGGCTGCGACGTCCTCGGCATCAACATCGAGGAGACCGAGGGAGTCAACACCCGGTCGAACGCGCACGACGCGGCCGCCGTGACGGCGTTCTGGGCCGAACTGGTCGCGGCCTGGCGGCGCGAACCCCGGATCCACCTGCGCGAGGTGGAGTGGTCCCTGCGGTACGCGGCGGCGATCCTGGACGACACGGCCGACGACCTGCTGCCGCGCCGGCTGGACCCGATCCCGACGATCGGCCAGGACGGGTCCGTCACCGTGCTCTCCCCCGAGCTGGCCGGCTTCACCGACCCCCGGTACGGCGACTTCAGCAGCGGCAACGTGCTGGCGACCCCGCTGGGGGAGATCCTGGCCGGTGCCGAAGGCACACCCTGGGTGGCTGAGTTCCTCACCGGGGTGGAGGCGTGCCGGTCCTCCTGCCCGTACTTCGGCTTCTGCGGCGGTGGCCACGCGGCCAACCGTTACTTCGAGCTGAAGCGTTTCGACGGTACGGAGACCGAACACTGCCGCAACAGCAAGATCCGCCTATTGGAGGGAGTGTTGGAGCATGCCCGAGACGAGGAGTCATCGGCAGCCTGAGCGTGGCGGGGAGGTCGGCGGGGATCCGGTGGCCGACCGGGTCCGCGAGGCGGCCGTCGGGTTGACCGCACTGCTCCGGGAGGCGGAGGCGGCGCGGCGGCTGCGCGCGGAGGTGGCCGGTGGCGACGGGGCCAGCGCGGTCTGCGCCTGGAACCACTTCGAGAACATCCCGACGTTCTACAACTGGAACAACCGGCCCCGCTGAGGGCGCGGGCCACGATCAGGGGCCTGCCGTGCCGCCTGGCCCGGCAGGCCCCTGATCACCGGTGGTACGCCGGGCCTTCCAGCCGACACATGGGTGAGCACGCGGGTGTCACCGCGTGCTCAGCTGTGTCCGTGGTTCAGCGGGTCGGACGCGCCCAGGAATCCGGGTCGTCGTCCGCGTGGTCCTCGTCGTCGTCGTCGACATACTCTTTGTAGTCGTCGTCGAAGTCGTGGTCCGACTTACCAGCTCCCGCCAGTTCGCGCTGCAAGGCGGTGAGGTCGGTGTTCGGGGAGTGGTACTTCAACTCCCGGGCCACCTTCGTCTGCTTGGCCTTAGCACGGCCGCGCCCCATGGCTCGACCCCCTCGCACAGAATTCGGGGCAGCCCGAAGGCGGGCCCCGATGACGTCAGGCATCTCTCGTGGCTCTTACGGTACATGGGGATGCCCACGTTCGGCACCTCGGGTTACCGCTGGCCGGCTCCGCGCGTCGCGGTCACCCGGCCGTGACCCAGTGTACCGGGTAAGGAGTGACTGCCGGGGTCGGCCGTGACACCGGTCAGATCGTCGTAAATCATCCCCAAGTTCAGCTTAACCGGGGCGGCGGACGGACTTCACCCGGGAACGGGACATCGGCCCCGTCCCCGGGAGTGGCCCGGATCACCCCAGCCGGATGGTGCGCAGCCGGCCGATCTCCGCCATCCGCCGCTCGGCGAGCCGGTCCGCGGCCACCGCCGGCGGGACGCCCTCGTCGTCGGCGAGCCGCAGGATCTCCCGGGTGGTGTCGAAGATCTTCGTGGCCCGCAGCTTGGCCCGGTCGAAGTTGAAGCCCTCGATCTCGTCGGCCACCTGGATCACACCACCGGCGTTCACCACGTAGTCGGGGGTGTAGAGGATGCCCCGGTCGGCGAGGACCTTCTCGATGCCCGGGTGGGCGAGCTGGTTGTTGGCCGCGCCGGCGACCACCTTCGCCCGCAGCGCCGGCACGGTGTCGTCGTTCAGGGCGCCGCCCAGCGCGCACGGGGCGTACACGTCGATGTCGGCGGCGGCCAGCGCGGCGCCGTCGTCGACCAGGGTGACCTGCGGGTACGTCGCGCGGGCCCACTCCAGCGCCTTCGGGTTGACGTCGGTGGCCACCACCTCGGCGCCGTCTTCCACCAGGTGGCCGGTGAGGTACTTGCCGACCTTGCCCAGGCCGGCCACGCCGACCCGCCGGCCGGCCAGGCTGGGAGTGCCCCAGGTGTGCTCGGCGGCGGCCCGCATCCCCTGGAAGACGCCCCAGGCGGTGAGGATCGACGAGTCGCCGGCCCCGCCGTGCTCCACGCTGCGGCCGGTGACGTACCTCGTCTCCCGGGCGATCACGTCCATGTCGGCGACGTAGGTGCCCACGTCGCAGGCGGTGTAGTAGCGCCCGCCGAGCGACTCCACGAACCGGCCGTACGCGCGCAGCAGCGCCTCGCTCTTGAGCTGCTCCGGGTCCCCCCAGATGACCGCCTTGCCGCCGCCGAGGTCCAGCCCGGCCAGGGCGTTCTTGTAGGCCATGCCGCGGGAGAGGTCGAGCACGTCGGCCAGCGCGGCCTCCTCGCTGGCGTACGGGTAGAACCGGGTGCCGCCGAGCGCGGGGCCCAGCGCGGTGGAGTAGATGCCGATGATCGCCTTGAGGCCACTCTGCTTGTCCTGGCAGAAGACGACCTGTTCGTGGCCGTTCGACCCTGGGTCGTCGGTGCTCGCGAAAACGCCCATTGCTTGCTCCTGTCGGTGTGCGGCCTTTTGGGCCGCTGCCCTGGTGGGACGCCGGCGGGGATGCTGCCGGTGCCGCTGAGCCTAATATCGGCCGGCGCCGCGCTGTCGGCCGCGTCACTCGTGATCCCGACGCCGACCGGGGTCGGCTCCGCCAGTCGTGGGAGGATCGCGCCGTGCCGTCGCTCTTCGCTTCTTATCTGCGCGTGTACGAGCCGCTGTCCGCCTTCGACCGGGATCGCCAGTCGTTCTGGCGGCGGTACGTCTCCGACGGCCGCGCGGTGGCCCCGGCGGACGGGCCCGTCCGGCAACGTGCGGCGGTCATCGAGGCGCTCGGCGCGGGCTGGACCCGGCTGCCCGACCTGCCGGACGAGGCGTACGTCGTGGAGACCGACGAGACGTTGCTGGTCTGCCCCTGGAACCTGCGGATCCGGGTGGCCGAGGCGGCGCTGAGCGCCCGGGACGGGGTGCCCTCGGTGCTCGCCGACGCGTTCGTCCCGCCGGTCCTGGCCGGCCAGGCCAAGGCGGTGGTGGACGACTGGCGCAGCGGCGCCCGGGTGCTGGAGCACGGGGTGCCCCGGGTGCACGAGCAGATCGCCACCTGGGGCGTCCCGCTGCGGTGGTTCGTGCTCTTCGACGCGGGCGAGCGGGACCTGAGCACCCGGCCGGGCCGGCGGTCGCTGCGCTACCGGACGGAGATCTCCAAGGCCCGCCGCCGCTCGTCCCGGGCGCTGTCGGTGCTGCGCAAGTCGGTCGGCGAGGCGCCGATCACCGAGGCGGTCGAGGAGGCCGCCCGGTGGTTGGAGGAGTTCCACCCGCGGTCGCTGGTGGAGCTGGACTACGGCGGCCTGGTCGAGCTGCTGCCGGACGAGACGCTGACCGCCGACGACTCGCCGGAGCTGGTCGCGGCCGGCCTGGCGGCGCTGTCCCGCAGCGAGGCCGAGGAGGCCTCGGCGGCGTACGACAAGCTGGTGGCGAGGTGGCGGGCGGTGCAGTTGCTGGAGCGGTGCAACTGACCACATACCGCTCAGCCGGGCAGGTCAACCCGAGACTGTCTCGTAGCTGGCGCTTCACCAAGGGTGATCATGAGTCCGATTAAGGTAGTTTCTGCGGTGTAAAAGTCGTAAAAATCGGGCATGGTTCATCCGTCCGTCTAGGGACCTTCAGCCGTTCGGCCCATGTCGGACATCGGGGACTAGCCGGACCATGGGAGACGCGTCGGCCGGCGGGACCCCGGCCGATGTCTATACATGTGGAGGAGTGACCGATGGCATCGCGAACGCACGAACCAGAGCCGCTGCTCACGCCGGCCGAGGTGGCGTCGATGTTCCGTGTCGACCCGAAAACGGTGACCCGGTGGGCCAAGGCGGGCAAGTTGAGCGCCATCCGGACCCTCGGCGGACACCGCCGCTATCGCGAGTCGGAGGTGCGGGCTCTGCTCCAGGGCCAGATCCCGCAGCAGCGGCAGGGAGACTGACGGCCGGGGGCGTCAAAGGCGTTCGGATCCAGGGGCGATGGGCGACGAGCCTGCCGCCCCTGATTCGTGTCCGGGCCCGCCGCGGCACCGCCGCACCCGCCGCGGCACCGCCGCAAGCCCACGCGACATGCCGCAAGGCGGGGCGTCCCCGCGGACTGAATGCCCGACATGCCGCAAGGCCGCGTATCGCGCCGCTCAGGGCTCGTCCAGCACGATCCGCAGGCCCACCGTGCCCGCCTCGCCCCGGCGCAGCCGGCTGCCGAGCAGCGTCAGCCGGCCGATCATCCGGTACTTCTGCTTGAGCAGGCCGCGCACCCGCCGGGTGCCCTCCGGGTCGCAGACCGTCGCCCGCCCCGGCACCGCCGCGCCGTGCGGCCGGCCACGCACGTCGCAGGGGGCCACCGTGACCCGGCCGTCGCGCCGGATCCGCTTCACCTTGCCGGAGTCCGACACCGTCCACACCGTGAGCGCGTCGCCGTCGCGGACCGCCCACACCGGGGTCGGCACCGCCCGACCGTCCTTGCGGAACGTCGTCAGCAGGAGGTACTTCTCCGCCGCCAGGCGGTCCAGCTCCGTCACCCGCCAAGGATACGGCCACGACAGCCGGCCACCGGCCGGATAGCGTGATCGCCGTGAGCGCGAGGAGTGAGCCGGGTTTGCGAGTCCCGCAGCCGCGAACAGGGACTGCGCCGTG
>NZ_JBFAID010000022.1:36477-86292 GCF_040654475.1 Micromonospora sp. NPDC050686
GAGCGCGAGGAGTGAGCCGGGTTTGCGAGCCCCGCAGCCGCGAACAGAGACAGCGCCGTGAGCGCGAGGAGTGAGCCGGGTTTGCGAGCCCCGCAGCCGCGAACAGAGACAGCGCCGTGAGCGCGAGGAGTGAGCCGGGTTTGCGAGCCCCGCAGTCGCGAACAGAGAAAGCGCCGTGATCGGGGAACCGCGGCTCGGCGACGTGTTCGGCGAGATGATCCGGGACGCGTACGCGGTGGCGACCGGGGTCGGTCCCCGGCCGCTGGTCGGTGGGCGGCTGCCCCGCCCGGTCATCGAGATCATCGAGCGTGATGACGGGCTGGTCAACGGCGCGCCCACCGAGCACTACCTGGCCGGCCCGGCGGACTGGCAGCCGTACGACCGCCGGGCGGTGGACCGGGTCCACGGCCGGACCCTCGACGTCGGGGTGGGCGGCGGCCGGATCGCGCTGCACCTGCAGGAGCGCGGGGTGCCGGTGACCGGCCTGGACACCTCGCTCGGGGCGCTGCGGGTGTGCCGGCACCGCGGGCTGCGCGACCTGGTGCACGGCACGGTCGACGAACACGCCGCCGATGGCCCTCGGTACGACACGTTCCTGCTGCTCGGCAACAACGTCGGCCTCTTCGAGGGGCGGGAGCGGGCACCGGCCTTCCTCGCCGCGCTGGCGGCGCTGGCCCGCCCCGGCGCGCGGATCATCGCGCACGGCACCGACCCGTACGGCACCACCGATCCCGTGCACGTCGGCTACCACGAGCTCAACCGCCGGCGCGGACGGCTCGGCGGGCAACTGCGGCTGCGGCTGCGCTACCGGGAGCTGGGCACCGAGTGGTTCGACTACCTGGTCTGCTCGGTGGCGGAGTTCGCCGAGCTGGTGCACGGCACCCCCTGGCGCCTGACGGACGTCGACGACACCGACGCCCCGTACTACCTGGCCACCCTCACCCTCAGGCGTTAGGCGGAGCCCCTCCCTATCGCCTACGCGAGAGGAAGGGCCCCCGCCTAAAAAGCTCAGACCTGGACGGTCGGGGGGAGCTGCTCGGGCGGCAGGCCACCGTCGCCGTCGACGACCTCGTCCGGGGTGCCGTCCTCGTCGATGTCGACCATGGTGATGTCCACCTTGCCGTCACCGTCGGTGTCGAACTGGAACAGGTCCGCCTTGCCGTCGCCGTCCGTGTCGACCACCCAGACGTCCGTCTTCCCGTCGTGGTTGGTGTCCGCGCGCAGCAGGTCCACCCGCTCGTCGCCGCGAGTCTCCACGGTCTCGCTCCCCGCCACCGTCGCGGTGCTGTCGAGGCTCTCCGGTGCCTGGCTCATGTCGACTGGTTCCTTCCCTCGGTTGACGGCCGTCAGTACCCGATCCGGTCGGCCCCCACGCATGCCGCCCGGCGTGCTGCTGCATAGGGTCGCACCCAGGAGCGAGCGGCCGCGTGCCGGAGACCCCGTGCACCGCGCCCGCAGCGAGGGAGCGTCATGAGTGGTCGTTTTGTCGTCGTCGGGGCCGGCACGATGGGGCTGGGCATCGCGTACGTGGCGGCCGGCGCGGGATATCGCGTCGAGCTGGTCGAGGTGGACCCGGCGCGCGGGGCCGCCGCCGAGGCACGCCTCGGCGAGCTGTGGGAACGCGGCGTGCAGCGGGGCAAGCTGACCGCCGACGAGGCGGCGGCCAACCGCGGCCGGCTCAGCCTGCGTACCGGGCTGGCCGAGGTGGACCCGGCGCCCGAGGTGATCGTCGAGGCGGTGCCGGAACGGCTCGACCTGAAGCGGGCGGTGCTGCGCGAGGCCGAGGGGCTGCGCCCCGCGCTGCTGGGCAGCAACACCTCCAGCATCCCGATCGCCGAGCTGGCCGCCGGGCTGGACCGGCCGGCCGAGTTCGTGGGCCTGCACTTCTTCAACCCGGTCTGGGCGATGGCGCTGCTGGAGATCGTGGTGGGCCCGGCCACCGCCCCGGAGACCACCGACGCGGCCGTCGCGCTCGCCGGCCGGCTGGGCAAGGACCCCGTCGTCGTACGCGACATGCCCGGCTTCGCCACCTCGCGGCTCGGGGTCACCCTCGGTTTGGAGGCGATCCGGATGGTCGCCGACGGGGTGGCCAGCCCGGCGGACATCGACAAGGCGATGGTGCTGGGCTACCGGCACCCGGTCGGCCCGCTGGAGCTGACCGACCTGGTCGGGCTGGACGTGCGGCTGGACATCGCGCGCACCCTCCAGGCCGCCTACGGCGACCGGTTCGCCCCGCCGCCGCTGCTGGTGGAGATGGTCGCCGCCGGCAAGCTCGGCAAGAAGTCCGGCCAGGGCTTCTACCGCTGGGTGGACGGGCGCCGGGACGCGGCGGAGGCAGGGCGGTGACCGGGCTGCGGATCGAGGAGCGGCCCGACCGGCTGGTCGTCACGCTGGACCGGCCGGAGAAGCGCAACGCCATCGACGCCGACCTGATCGGCGAGCTGCACGAGGTCTGCGCCGAACTGGAGGCCCGGCCCCGGCTGCTGCTGCTCACCGGCGGCGCGGAGGGCATCTTCGCCGGCGGGGCGGACATCGGCCAGCTCCGCGAGCGCGGCCGGCTCGACGCCCTCGCCGCCATCAACCAGGCCGCCTTCGCCCGGATCCGGGCGCTGCCCATGCCCACCGTGGCCGCCGTGGACGGGCCGGCGCTGGGCGGCGGCGCCGAGCTGGCGTACGCCTGCGACCTGCGGGTCTGCACGGACCGCGCGGTGTTCGGCCAGCCGGAGGTGCGGTTGGGCATCCTGGCCGGCGCGGGCGCCACCCACCGGCTGCCGGCGCTGATCGGCGAGGCCCGGGCCAAGGAACTGCTCTTCACCGGCCGGCGAGTCGACGCCGCCGAGGCGCTGCGGATCGGCCTGGTCAACCGGGTGGTCGAGCCGGCCGGCCTGCTGGCCGCCGCGCACGCGCTGCTCGACGAGATCGCCAAGGGTTCCGCGCTGGCGGTGCGGTTGACCAAGTTGGCGGTGGACGCCCCGCCCGCCGCGCACCCGCAGCTCGACCTGCTGAGTCAGGCGGTGCTCTTCGAGGACGAGGAGAAGCACCGCCGGATGACCGAGTTCCTGGAGCGCCGCCGGTCCCGCTGACCGCCCCCGGCGCGACGAGGGCCGCACCGGTACGCCCCGGTGCGGCCCTCTCGGCGTCGTTCAGTGCCGGATCGGCACCTCGGCGTCGGCCAGCGCGCGGATCACCGCGGCCGACTCGCTGAAGCCGATCAGCAGCACAGCCTCCGCCTCGAAGGCCTTGATCTCCTGCGCGCCGGCGGCGAAGTCGACCGGGGTCGCCTTCGCGTCGGCCGGTGGCTCGTAGGTCAGCAGCCTCAGCCGGTCGGCGCCGATGCCGGCCCGCTCCAGCTCGGCCCGGACGCTCTCCTGCAGGCCTTCGCCGTAGCTGTCCTTCCGGGCCACCAGGGCGATCTTGTGCGGGCCGTCGCGCAGGATCACGTCGGCCAGCGCCCGACCCTGCAGGCCGTCCGGCGGGGCGGTACGGAAGTAGAGCCCCTTGTCGTCCACCGTGGTCAGCCCGGCGTCCGTGTTGGACGGCGAGAAGAGCACCCGGTTGGCGGCCACCACGTCCGGCAGCACCGCCCGGGAGATGCTCGACGCGCCGGCGCCGATGATGACGTGCACGCCGGCCTGGATGTGCTTCTTCACGGTGGCCCGGGCGATGTCGGGGTTGGTGCCGTCGTCGCCGGGGAGCCAGGTCACCGGCTTGCCGAGCACCCCGCCGGCCGCGTTCACGTCCCGCACCGCCAGGGCGGCGCCGGCGGCCAGCGGCGGGTTCGCCAGGGCCAGGTCACCGGTCTGCGGCAGCAGGCCGCCGAGGACCAGCGGGGCGTCCGCCGCCGGGCCGCGCTGCTTCCTCGGCTTCGGCGGCGCCGTGGTGCTGGCGGCCGACTCGTCCCCGGCGCCGACGAACTCGGTCTTGGCGTCGTTCAGCTGCTGCCCGTCGAAGTGCAGCGTGGCGTAGCTGGCGGTGGCCGGCTCACCGGCGTCGGTGAACCCGGCCCGGTTGACCGAGACGCTGCGGTACTCGATGTCCTTGCCCTCGCGGGCCAGCCGCAGGCAGGCCGACACCGTCTCGCAGCGCTGCCCGTTGTTGGTCACGCCGACGATCTGCTTGGCGATCGCCCGCGGGTCGGTGGTGCCGGCGAGCTGCGCGGCCAGCACGCTGATCGCCACCGCGTCGTACGACTCGGCCGCGTAGAGGAAGTCGGTCAGTTTCGGGTCGACGGAGCGCAGCCGCTTCTTGAAGTCCTCGGGCAGCGGCGTGAGCGGGGTGGTGCCCTTCATGCCGTCGACCAGGTCGGCCCGCTCCTGCAACTCCGCAGGGTAGGAGTTGAGCATGTTGCCGTCGGTGCCGTAGAGCCGCACCTGCGGAGGGCCGCTCTTCTCCTCCTCGGGACCGTCGGTCCCGCACGCGCCGGCACCGAGCAGGAGCGCCGCGCAGGCCACCAGGGCACCGGCCCGCGAGCCGCGTGTTACGAGCATGGTCGTCCTTCCTCCGGCGCACGTCCGCTGGCACATTAGCGTGCCCGCCCGACCGGTGGGATCGAGGAGGGTGCTCAGTCGGCTGCTCGACAGAGCTCCGACACCCACCGTCACCGAAGAGCGCGTACGGGTCACCGGTTGACCGGTGTGCGTACTGTGCGCCTCGTGACCGACCAGCTACAGCAGACCCTCCACGACGCGACCGCGGTGCTCCGCTCGGCGCTGGACGGTGACGGCGACGCCGTCGTCGGCACCTTCGACGAGGTGGTCGACCGGTCCGGTCTCGCCGGGGCGTACGGGGTCGCCTGGTGCCTGGCCGCGACGATGGTGGGTGACCCGCCCGCCTCCGGCGCCTGCGCGCTGGACTTCCCCGACATCGACCAGGTCGGCTACGACACCCGCTGGGTGGCCCGGTTCGTCAGCGCGTACGCCAACCACGACGCGGCCACCGGGGAGGCGCTGTTCGGGGCGGCGGTGGCCGACGGGCTGCTGCCGGACTGCCTGCTCACCCTCGCCGGCTCGACGGTGGCGACGCTGCGCAGCCGCGGCACCCGCTGACCCGCGGCGGCCGGGGGGCGGGGCGCGGACGTCCGGGCGTGTGGTAGCTCTGGTGGCATGTCCGAGGCCATGCTCAGCAAGGTGCGCAAGCTGCTGGCCAAGGCCGAGGACCCGGCCTGCACGCCGGCGGAGTCGGCGCTGTTCACCGCGAAGGCGACCGAGCTGATCGCCCGGTACGGCGTGGACCGGGCGCTGCTCGCCGCCCGGGACCCGGCCAGCGACCCGGTCGGCGACCGGCTGGTCGACGTGGTCGCCCCGTACGCCCGGGACAAGGCCGGCCTGCTCGTCGCGGTGGCGGACCCGCTGCGCTGCCGCTGCGTACGCCGGCAGCAGGGCGACGGGTTCGTGCTGCACCTGTTCGGGTTCGCCAGCGACCTGGAGCGGGTGGAACTGCTCTTCACCTCGCTGCTGGTGCAGGCGGCACACGGCCTGGCCGCCACGCCGGTGCCCGCCGGGGAGCACCCGGCCGCGTTCCGCCGCTCCTGGCTGGCCGGCTTCGCCCAGGCGATCGGGGAGCGGCTACGGGCGGCCGAGGCGGCGGCGGTGGCCGACGCGGGGACCGCCTCGACGGCGCTGGTCCTGGCCGACCGCTCGGACCGGGTGGCCCGCCGGCTCGCCGAGGCGTACCCCCGGGTTCGTACGGCGGCACGCCGGCGGCTGGCCGGCGGCGGCTTCGGCGTCGGTGCGGCCGCCGGCCGCCGCGCGGACCTGGGCGATCCGTCGGTCCCCGGGCGGACCGCCGCCCGCCCCCTGCCGCGCTGACGGCGCGCGGCCGGTCAGGACTGGCGGCTCAGCGTGGTGAGCGTGTCGAGGTAGCGGGAGAGCAGCTCGGCCCAGCCGGCGGTGAGCGCCTGCCGGTAACCCTCGGCGGCCTCGCCGTGCCGGTCGAAGTGCCGGTGCTCCACCTCCACCCGGGTCCGCCCGTCCCCGTCGGGCTCGAAGATCACCTCGACCTCGCTGGCCCGCGCCGGGTCGGGCAGCGGTGCCCGGTCCGGGCCGATCTGCCAGGTGAAGACCAGCCGCCGGGGCGGATCCCAGGTGAGCACCCGCCCCCAGTCGGCGCGGAAACCGTACGGCCCGATCTCGTAGAGCATGCCGCCGGCGCGGGGTTCCATCCCCAGCTCGGCCAGCGCCTGCGGCCCGGACCAGGTGTACTCGTGGACCCACCAGTCGGTCAGCGCGCCGGTGAAGACGGCGAACGCCTGCTCGGTGGGCGCTGGGGCGAGGAGAACCGTCCGCAGGGAGAAGCGGTCACTGTCCTGCCGGAGACCGTTGGGGCCGGCCATCTCCTGTCCCATAGGCCCGGACGATACCGGCTCATGCCCGGGTGTGCAGCTTCCGTTTTCGGACCGTTGCCGGCGATGATCTCCGCCCGGCTGCCGGGTTCCTGGCCCCGGACCGGCGTCCGGGGTTTCCCGGCAGTGGTGGCCAGGACGGGCCACGTTGACACCGTGTGAATCATTGGGTCGCATGAGTGTGGATGACCTGGACCCGGTGGGGTTCGCCCTGCGCCTCATCGTCGTGGTGCTTGGCCTTGCCATGGTCACGCTTGGCGTCCGTGTCGCGATGACGCGTCGGTTTCCTACGGCTTGGGTGCGGGGTGCGCGCTTGACGGTGAGCCAGCGATCCCAGCCCGTCCGCCGTGGCGGTTTCGTCGCCCTGCTCGGTGCGGGCCTGCTCGCCCAGCAGGCACCGTTCCTCGCACCGGTGTCCGTCGCCGTCGGGCGTGCCATGTTCGCGCTGGCACTGCTCCTCGTCCTGACCGCGGTGGGGTGGTTCATGGTGCTTAGGCGCTAACCACTCAAAAGCAAGATCCCCACCCGCGTTTCCGCTGGTGGGGATCTCTGTAGCCCGGCGAAAGGCTATGTGGCCAGGGGCGGGGTCGAACCGCCGACCTTCCGATTTTCAGTCGGACGCTCGTACCAACTGAGCTACCTGGCCGGGCACTCGGAACATACTACCCGGAGGGTGGCCTGCTCCGATACGCAGAACGCCGCGCAACCATCGCGCGGCGTCAGCGCTTGCGGTCCTGACGGGACTTGAACCCGCGACCTCCGCCTTGACAGGGCGGCGAGCACTCCAACTGCTCCACAGGACCTTGCTCTGTTGCCTCCGGCCTGAGCCGGACCGTGCCCCCAACGGGATTCGAACCCGTGCTACCGCCTTGAAAGGGCGACGTCCTGGGCCGCTAGACGATGAGGGCGGCCCCGCCATCATTGCACACTCGCAACTTCAAGCGGACTTGCTCCCATCCGGCCCCGCCGGAGGCTTGGATAGCTTACGTGATGATCGGCCGGTGGACCAAACCGGTATGGCATCGCCCACGCGGCGGCGTAAAAGCGCAGGTCAGAAGGGGTTAGTGAAGCCGGGTGACGCCGTACCGGCGCTTCAGGTCGGGGATCAGGAAGCGGCAGGCGGCCAGCGTGGCGGCCCGGTTCCCGCCCCCGTCGTGCATCAGCACCACCGCTCCGGGCCGGGTGGCCGCCTGCACCCGCCGGGTGATCAGCGGCGGGGCCGGCTTCGCCCAGTCCTGCGGGTCGACCGTCCAGTGCAGGGACTGCATGCCGAGCTGGCGGGCCACCGCCACCTCCTCCGCGGTCCACCGGCCGCCCGGCTGGCGGAAGAAGGACACCTTGGCCCCCGGCGCCGCCGCCTGGATGGCCCGGTTGGTGCGTACCAGATCGGCCCGGATCTCGGCGACCGGCCGGCGGCCCAGGTCCATGTCGTGCCGCCAGCTGTGGTTGCAGAGCTGGTGGCCCTCCCGGACGATCCGGGCCACCAGTTGCGGGTGCTGCTTGACCTCGATGCCGACCAGGCAGAAGGTCGCCTTGACCCCGGCGGCGCGCAACTGGTCGAGGACCTTCGGCGTCCAGGCCGGGCTCGGCCCGTCGTCGAAGGTCAGCGCCACCGCGTGGGTGCCGGTGGTCCGGCGCAGGCCGGCCGGGAGGGTCTTCGGCAGCGGCCGCAGGCGGGGCCGCGGCGGGGTGGTGTGGGTGGGGCGGTCGGGGCGGGACGACGCGCTCGGCTTCGGCTTCGGCTTCGGCTTCGGCGGCGACGACCCGTCGGGCTCCGGGACGCCGGAGGCCACCGGGGCCGGGCTGCCGGCACCGCCGCCGACGCCCGCGGCGCGGCGCGCGGGGTCGCCGCAGCCGCTCAGCGCGAGCACCAGGCCGAGGCCGATCGCCAGTACGGCGCGGAAATTCATCGTCGCTCCGAGGGGTGGCGGTACGCAGACCACCAGACGTTAGAGGACGGAGCGTGACAATCGGAAGACCCTCAGCCTGTCGCGGACTGGTCGATGGACTCGCGGACGGCCAGGGACAGCGACACGGCCTCGGCCAGATCCACCGGCCGGACCACCCCCGAGGGCAGCGCGTCGGCCCGCCAACCGGGGCCCGCCGCGAGCACCAGCAGCGGCCGGCGATCTGCGGCGAGCAGGGCGGCGAGCTGTGCCGGGTCGGCCGTGGCCCGGGTGTGCGACCAGATCACGACGGCGGCCGGACCGGTCCGGTTGACCGCCTCGACCAAGGCCGAAACCGGCACCCGGGCACCGAGCATGCGATAGGCCACATCACGCTCGGCGAGGGCGGCGGCGAGCGCCTCCAGCGGCAGGCTGTGCTGCTCCTCGTCGGCGCAGGAGAGCAGGAGGCGGCCCGGGCCGGTGGCCGTACGGGGGACGGCCGCCAGCGCCTCGGTGACGCACCGGGACATCAGGTGCTCCACCTCGATCAGGCCGGCGGTGGCGGCGTGCCGCTCGCCGATCCCGGCGAGCACCGGGCGGACCAGCCCGTCCCAGGTGGCGATCACCCCGTTGACGGCCAGCGCGTGCGAGATGGTCTCCCCGATGGCCGCCGAGTCCAGCCGCATGGCGGCCCGGGCCAGGCCACGAGCCGCCGGCCCGGCCCGGCCCACCGGAATGGCGAGCCCGCCGCCGGCCCGGCCGGTGCGCGCCCGCCCCGACCCGGCCAGCCCGATGCCACCGGACGGGGGCGCCTGCCGGGCCCAGCGGGCGGCCTCCGCCGGGGTGACACCCTCCACGGTGAGCCTGCGCATGATCTCCAGACGCGCCAGGTCGGCCGGTGTGTAGCGCCGGTGGTGACCGGGGACATGCTGGCTGGGGCCGAGGCCGTAGCGCTGGTGCCAGGTGCGCAACGTGGTGACCGCCACGCCGAGTCGGCGTGCCACGGCCCCCGCGCTCAGCGCCTCATCGGCCACCCGGCCGCTCCGAGGCGTCGTCGTCCACCCGGGCACCGGCCGGCGTGGTGCTGCCGGCCGGCTCGCCGACGCGCAGCAGCCGGCTCACCACACCGCCCAGCCATGGCGCGTACGAGCGGGGATCCGTGTCGATCTCCGTCATCAGCCGGGCGGGGTCGGCCCAGCGCAGCTCGGCCACCTCGTCGGGGTCCGGCCGGACCGGCACGTCGGCCGGCACGTCGGCGCGCAGCACGTGGTCGTACTCGAACTCGACCCGGCCGGTCGCCGGGTCCTCGGCGTAGTAGGCGTACACCCCGACCTCGGTCAGCGCGACCGGCGCGGCGCCCAACTCCTCGCCCAGGCGCCGGTTGGCCGCGTCGGCCAGCGACTCGCCCGGCGCCGGATGACCGCAGCACGAGTTGGCCCAGCGCAGCGGGAAGCGGGTCTTCACCGCGGCCCGGCGTTGCAGCAGCACCCGGCCGTCGGGCGCGACCAGCAGCACCGAGAACGCCCGGTGCAGCCGGCCGGGCGGCTGGTGGGCGGCGGAGACGGTCGCCTGGCCGAGCGGCCGCCCGGCGTCGTCGACCAGCTCGACCAGGTGGGACTCCCGTGCAGTCATTTGACGACCCCCGTGATGCGGTTGGCGGCGAGCTTGCCGGAGATCAACACCATCGGCACCCCGACGCCGGGCTGCGTGCCGGAGCCGGTGAAGACCACGTTCGGTAGCCGGCGGTGCAGGTTCGACGGCCGGAACGGGCCGGTCTGAAGGAAGGTGTGCGCGGCGGCGAACGGCGTACCGGCGGCCATGCCCTGCTCCTCCCACTCGGCCGGGGTGATCGTACGCAGCACCTCGACGCCGTCGCCGAAGCCGACGTAGCCGCGTTCCTCGAGGGTGCCGATCAGCCGGTCGGCGTAGCGGCGGGTGAGGTCGCCCCGCCAGTCGAGGGGCGCCCGGTGCAGGTTGGGCACCGGGGCCAGCACGTAGTAGGTGTGCCGGCCGGGCGGGGCGACCGACGGGTCGGTCCGGCTCGGGTTCGTGACCAGCAGCGACGGGTCGGTCATCAGCTCGCCGCGCCGGATCACCTCGTCGAAGGTGCCCTGCCACTGCCGGCCGAAGTGGATGTTGTGGTGGGCGATCTTCGTGTAGCCCTGCGTCGACCCGACGTGCAGCACCACGCAGGAGGGCGAGTACGTCAGCTTCCGGGCCCGGCCCTCGGGCAGCAGGTCCCGGTAGGCGACCGGCAGGTCCGGGTTGAGCACCACCACGTCGGCCGGGATCAGCTCGCCGTCGGCGGTGCGCACGCCGGTGGCCCGCCCGTTGGCGGTCTCCACCCGGGTCACCGTGGTGCCGTACCGGATCTGCACGCCGTGCTTCTCGGCGGCGCCGGCCATTCCGCGGGAGACCGCGTGGATGCCGCCGCGTGGGAAGTAGACCCCGGCCACCGAGTCGAGGTACGCGATGACGCTGTAGATGGCCAGCGCGTCGTGCGGGGCGAGGCCGGCGTACATCGCCTGGAAGGAGAAGATCCGCTGGGTACGGGGGTCGCGAAAGAACTGGTTGATCTTCGTCTGGAGGCGTCGGAACGCGCCGTTGGCCAGCAGCCGCACCAGGTTGGCGGTGAGCAGGTCGGTCGGGGCGTCCAGGTTGCGCTCGATGAAGTCGGCCCGCTCCCATTGCCACAGCTTGCGGGTGTAGTCGACGAAGCGCAGGTAGCCGTCCGCCTCCCGAGGCCCGCAGACCCGGGCGATCTCGGCGGCCATCCGGGTGGTGTCGGTGATGACGTCCAGCGTCGACCCGTCCGGGTAGTACGCCCGGTAGGCGGGGTCGAGCGGGGTCAGGTCGAGCCAGTCGTCCAGCTCCTCGCCGACCGCGCCGAGCGCCTCGGCGATCAGGTCCGGCATGGTGAGCACGGTCGGCCCGGTGTCGAACTCGTACCCGTCGACGCCGAGCCGGCCGGCGCGCCCGCCGGGCACCGGCTCCCGCTCCAGGACGGTCACCTGGCGGCCGCTGCCGGCCAGGTGCAGCGCGCACGCCAGCCCACCGAGGCCCGCGCCCACGACCACCACCCGGTCCGTACGCCCGTTCACGGTCCGCACCTGACCACCTCCTTCACGACGTCACTCATCAGGCCCGCCGCCGGGTGGCGGCGGCGGCGAGACCGGTGAGCGCGGTGCGCGCGGTCTCGTCGATCGGCGCGGACTCCAGCGCGGCCAACGCCTCCGCGACCCGGTCGTCGATCATGAGGTCGACCCGGTCGACCGCGCCGGTGTCGGCGACCAGTTCGGCCAGCTCGGCCACATCCGAATCGGTGAGGCCCGCGCCGGTCCGCGCCAGGGCCCGTCGCTGGACCGGGGTGGCCAGCTCCCGGGCCAGCATCAGCAGTGCGGTGGGCTTGCCGGTGCGCAGGTCGTCGCCGGCCGGCTTGCCGGTGGTCGCCGGGTCGCCGTAGACGCCGAGCAGGTCGTCGCAGAGCTGGAACGCCTCGCCGACGGCCAGGCCGTAGCGGGTGTACGCGGCGGCCGGCGGCGCGTCCGCGGCGACGCCGGCCAGGCAGGCGCCGAAGAGCAGGGGCCGCTGCACGGTGTAGCTGGCGGTCTTGTAGCGGGCCACCCGCAGGGCCCGGTCGACCGACCAGTTCGCCGCGTCGTGCTCGCCGAGCACGTCGAGGAACTGCCCGGCCACCGTCTCGACGCGCATCTGGTCGTAGCAGCGCCGCAGGTCCAGCATCCGGGCGGGCGGCAGGGCGGCCTGGCCGAGCAGGCGGTCGGCCCAGATCATGCAGAGGTCGCCGATCAGCACGGCGACCGCCTC
The DNA here is from genome assembly GCF_040654475.1 of Micromonospora sp. NPDC050686. NCBI lineage: Bacteria > Bacillati > Actinomycetota > Actinomycetes > Micromonosporales > Micromonosporaceae > Micromonospora > Micromonospora sp. NPDC050686. The sequence continues at coordinate 48,529 of NZ_JBFAID010000022.1, forward strand.
GCCGTACCGCTCGGGGTCGCCGGCGTGCCCGGCGGTGCGGTGCCGGGCGGCGGCGGCCCGGTGCGCGGTGGGCAGGCCCCGGCGGGTGTCGGAGGCGTCCATCACGTCGTCGTGCACCAGGGCGAAGGTGTGCAGCAGTTCCAGCGCGGCCAGCGCCGGCAGCACCGGGGGCAGCGGCTCGTCGCCACCCACCACGCCCCGCCAACCCCAGTACGCGAACGTGGGGCGGACCCGTTTCCCGCCGGCCAGCACGCAGTCCCGGGCGGTGGTGGCGAACCCGCCCATCGCCGCGTCGATCTCGTGGAGCGCGGCGATCTCGGTGGCCAGGAAGTCGGCGAGGGTCCCGTCGACCGCGGTGACCAGGTCGTGGGTGAAGGCGGCCAGTACGCCGCCGACCGGGTCGTCCCCGTCTCCGGTGCCGGTCGGGGCCACCTGGAGCGCATCGCCCGCAACTGCGTCGTTGGCCATGTCGGTGAGCGTACCCTAGGGTACGGAAGTTGCGTCGATTGGTGCGTCGATTCTGGAGGAGGGCCGGTGGACATCGACCTCGCCGCTGCCTATGGCCGCTGCCGTGAGCTGCACAGACAACACGGCCGCACCTACTATCTCGCCACCCGGCTGCTGCCCGCTTGGAAAAGGCGGCATGTGCATGCTTTGTACGGGTTCACCCGGTACGCCGACGAGATCGTGGACCGGACCGAGGAGCTGCCACCCGCCGCCCGTGCCGCCCGCCTCGACCAGTGGGCGTCCAGCTTCCTCGCCGGCCTGCACGGGGAGCCCGCCGACGACCCGCTCCTGCCGGCCGTGCTGCACACCATCGCCGTCTTCGACCTGGACCGCGAGGACTTCGCGTCGTTCCTGCGCAGCATGGCGATGGACCTGACCGTCGCGTCGTACCGGGCCTACGACGACCTGCTCGACTACATGGAGGGCTCCGCCGCCGTCATCGGCACGATGATGCTGCCGATCCTGGGCAGCTCCGACCCGGCCGCCGCCCGGGAACCGGCCCGCCAGCTCGGCTTCGCCTTCCAGCTCACCAACTTCATCCGGGACGTCGCCGAGGACCTCGACCGGGGCCGCACGTACCTGCCCGACGAGGACCTGGCCAAGTTCGACGTCACCCGCGCGGACCTGCTCGCCGCGAAGGCCGCCGGCCGCGCCACGCCGGCCATCCGCGAGCTGATCGAGTACGAGGTGACCCGCGCCCAGGCCCACTACCTGGCCGCCGCACCGGGCATCCCGCTGCTCAGCCCCGCCTCGCAGTCCTGCATGCGCACCGCGTACGCCCTCTACGCCGGCATCCTCGACGAGGTGGCCGACCAGGGCCACGACGTGTTCGCGCGGCGCGCCGTCGTACCCCGGCGGAAGCGGCTGGCGGTGGCCGCACGCGCCCTGCTCACCCCGGCCGGCACGCCGGTCGCGGTGCCCGGCCCGGCCATCCTGCCCCCGGCCCGCCCGCTGAGCGCGGGGAAGGCGGACCCGCGAGCGAGCGTACGACGCTCGGAGCGTGACCATCCCGCTGCCCCGGGCGCATGCGCTCAGAGCAAAGGCACGGAGGAGGGGGCCGGGTCCGGCGTTGGCCGTGACTCACGGTAACTAGGGGTAGGCGTCGCGAAAAGTTACGCTGCGTCGACACCACCCGGACAGCCTGAGCCGTCACAGGCAGGAGTGCAGCGCCTCCACCAACTCGTCGACCCGGTCGTGGGCGCCCAGCCGGGACGTCACGTAGGCGAAGGTGTAGCCGCGCTCCGGATCGGCCCAGGCGCTGCTGCCGCCGATCCCGCCCATGCCCCAGCTGCCGTCCGGCTCCCACTGCATGCCGAGCGTCCAGTGCGCCGCCCGGTCCAGCACCAGGTCGGGGCCGTCGTACTGCACCCGGGTCGCCTCGGCGACCAGGTCCGGGTCGAACAGGCGTACCCCGTCGAGCGTGCCGCCGGCCAGCAGGCCCGCGTAGAGCCGGGCCAGCGCGGCGGCGGTGGCGTGCAGGTTCACCGCCGGGATCTCGGCGGAGCGCCACGACGGCCCGTTCACCACCGCCACGTCGCGCCCGCCGGGCGGGTTGTCCAGCGCCCGGGCGCGCAGCGACCCCGGCTCACCCGCCGTCGCGTCCGGCCAGCCCGGATCGGCGTACGACAGGTCGGCGCACCGCCGCTGGTCGGCCGCGCCCAGCCCGAAGGCCAGGTCGAGCCGCCACGGCCCGGCGATCTCCTCGGCCAGGAACCGCCCCACCGTCCGCCCGTCCACCCGCCGGACCAGCTCGCCCACCAGATGCCCGTACGTCCAGGCGTGCTCGCCCGCGACGGACCCCGGCTCCCACTCCGGGTCGGCGGCGGCCAGGTCGGCGCAGAGCAACCCCCAGTCGGTGACGGCCTCGGCGGGCCGGGGCACCGGGAACGCGGGCAGGCCGGCGGTGTGGCTGAGCACCTGCCGGACGGTGGCCGGGGCGCGGAACCCCGGCCAGTACGCCGACACCGGCGCGTCGAGGCCGACCCGGCCTCGGTCCACCAGCATCAGCAGGCAGAGCGCGGCCACCGGCTTGCCCACCGAGTAGACGTTCACCAGCGTGTCCGGCTGCCACGGGTGGTCCGCCCCGACGGCCGGCACGGTCGCGCCGGTTGGAACCGCCGCGCGGGTGCCGCCGACCAGGTCCACCACGGGCGTGCCGTCGTACCAGACGGCCAGCGCCGCGCCGGTCTCCCGGCCGGCGGCGAAGAGGTCGTGGAAGGTGTCCCGCACCGGGGCGAACCGTGACTGCACGCGGACACCCTAGGCGATCGGACCGGTCGCCGGCGGCGGGAATTGCCGCGCCGAGCGGTCGCGCCGGGCGGCCCGGTACGGAATGCTGGCGGCATGGCGGAGCCGGAGCTGGTGGACGTGGTCGTGGTCGGGCTCGGGGTCGGCGGCGAGGAGGTGGCCGGGCGGTTGGCCGAGGCGGGCCTCACCGTCGTCGGGATCGAGCGGGGCCTGGTCGGCGGCGAGTGCCCCTACTGGGGCTGCATTCCCAGCAAGATGATGATCCGCGCGGCGAACGCGGTGGCCGAGGCGCACCGGGTCAACGAGCTGGCCGGCACCGCGCAGGTGCGGCCGGACTGGGCGCCGGTGGCGAAGCGGATCCGCGAGGAGGCCACCGACACCTGGAACGACCGGGCCGCGGTGGACCGGTTCACCGGCAAGGGCGGCCGGTTCGTCCGGGGCGCCGGCCGGCTCGACGGCCCCGGCCGGGTACGCGTCGGCGACCAGATGTTCCAGGCCCGGTACGGGATCGTGGTCGGCACCGGCACCCGCCCGTCCGTCCCGCCGATCGACGGGCTGGCCGACACCCCGTACTGGACGAACCACCAGGCGATCGAGGTCGAGGAGCTGCCCGGCTCGCTGCTGGTGCTGGGCGGCGGCGCGATCGGGCTGGAGCTGGCCCAGGTCTTCGCCCGGTTCGGGGTGCGGGTGACCGTGGTGGAGGCGGCGGAGCGGGTGCTCGCCGTCGAGGAGCCGGAGGCGTCCGAGGTCGCCGCGAAGGCGCTGCGCGCCGACGGCGTCACCATCGAGACCGGGGTGCGGGCGGAGCGGGTCAGCCACGACGGTTCCGCGTTCACCGTGCACGCCGACGGGCGGGAGTTCACCGGCGACCAGCTGCTGGTGGTCACCGGCCGCCGGGCACACCTGGACGAGCTGGGCCTGGACACCGTGGGCATCGACTGCTCGCAGCGCTACCTGCCGGTGAACGGCCGGATGCACGCCGCCGACGGGCTCTGGGCGGTCGGCGACCTCACCGGTGAGGGCGCGTTCACCCACATCGCCATGTACCAGGCGGCCATCGTGGTCGCCGACGTGCTCGACCACGTGCGGCGTACCCGGGGCGGCCCGGACGCCAGCGGCACGGCCAGCGTGGTCGGCGGCGCGGCCGGGGTGGTCAGCGCGGTCGGCGGGGCGATGAGCGCCGGCGGGTCGAGCGTCGCGCCGGGCAGCGTCCCGGTGGCCGACTACCGGGCGCTGCCCCGGGTCACCTTCACCGACCCGGAGGTGGGCGCGGTCGGCCTCACCGAGCAGCAGGCCCGCGAGCGCGGCATCAACGTGCAGGTGGGCTTCACCGAGCTGTCCTCGTCGACCCGGGGCTGGATCCACCGGGCCGACGGGTTCATCAAGCTGGTCGCCGACGCCGACCAGGGCGTGCTGGTCGGCGCCACCTCCGTCGGCCCGGCCGGCGGCGAGGTGCTCTCCGGGCTGGTGGTGGCGGTGCACGCGGCGGTGCCGGTCAGCCAGCTCCGGCACATGATCTACGCGTACCCGACGTTCCACCGGGCCATCGAGGACGCGCTGCACAATTTGAAGTAGACCTATCGCGTATATCCTAGTGCTAGGCGTCTGCTTTAATCGGTAGGACTGCGAGATTCAGGTGGCTGTTCCAGGTTTTGTTGGCGCTTCTTCTGTTCGGACTTCAGCCGGTGGACTTCCTCTACGAACTCTGCGAGTGCCTCATCTTCGTTTTCGATACGCTTGTAACGCCCCACCCCAATTTCTACCGCCTCCCACTCGTGTTCAATCGCGTCGGCGGTTTGCTGTAGATAGAAGCTGCGCTCCTTGTACTTGAAGTACCCCATAAATCCACTTGAGATGCCGACTGCGAAGGTAATCACCAGAATCAGCCAACGTACTTGCGTAAGTTCCGTAGCAACCCCGGAGGCGCCGGTGGCTGCTAGCGAGCCGATAATTAGGAATCCCTGCAGGAAGTTATTGATCCGGCGATAGTGTTTGCTTTCGGACCTCAGTTGGTCAATGTCGGCGTAGGCATCTTCCTTGTAGGTGATGCGCCGGACCTTGGCGGGTACGTCGGCGTTCGCCAAGAGATCTTTTCTAAACTCGCGAAGGCGTGCGAGTTGTAATTCCAACTCGCCCTCGGTTAACCTCTTTCCGCCTTCATCTGCAGGGCCTCCGGGTTGGCGCTTCAGCCTGTAGGAGGCGACGCAGAAAGAGATTGCGACTGGTATCGCTGGGATGCAGATCGCGAGCAGGATGTTATCGCTAATGCCGGGAATCCAGAGCAGTGAGTACAGGAGTAGTGCTAGGAGAGGTCCGAATACTAGAGAAAGGTTCGACCATCGATGGCGACGCCGTGCAACGTTCAAATCGTGTTCGGTTTCGCGCACTTGGTGGTTGAGGGTGAGTAGTTGCTCCCTTGTGGTGGCCAAGGTGCCTTCCTTGTTTGCATATTAAAGCTAGGACTTTGGTGTCACGACAATGACGTCAGCTGTTACTCGGAAAATCCACCCCCTTGAAATGGAGGCCATCCCGCTGCAGAAATTCACCAAATGGACCGCGTCGTTCGGGGGTAGCATTCGGAGGTCGATCGTGACGACGTTGCCCGACCGAAGCGCCTCAGACGCCTCGCGAGCTGCAGACTCAAATTCTCTACCCGTTATCTCGTGTGGTGCTTGGAGGCGTACCCGCGGATCTTGTCGTGCATGGACGCTGTAGCTGTTCATGCTCGCGGCGATTCTGACGATTTGCTCCAGCTGGTCCGCGCGCGTGTCGTTCCAGGCGTTAGCTGTTGGGGAGGGCGACCTGCGATAGTCGGCCAATCGCCTACTGATAGGAATGGCTAGGGCGACTGCCGTGAACGCCAACAGTATCGGCGGCCCCCAAGAGTTGACGACGGAAAGAAGCACAGGGTCACCGGGCACTGAAGCGACTCTAGTGGGACTAGAAGGTAATAGAGGTCGACCGCTGCTGAATTGTCGCCTAGTTGACCGATCTATTGCGCTGTCAGCGGCGGCGTGCTCGTCGTAAATGTATTGCCTGCTTCTAACCGATGGTCCCGCCGTGTCGGCCGGCGCCCGCCGCGAACCGGGCCGCGCCGTCCGCCGCGTCCGCGGCCAGCGACTCCAGGCCGTAGGCCAGCTCGACCGCGAGGGCCTCCGGCTCGGGCCGGCCGGTGGTGGCGAGCATCGCGGCCCGGTCGTTGCGCAGGCAGGCCTGCGGATGCCGGGCGATCTCGGCGGCGAGCCGCTCGGCCGCCGCCCGCGCCGCACCCGGCGCGACCAGCCGGTTCACCAACCCCATCGCGTACGCCTCGTCGGCCGCGACGGGCCGGCCGGTGAGGATCAGGTCCATCGCCCGGCTCTGGCCGATCAGCCTCGGCAGGCGGACCGTCCCGCCGTCGATCAGCGGCACGCCCCACCGCCGGCAGAAGACCCCGAGCGTGGCATCGGACTCGGCCACCCGCAGGTCGCACCAGAGCGCCAACTCCAGGCCGCCGGCCACCGCGTACCCGGAGATCGCGGCGACGACCGGTTTGGACAGTGTCATCCGGGTGGGGCCCATCGGGCCGTCGCCCTCCGGTTCGACCCGGTTGCCGCTGGGCGTGCCGATCGCCTTGAGGTCGGCGCCCGCGCAGAAGGTGCCGCCGGCGCCCCAGAGCACCGCGACCGCCGCCGCCGGGTCGGCGTCGAAGGCGCGGAACGCGTCGGCCAGCGCTCGTGCGGTCGGGCCGTCGACGGCGTTGCGGGCCGCCGGCCGGTCCAGGATCACCGTGGTCACCGGCCCGGCGCGCTCCACCCGTACGCTCATCCGCCCAGCATGGCGGGTGCCCGGCGCGGCGGCTACCCGCCGCCGTCCGCGGTCGGCCTGGGCCTCGGCTCCGTGCTTTCGCGCCTATGAACTTGATGACGTAGACGAATCGGTCGGCAGCTCGGTGAGGAAGGCGCGCCAGGCGGCCGGGCGGAAGGTGAGTACGGGTCCGGCGGGGTCCTTGGAGTCGCGGACCGCGACGGTGCCGGGCAGGTTGTCGGCGACCTCTACACAGTCGCCGCCGTTGTTGCCGCTCCTCGTGCTCTTCCGCCAACGCGCGCCGGTCAGGTCCATGATCTTGCCGCTTCCCTGAGCAGATCCAGGGAACGTCCGCGGGGCAGGGCCTCGCCTCGGATGCGTTCCCACCGTCGATCGAGGTTAGCAAACTCCGCGCTCTGCTCCAGGATCTGCGCCTGCGCCTGACTGTCGACGTGCGCGACCCGGCCGCCGCCCTCCAGTTCGGCAATGGTGAATGGGCCACCCAGTCCCGAGTACATGCCGACGTCAACCGGCACGATGTGCACCTGCACCGACGGAAGCTCGGCGCACTCGGCAAGGAACGTGCACTGCTCAGACATGAGTCCCCGGTCACCGTAGGCACTTCGGCGAAGGACCGACTCGTCGATGACGGCGATCAGCAGCGGCGGGCGATCACGGCGCAGGATCGACTGACGGTCCAGCCGGGCCGCCACCAGTTCGTCCACCTCTTGGGCGGTCAGCGCCTCTCCGGTGAGGGTGGCTCGGGCGTACGCCTCCGTCTGAAGCAGGCCCGGCACCCAGGCGAGCTGGTAGGCCCGTAGCGCGACCGCCTCCCGTTCGATGTCCGCCCAGGGGCGGAACCACGCCGGCTCTCGCCGCTTCAAGACGTCCGGCCAGAGGTCCTTTACGTCCCGGTGAAGGATTGCCGCGACCTGGGAACGGTGACGGGGTTGCGGCACGCGTCCCGGGTTCACCCACCGCTGCGCCGTCTTGGGATCAACACCCACCTGACCTGCAAGCGACTCGGCAGTCTCGCCCGCCTCCGCCATTGCCGCGATAAGCCCGTGGTTCATCCTGCCTCCCATATGGACGTCCCGAACGTCTGCCGAACCTACCGCAACGCTGTGTGTTTGTTCCATCACCCGCGCGAGGGTGTTGATGAGGCGGCGCGGCCGGTGGAGGCGAAGCCCGGCGGCCGGCGTCAGCAGCGGGGCCGCCCCGGTGAGTCGGGGCGGCCCCCCCAACTCCCGAAGGAGGCTCGGTGAGTTTCTGGTTCTGGCGGCGGCGCACGCCCGTCGCGTCCGTCCACATTCCGCGTCCGCGAAGCCCGCACAACGAGGGGCCGAGCTGGTCGGCCCAGCCCACCGAGGTCTTCCCGACCCTCGGCCCCGGGCGCGCCGGCAACCTCACCCCGGCGCAGCGCTGGCGGGCCGGTGGGTGGCGCCGCAACGGCGGCCTCCGGTGAGCCGGCCGGCCCGTCCGCACGTACCCATGCGGCCGTTGTGGCGGTGCCGGGCGTGCGGCGCGGAGTGGCCGTGCCAACCGGCGCGGCTCGCGCTGCTGGTCGAGTACCGGGCGGACCGGACCGCTCTGCTGGTCTATCTGAGCACCCTGATGGCGGAGGCCGGTGGGCAGCTCGCCCAGCTCAACGGGCACGTCGTGCCGGCGAACCTGACCGAGCGGTTCCTGGCCTGGGCCCGCGCCCGGTGATTCGTTCACGACATCAAGTTGGTAGGGCGCGAGGCGGGTGTCCCCGGGGTCGGCTCCAGGGACACCCGCCGGCCTCAGAACGCCTCGTCCAGCGCCACCGTCCCCTCGACCGCCACCTGGTACGCCGACACCCGGCGCTCGAAGAAGTTGGTCAGCTCCTGCACGTCCTGAAGCTCCATGAACGGGAACGGGTTGGCCGACCCGTACGCCGGGGGCAGGCCGAGCCGGGCGAGCCGCGCGTCCGCGACGTACTCCAGGTAGCGGCGCATGTCGGCGGTGTTCATCCCCGGCAGCCCGTCCCCGCAGAGGTCGCGGGCGAAGGCCAGCTCCGCCGCGACGGCCTCGTCCAGCATGGTCCGCACCTGGGCGGTCAGCTCCGCGTCGAACAGCGACGGCTCCTCGGCGCGGACCGTGTCCACCACCGAGAAGGCGAACTCCATGTGCATCGACTCGTCCCGGAACACCCAATTGGTGCCGGTGGCCAGGCCGGGGAGCAGGCCGCGCGAGCGCAGCCAGTAGACGTACGCGAAGGCGCCGTAGAAGAACAGCCCCTCCACACACGCGGCGAAGCAGATCAGGTTGAGCAGGAACGCCCGCCGGTCGGCGCGGGTCGCCAGCCGGTCCAGCGACCCGATCGAGTCGATCCAGCGGAAGCAGAACTCCGCCTTGTCCCGGATGGACGGGATGTGCTCGACCGCCGCGAACGCCTTCGCCCGCTCCTCGTGGTCGGGCAGATAGGTGTCCAGCAGGGTCAGGTAGAACTGGACGTGCACCGCCTCCTCGAAGAGCTGGCGGGACAGGTACAGCCGGGCCTCGGGCGCGTTGACGTGCTGGTAGAGGTTGAGCACCAGGTTGTTCGCCACGATCGAGTCGCCGGTGGCGAAGAACGCCACCAAGCGGTGCACCAGGTGCCGCTCGCCGGGCGAGAGCTTCGCCAGATCGGGTACGTCGGAGGCCAGGTCCACCTCCTCCACCGTCCAGGTGTTGCGGATGGCGGCCCGGAACCGCTCGTAGAAGTCCGGGTAGCGCATCGGTCGCAGGGTCAGGTCCATACCGGGGTCGAGGAGCATGGTCACTGGCAGGCCTCGCAGATCTCCGGGTTCTCCAACGAACAGGCGACCGCGTCGTCGTCGCTCGCTTCGATCTCGCTCGCCCCGAGCGAGATCAAGTTGTTGATAGGGGGCCCCTGCTCTACCGGAGGCGTTAAGAAGGGGCCCTTCCTTACCGTGGTCTGGGTGATGCGGGTGGCGGGGCGGGACCGCAGGTAGTAGGTCGTCTTCAGGCCGGCCCGCCAGGCGTACGCGTACATCGAGGAGAGCCGGCCGATGGTCGGGTTGGCCTGGAACAGGTTCAGCGACTGCGACTGGTCCACGTACGGCGCGCGGGCCGCGGCCAGGTCGATCAGCGCCTTCTGCGGCAGCTCCCACGCGGTGCGGTGCAGCGCCTTCAGCTCCGCCGGCAGGTCCAGGTCCTGCACCGAGCCGTCGGCTTGCTTGATCGCCTCCCGGGTCGCCGCGTCCCACCGGCCCAGCCGCTTCAGGTCCGCCACCAGATGCCGGTTGACCTGGAGGAACTCCCCGGACAGCGTCTCCCGCTTGAACAGGTTGGACACCAGCGGCTCCACGCACTCGGCGCAGCCGGCGATCGAGGCGATGGTGGCGGTCGGGGCGATCGCCACCAGCAGCGAGTTGCGCAGCCCGTGCCGCGCGATCTTCTCCCGGACCGCGGCCCACGCGTCGGGGCGGGTCGGCCGGGCGTCCGGCCAGTGGTCCGGGTGCAGCACCCCGCCGGCCGCCCGGGTCAGCGGGTACGCCGGGTGTGCCCCCTTCGCGGCGGCCAGGTCGGCCGACGCGTCGTACGCGGCCAGCGCGATCTCCTCGGCGATCCGGGTGGACAGGGCCAGCGCCTCCGGCGAGTCGAACGGCAGCCGCAGCGCGGCGAACACGTCGGCCAGCCCCATCACGCCCAGCCCCAGCGGTCGCCAGCGCCGGTGCGCGGTGCCCGCCTCCTCGGTGGGGAACCAGTTCCGGTCGATCGCCCGGTCCAGCGCGCCCACGGCCAACCGCACCGTCCCGCCCAGCGTGGCGAAGTCGACCCCGTCCGGGGTCAGGTGCGCGGCCAGGTTGATCGACCCGAGGGTGCAGACGGCCGTCTCGTCGTCGCTGGTCACCTCCAGGATCTCGGTGCACAGGTTGGAGTGGTGCACCACCCCGCCGCCGTTGCCGACCTGGTTGCAGGTGCGGTTCGCCGCGTCGGAGAACGTCATCCAGCCGTTGCCGGTCTGCGCCAGGGTGCGCATCATCCGCCCGTACAGGGTGCGGGCCGCCACGGTGCGGACGGCCTTGCCGGCGGCCTCGGCCGCCCGGTACGCGGCGTCGAACTCGTCGCCCCAGAGGTCGACCAGTTCGGGCACCTCCTTCGGGTCGAACAGCGACCACTGCGCGTCCGTCTCGACCCGGCGCATGAACTCGTCCGGCACCCAGTTGGCCAGGTTCAGGTTGTGCGTACGCCGGGCCTCGTCGCCGGTGTTGTCCTTGAGCTCCAGGAACTCCTCGATGTCGGCGTGCCAGGTGTCCAGGTAGACGCAGGCGGCGCCCTTGCGCCGGCCGCCCTGGTTGACCGCCGCCACGCTGGCGTCCAGGGTGCGCAGCCAGGGCACGATGCCGTTGGAGCGGCCGTTGGTGCCCCGGATCAGCGACCCCCGCGAACGCACCCGGGACCACGAGACGCCGATCCCGCCGGCGAACTTCGACAGCCGGGCGATCTGGGTGTACCGCTGGTAGATCGAGTCCAGCTCGTCGCGCGGCGAGTCGACCAGGAAGCAGGAGGAGAGCTGCTGGTGCCGGGCGCCGGCGTTGAACAGCGTCGGCGAGCTGGGCAGGTAGGCCAGCCGGGACATCAGCCGGTAGAGGGCGCCGGCCTCGGCGACCGTGTCGGACAGGCCGGTGGCGACCCGCAGCCAGAAGTGCTGCGGGCGCTCCAGCACCGCCCGGGTGGTGGGATGCCGCAGCAGGTAGCGGTCCGCAACCGTCCGCAGGCCGAAGTACTCGAACGCGTCGTCGGCCGCGTGGTCGACCAGGCCGTCGAGGGCGTCGGCGTGCGTCGCGACGAAGCCGGCGAAGTCCGGGTCGAGCAACCCCTCGGCGTACGCGGCGGCGACGCTGTCGCTGAACCGCATGATGCCCTGGGCGTCGGTCTCGGCGGCGAGGCGCGTGGCGAGCAGCCGCGCGGCGATCTTCGCGTACGCCGGTTCCTCGGCGATCAGTCCGGCCGCCGCCGAGATCGCCAGCTCGGTCAGTTCGGCCGCGTCGGCCCGGGCGGTACGCCCCGACGCGACCAGCGCGAGGATCCGCTCGGGGTCGGTGTCGGGCAGGTCGTGGTGGTGCCGGTGGAGCAGGGTGGATGACGCCGTCACGTGCTCTCCTGGGTCGTCGGTGTGGACCGCGGCAGGGCACGACGGCACGCCGGATCACCGCCGGTCGGTGTGCCGGCGACGATCCACTGCGGCTCGACGGCCCTCCCACGAGGCCCCGAGGTAACGCGCACCCGGCGGGCGCGCCCTGCTGGCAGGTCTTCGGACTCGCGGGCGTACGCGTTCGCACGCGTGGCCTACTGGCCGTCGCTTCCCGGGCCCCGTCGGGCCCAGTGCTTCGTGACGGCGGTCGTTCCCGCTCACCGCTGCGGGGCAGTCCCGGACTCGCACCGGGTTCCCTGTTCGGCGCGGACGCCTGGCGGGCACCGCGCCTGGCGGACCCGTCGGACGGGTCGCACCAGCAGTGAATCGATCCTAGATGTAGTGGTGTCCCAAAAGCCACCACACCAGATGCTGTGGGCGTGTCGCGCGGCTGGTGCCCGATCGGGTGACGGGCGAGAAAGGCGCCGTCGCCCGGTTTGCGCCCGCTCCTGTCGGGAAGTCGGAGAAGGTGCGAGCGCTGATGACGAAACTGGAACAGGACAGCCGGCTGGACCGGATCGGCGACCGGCTGCAGCGGCGGGTCCAGTCCACCCTGCGCAGCCAGCGGGTCCGCGACCTGCTGCACGGGGTGCCGCTGGGTCACCCGCTGCACCCGGCGATGGTGCAGGTGCCGGTCGGCGCCTGGATCAGCGCCGCGGTGCTCGACCTGCTCCCCGGCCAGCGACGCGCGGCCACCACGCTGGTGGCGCTCGGCACCGCCAGCGCGGTGCCGAGTGCCGTCGCCGGCCTCAACGACTGGGCCGGCCTGTCCCGGGACCAGCGCCGAATCGGCCTGATTCACGCCGCAGCCAACGCGATCGGGCTGACGCTCTACGCCGGCTCGCTGGCCGCCCGGCTGAACGGCCGGCACGGGACCGGCCGCGCGCTGGCGTACCTGGGGTTGGGTGCGGCGAGCGCGGGGGCGTACATCGGCGGGCACCTGGCGTACAAGCAGGGGGCGCAGGTCAGCCAGAGCGTCTCCGAGCTGCACCGGATGGGCGACGAATGGCAGCCGGTGGCCGACCTGGCGTCACTGCCGCAGCGCGAGCTGGTCACCTGCGAGGTCGGTGACGTCTCGGTGATCCTCTACCGGCACGGCGACGAGGTGACCGTGATGCTGGAACGCTGCCCGCACCAGAGCGGGCCGCTCGGCGAGGGCGAGGTACGGGAGATCGACGGCCACGCCTGCGTGGTCTGCCCGTGGCACGGCAGCGCCTTCCGGCTCAACGGCGGCGAGGTGGTGCACGGGCCGTCCGGCACCGACCAGCAGGTCCTGCCGACCCGCGTGGTCGGCGGCGTGCTCCAGACCCGCCTGCCCTGACCCGCCTGCCCTGACCCGCCTGCCCTGCCCCGCTGGCCCGCCGGCCGTCACTGGTGGATCTCGGACGGCGGTCCGGAGCCTGGCCTTCCCTGGCCTTCCCTGGCCTCGCCTGGCTGTCCGTGGCCTTCCCTGGCCTCGCGTGGCCGCCCTTCGCTCTCTGCCCTTGGCCCTTCGCCCTTGGCCCTCCGCGCTTGGCCCTTCGCCTGCCCTGGCCGCCGCGACCCGAGATCCGCGGACAGCCGGTCCGAGGCCACGGAGTGCTTCTCGGCGCCTACCAACTTGATGTCACAGACGAATCACGACGGAGGTCGATGCCTCCTGCCGGGGGTCGATGCGAGGCCGTCACCAGCGTTGATTCCGCCACGCCCGTGCGGTGCTCCGCCCGAATCTCGGTGCAGTGATTCGTTTACGACATCAAGTTGGTAGGGCGCGAACAAGGGTGCCCACCGGCCGGCGGGCCGGCCGTCAGCGGGGTGGCTGCCTACGGGCCACCGTCGGGCGGGGTGACCGGGCCGGCGGCGGGACGGCTTGCGGGGCCACCGTCGGGCGAGGTGACCGGGCCGGCGGCGGGACGGCTTGCCGGGTGGCCGGCCCGCGAGGTGACCGGCCGGAGTGACGCCGGCCGGGCCACTGATGGGGCAGGTGGCCCGGCCGGCGTAACGGCCTGCGGGGGTGACCGGGCCGGCGGCATCGCGATGCCCGGACTCGGCCGGGCTCAGTCGCGGCGGTGCCGACCGTTGGCCAGGGCGCGGCCGGGACGGCGGCGCAACCCGAGCACCGCGCCGATCTGCGCGCCCACGATGCTCGCCACGGCCAGTACCGCGCTGACCGCGAGCGGCCGGTTCATCCCGTCGTCCTGGCCGGCTCGGGATGCCCCGGCTGCCATCGCCGGTGGGGCGCCGGCTGGCTGCCCGCCCGGGTCCGCCGGGTCCGCGTGTCCGCCGGGGACGCCCGTGTTCGCCGCCCTACCGTCCTTCGCCGGCCCACCCGTGTTCGCCGGCCCACCCACGCTCGTCGCTCCGCCCGCGTCGGTCGGGGCGCCAGGGGTCGTCTCGCCCGGCACCGCCCGCTCGTCCGGCGTCGGCGCGGTGCGCGGGGCGGTCGGGGAGGCGGCCGGCGGGTGCGGCGACGGCTTCCGGGGCGGCGACGACTCCGTGGCCGGCGACGGCTTCCGCAGCGTCGAGCCGGCCGGAATCACGTGTCCGGTGGCGTGCCGGCGTACCCCGCCGTCGTCGGCGCGGGCGGGCAGTCTGATCAACTGGCCGGGCTGGATCCGGTCCGCGTCGGGGAGCTGGTTCAGCGCCGCCACCTCGCGGTAGCGCTCGAAGTCGTCCAGGTATCGCTCGGCCACCTCGCCCAGGTAGTCGCCGCGCGCCACCCGGTAGACCGGGGTCGTCGCCGGCCCATCCGGGGCGCCGGCACGCGGCGGCAGGCCCGCGGCGGCAGGCCCGGCGAACGACCGGCCCATCGGCCCGCCCGCCGCCACGCCCGGTCCGCTCGTCGCCACGCCCGGACCCGCAGCAGCCAGGGCCGAATGGGCCGATGCCACGGCCGGACCGGCCGACGCCATGGCCGGGTGGGGCGCGGCGGCCACCGTGGCCGCGCTCGCCGCCGCCGGGGCCGCGGCCAGGATCAGCGCGACCGAGCCGACCAGGGCCGCCGCCGCCCGCTGCTGGCGGCGCATCCCGGGCAGCTTCGGCGCCGGGCGGCGCAGCACCTGCGCCACCAGCTCCACGAGTACGGAGAAGGCGAACGTCGCCCAGCCGAACCAGCCCAGCACCGCCAGCGCCCGCAGGAAGAGCTGGCCGTCGTCCCGACTGGTCAGCGTGGTGCCGATCTCCGCCAGGGTGGGCACGTGGTCGGGCAGCGGATTGCCGGCCAGGGCCAGCAGCGCCACCGGCGCCCCGACCAGCACTGCACAGAGCACGACCAGCGCGCCGAACCCGGTGAGGACCTGCCCGACCCGCCGTACGGCGGAACCACGGGATGCGGCCATGGCTGCCTTCCTTCCTACGGTTCCTCGGTGATCGTCCGGGCGGTGGCCTCGCCCGAGACGGTGACGGTGTTGCCGAAGCCGAAGAGGCCGAGCAGGTAGCGGTCGTAGGTCACGGTGACCCGGACCCGGACCCGCTTCTCGCCGTCCACCACCGGGAACGTAACGGTGTGGGCGTCGACGTCCGCGACGGTCAGGTAGCCGGCCACGGCCACCCGCGCCGCGTCCTCGTCGATCTCCTTCGGGCCGCCCGCGATGGCCCGGGCCCGGTCGATGGCCTGGCCGCCGGAACGGGCCGCCTCGGCGGCGAGGTTGTCCGCGCGCTGCATGGACCGGAGCTGACCGGCCCCGTCGAACGCCAACCCGATCACCACCAGGACACCGGTCATCGCCGCGGCCAGGAAGAGACTGATCCGGCCGGCGTCACCCGCGCCCGGCCCACCGCCAGGCGTGGCCGCCCGCCTCATCCCCGGCTCCGGTAGCGGTCCAGTGGGGAGGTGAAGGTCGCTGACACGGTGGTGCCGTCGGGCATCCCCGGCACCGTGGACAGGTGGATGTCGGCGTACGAGACGACGCAGCTGACCCGCACGGTGACCGTCGCGACGGTGCCCGTGCCACCGGCGAACGCCGCGTCGAAGCTGGTCGGGATGCCGGCCACCGAACCGCTGAAGGCCAACTGCGGCGCGCCCGTGCAGCTCAGCCGCTGCCAGTCCAGCGACGTCTGGACCGCCTCGGTCGCGGCGTCCCGCGCCGCGTCGGCGTTCCGCGAGATCGACGCCGCCCGGGCCGCGTCGTGCGCCGCCGAGCCGATCGCCTCCTGCGCGATCGCGGTACGCCCCGCCACCCCGGCCAGCACCAGCAGCGCGATGAACGCCGGGGCGAGTACCGCCACCTCGATGGAGACCGAGCCGCGTACGGCGCGCCCCGTCACGGGACGGTCCACCGTTCGACCGTGCCGTGCGCGGTCTGCCGCACGGCGAAGCTGACCCCCGGTACGACCGACAGGGACGTCCCGGTGACCGTGCAGGTCACCTGGTTGTCCTCGGTGACGCAGGCCGGCCCCGGATCCTGCCAGCCGACCAGCCAGTCCCCGGCGGCGGTCAGGAACGCCACGGCCCGTTGCTCACCCGCGCCCGGCGGCGCCTGGTAGACCCGCTGCGCGGTGACCGCGCTCTGCGCCGCGTTCAGCGCGGTGGCCCGGGCCACGAACCAGGCGGCCACCTGGATCGAGCCGAAGAGCAGCACGAAGACCACCGGCATCACCACCGCCAGCTCCACCGGGTTGGCGCCCCGGTCGTCGCGAGGCGCACTGACCGGCCCGGCAGTGGTCGCCCGGTCGGGGCCGGCGGGGAGGGCTCGGCGCATCGTGCGGTACCTACTGGCCGGCCGGGGCTTCCGGCACCGAGTCCATCCAGTCGGTGGCCCGGGTCATGACCAGGCCGGTGACCACGATGGCCGCGGCGACCAGGCCGAAGATGATGACGGCGGTCGGCACCGGGCTGTCGCCGCGCTCACCCGTGTGGCGCAGTTCGGCCAGCCGCGCGCTCAGCGCCGCGTGCAGGTAGGCGAAGAGGTGCATGGCGTACTCCTTCTGTCAGGGTTGCTCACAGTCGGGCGATGAACGGATAGACGGCGAAGCCGAGCAGGACGAAGACCAGCAGCGCGCCGGGGATGTCCAGCCGGCTGGTGATGCCCTCGGCGCGGGCCAGGTTGTCGGTGCGGATCTGGTCCCGCAGCGAGTCGGCGCGGCTGCGCAGCGTCTCGTGGACCTGGGCGCCCTCGCTGCCCGACGAGCGCATGATCGCGCCCACGTCGCCCAGCTCCGGGATGCCGATCCGGTCGGCCAGGTCGCGCAGCTCGTCCCACGGCGAGTGCATCTGCATCTGGGCGATCCGCAGCGACTCCCGAATCCGGTCGAAGACCCAGCCGTCGCAGACCGTGGCCGCCCGCTCCAGGGCCTGCACCGGGCCGTGCGCGGCGGAGAGCTGCAACGCCACCAGGTCCAGGTAGGTGCAGACGGCCTGGCGGAACTCCTCGCGGGCGGCGTCGGCCCGGGTCAGTACCGCGCGGTGGGCCAGCACGGCGGCGAACGCCGCCATGCCGAGGCTGCCCAGCACCGGCACGGCCACCGGCAGCCGGACGCCCATCAGGAACAGTCCCGCCCCGGCCACCGCCGGGGTGGCCAGGCCGATCAGCGCGGAGAGCAGCAGCGAGAAGGTGTACTGCTCGGGCGTCCGGTCGATCAGGGCGAGCTGGCGGTGCGGTGGGCGCAGCCAGCGGGACAACCCGCCCAGCCACTCCAGCCGCCGCGCGGTCGGGGCGACCGGGCCGACGCCCGGTGGCTGGTGCAGCCGGCGTAGCGCGGGACCGAGCGCCGGCGCCGCCGGCATCGCCTCCCGGACCAGCAGGAACAGCCCGAGCCCGACCACCGAGCCGCCGACCACGGCGAGGCTCAGCTGCCAGTTCAACAGCGCGCTCACGCGAGCCCCCCTTCGTTCGCGACTGCGGGGCTCGCAAGCTCACTCCTCGCGCTCACGCAATCACCTCCGCCGGGTCGGGGGTCGGCAGGAAGCGGGCCGGCCGGGGCGGCTGGCTCATCGACCGCACCCACACCAGCAGGCCGACGAAGGCGGCCCCCAGGAAGGTCATCACGAGCTGCCCCACCGGCGTCCCGTACGGCCGGATGTACTCGGTGTTCACCAGCCCGTACGCCAGGGTGGCCAGGGTCATCCCGGTCAGGAACCGGACCGCGAACCGGGGTTGGGTGCGCTTGGCCTCGATCTCCCGCCGGGTGGCCACCTCGGCTGCGGCGGCGGCGGCGATCGAGCCGAGCACGTCACCGAGCCGCTCGCCCCGGTCGGTCAGGTGCAGGATCAGCGCGGCCACCACCTGGTCGCAGACCGGGTCACCGATCTCGTCGGCGAAGGCGAGCAGGGCGGAGCGGGCCAGCCAGCCGGCCTGGAGCCGGGCGGCGAGCAGGCGTACCTCGTCCTGGATCTCCTCCGGCACGGTGTTGATGGTGCCGACGATCGACTGTTGGAGGCCCTGCCCGGTGGCGGAGACGTCCTTGAGCCGGCGGGTCCACTCGCCGACCGCCTCGATCCGTTCGATGGCCCGCTGCTCGGCCTTGCCCACGCCGAGCAGCCACGGGGTGCCCGGCACGGCGACCGCCACCAGCAGCCCCACCACCGGCAGCCCGGTGAGCAGGAAGGCGAGCGCGCCGGCCAGCAGCGCGCCGCCGACCAGCAGCCGGTGCCGCCGCTGCTCGCGCGGGTTGCCGCCGGGCCCCGACCACAGGCCGCGCAGCGGACGCCGGGCCCCGGGCGGGGGACCCGGTGGCCGGCGGGTGCCGACCAGGGCCACCACCGCCAGCACCAGACCGGCCACGCAGGCCGCGCCGGAGACCATGGCGATCAGCTCGATGTCGCTGGTCATCGGCTCTCCCCCCGGTCGGCCAGCCGGCTGCGCCGGGGACGCCGCCAGGCGCCCTGCCCGGCCTCGATGAACCGGGTCAACCGTCGGGCGTCGTAGCCGACCCGCAGCAGTTGGTCGCGGACCCGCTCGGGCAGGTGGCGGGGGACGGCCCGGCCGTCCGGCCCGGGGCCGAAGACCGTCGTGGTGGTGATCCGGTTGCCCTCGCCGACGCCGATCACCTCCTCTAGGTGGGAGACGAAGCGGTGCTTGCGGCCGCCGATCGCGGTCTCGTCCTCGACCGTCACGTAGACGATCAGATCCAGGGCGTTGCCGGCCATCCGACGGGCCTGCTCCACCGTCATCTCCCGGCCGTGGGCCAGCGCCAGCTCGATGATCCGCTCGCTCACCCCGGCCGGGGTACGGGCGTGGATGGTGCACATCGAACCGCGGCTGGTGGTCATCGCCTGGAGCATCGGCACGATCTCCCGGGAGCGGACCTCGCCGACGATGATCCGCAGCACGCCCATCCGCAGCGAGACGGGGATCAGGTCGGCGATGCTCACCTCGCCGGCGGGCCGGCCGTCCGCCCCGCGCTCGCCGTGGCCCTCCCGGGCCTCGAAGCTCATCACCGCCCGGTGCTTGAGCCCGCGCCGGGTGGGCAGCAGCTCCCGGCTCTCCTCCAGCAGCACGTACGGCTCGTCGGCGGGGATCTCGTCCATCAGTGCCCGGATGACCGTGGTCTTCCCGGCCCCGGCCAGCCCGGCGACCATGATGTTCAGCCCGGCCCGCAGCGACGCGCGGAGGAAGTCGCGCAGCAGCGGGTCGATCATCTCGTCCAGGTCGGGCCGCTCGCCGGCGATGTCGTCCAGGCTCACGTCCAGCGTGTTGTGCTTGCGGATCACCGCGTACGGGCGGTGGCTGACCAGGAAGACGGCGGCCAGCCGGCTGCCGTCGGGCAGCTGCAGGTCCAGGGTGGGCTTGGAGGTGGACAGCGAACGCTCGGTGGCCCCCGCCCGGCGGGCCGCCGCCTGGAGGATCTCCACCAGCTCGTCGTCGCTGTCGGCGATCGGTTCGAGCCAGTCCACCCCGCCGCCGTGCCGGGTGACGCGCACCTGGTCGCAGCCGAGGATGTGCACCTCCTCGATGCTCTCGTCGACCAGCAGCGTCTGGAGCCGGCCCAGCCCGACCAGTTCGGCGGTCACCTGGTCGAGCAGCAGCCGCTCCTCGCCGGCGGGCATCGGGGTGCCGGCCCGGCGCACCGAGTCGGCGTACGCGGAGACCACCGCGACCGCCAGCCGGGCCCGCTCGACCTCCTCCTCGTCCGGGTCGAACTCCCGGCCCCGCTGCCACAGGGCGAGCCGTTCGCTCAGCTCCCGGCGCAGCTCGCGGACCACCGCGAAGTCCACTCGGGGTCGCGCCGCCTCGGGCGGGGCGGGCGGCAGCACGGCGACCGGCTGGCCGGGCATCGGCGCGGTGGCGTGCGGGTAGCGGCCGTTGACCGGCGGCACGATCGACGCGGCGCCCGGCTGCTCCCCGCGCGGGTCGTGGTAGACCGGCTCAAACCGCATCCGGCACCCCTTGGGCGACGGCCGGCCAGGCCAGCCGCGCCCGCCGCTGGTCCAGGATCGACCGGATCGGCGTCTCCAGCGCGGCGGCCGCGCGCAGCAGGGGCCGCCCGGCGCGTACGGTGCCACCGAGGCTGAGCACCTGCGCGGTACGCGGATCCGCCGGCAGCCGGGCGATCACCGGTACGCCAAGTGCCTTGGCGATCTCGGCGTTGCCGTGCCCGTCCCCGACCACCAGCAGCCGCAGCGTGCCGGGCGGCACCCGGTGCTCGGCGAAGTCCCGCTCGATCGTCCGGATCATCGCCCGGGTGTCGGAGAGGCCGGGCAACTGGGCGCGGGTCACCAGCAGCACCACGTCGGCGGCGCGCAGCAGCGGCCACGGCGGCCCGACCACCGGCAACCGGCCACAGTCGACCAGCACGTCGTACGGTGGGTGGCCCTTTTCCAGGTCGGCGAAGAAGTCGGTGAACCGCTGCCAGAGCGGGGTGACGCTGCCGGCCTGGACCGGGTCGACCACGCCGGGCAGCAGCAGCCGTTCCCGCTTCGGCGCGTCCAGGTCGACCAGTTGCGACCAGAACGCCTGTTCCAGGTTGCCGTCGCGCAGTTCGCCGACGGCCAGTTCGCCGATGCCGCGCGGCCCGTCCAGCGCACCGCCCAGGTAGCCGGCCAGGATCGACCCGCCGGCCGGGTCGCACTCGGCCAGCACCAGGCGGCGCTGCCAGCTCAGGGTGCAGGCCAGCGCCGAGGTGGTGACGCCCGGCGAGCCCTTCGCCGACACCAGCGCGATGATCGCCATGCTCAGGCCGCCTCGGTCAGCACCAGCGCCACCCGGTCCTGGGCGGCGAGCGCCACCACCGCCGGCACGTCCCGGGTGGTGAGCGCCAGGTAGACCACCACGTCGCCGCTCTTCGGGGTGTACGTGTCGATCACCGTCCCCGGGAACCGGGTGGTCGCCCGGGCGGCGCCGTCGTCGTTCTTCGCCGGCGTGGCGACCAGCAGCACCTTGTCGCCGGGGTGCAGTTTGCGGGCCGGCACCCGGGACGGGGGGAGGCCCAGCGACAGTTGCTGCTGCCCGGGGCCGAGCAGCGGAGCCTCGGTGAGCTGGCCCATGGTCAGCAGGGTGCCGGGGACGAGGGACACCGCGGCCCGCTTGCCGACCACGTCCCGGATCCGCGCCGCCGGCACCGGCGCCAGGCCCTGCCCGCCCGCGACCTGCACCGGGACCAGGTCGTCGGCGCCGAGCACCCGGCCCACCTCCACCGGCCGGGCCACCGCGAGGTAGCTGCCGGTGGCCCGGACCGAGGTGACCGCGAACGCCGCGCCCAGCCCGCCGAGCGCGATCAGCAGCACGGCCAGGCCGAGCAGCCCGGGCCGGGTCCGGCGCTGGCGGAGCACCTTCGGCGGGGCGACCGGCGCGTCCACCGGGCCGGTGCTGTGCTGCGTCGCCAGGGTCATCGCGTCATCTCCGTTCGCCGCCGGGCGGGCCGGGCTCCTCACCCGGTCACCACCTGGAGCTCGTCGATCTCGATCGGCACCGCGTTGCTGGTCCGGGTGAGCGGGAAGCTCTGGCTCTCACCGCCGCCGGACCAGCTCACCGTCCAGTGGGTGGTGGCGCTGATCCGGTACGTGCCGGTGGCCCGGTAGCCGTCGTCGTATCCGCAGTCCGGCGAGGTCAGCCCGGCCCGTGGACCGTCCACCTCGTACGGGGTGCCGGGACCGTCGCAGGTGACCGTGTCGCCGTTGCCCATGTCCCAGACGATCCGGTCGACCTTGGCGCTGATCTCGACGGTCAGCCCCCGGTCGCTCTTGCTGCCGTGCAGCGGTCCGAAGTAGTTCGGCCCGGGACTCGCCCACATCCAGACCGGCAGGCCGACCAGCCCGGGGCCGGTGTTGCGGCGCGGGGCCACCTTCAGCCGGGGCGGCAGCAGCCGGATCGAGGCCAGCGCCTGCCGGGCCAGCTCGGCCGGGTCGGGCGGCGCCTCGAAGCCGGCCGGGGCGGCGTCCAGCAGCACCTGATCCTGGGCGCCGAGGTCACCGCCGTTGCAGGTCTGGACGTACCACTGCTTGCCCTCGACCACGCTGGGCTGCGGCTCGGCCAGCTTGTAGTAGCAGCCGTCGCCGTTGTTGAACCAGCCGAGGAACTCGTCGTAGCAGGGCAGCGGCCGGCCGTTCCACTGGCACTTCGCGGCCGGGCCGCCCCCGCCGCCGGTCTCGCCGCCGTTGCCACCGCCACCCGGCCCGCCGGGACCGCCCGGGTCACCGGGGTCGTCGTCCCAGATGTCGCAGTCGTACTGGGTGGGTGGGCAGTTGACGTCCGGGCCGCCGGCCCGGGCCATCGCCGGGCCGGCCGCGCCGAGGATCAGCAGCAGCGCCAGCAGCGCGCCGGCCGCCGGGCGGCGGGCGGCCCCGGCCCTGACCCGCCGAGCCGGGGCGCCTCTTCCTCCCCAGGTCAGCACGGCTGGTCCTGGTGCGTCTGGCCGGCGCTGATCCGCCAGCGGCCGTCCGGGAATCGGGTCGCGGTCGCGGTGGACAGCCAGCGGCCGCCCCGGGAGCCGGGCACCGGCTTGCGGTCCCGGGCGTAGACCAGCCGCCAGCCGGTCGCGTCCAGGCAGTCCTGGATCTCCACGGTGGGGGGCTCCGCCGCCAGGTCGACCGAGGTCACGGTGGAATCGGAGACGAGTTTTCCGGTACGCATCGCGCCGTGCTCCTTCGCCTCACGAATGGCCAGCCGGACCCGGGTGAGCAGCGGGTCCGCCAGGAAGCGGGTCAGTTCCGGATGACGGGGATCGCCGCGCCGGCTCGCCGTGCCGGAGGCGGCCAGATATCCGGAGTAGGCGGCGAGCGCTGCCTTTTCCGCGGCTGCCTCGGCGGCGGCGTCGGCCGGGGGGTGGGCCGCGGCCGCCGCGCCCGACACGGGGCCGGGGGCGTTTTCCGGCGCACCACCGCACCCGCCGGTGATCCCGACGGCGGCGATGACGACCAGGCAGGCCGCCCGGTGGCGGGAATGCCGTACGCGCAACGCCGGTCCTCCTCGATGGCAGCCCGGCGACCTGCGGGATGGTGCGGTTCCGGGCATGCGGAAGCGCGCCCGGATGGGGTCGGCCGGGCCGGAAAGGCGCGTCTCCGCATTTACGGCTGTGGAATTTCTGCCAGGTGTGGAAAGTCGATGTCTCCTGTGGTCCGCGACGCCGGTTGTCGGGGTTGCGTCGTACCCAAGGGGCGAGCATAGGCTGACGTCCGCCGATGCAACAGAGGCAATTCATTCGAATGCGCAGAGTGATGAAAGGTGGTGGCGGGCGGTGCGCGAACCGGGCGTTCCGGGCTTGCGCCCCGCCGGTCGCGGCCCGGTCCGGCAGGTTGGGCCGGTTTGCCGCGAACCGCGCCGTCACCGGCCGGAGGTATGGGGTCGATCGATGGCGTTGGTCCGATCCGTCACCCCGGCCGGCCGGGCTCGACGGTCGGCGGCCACGGCGCCCGGCCGCCGCCGACCCAAGCCGCCCGGAGCGCCGTTTCTCGCGCCATCCGCCACACCTGAGCGATCGTGAGGTTACTTTCCGTGTCCACCTCGCTGGCCCCCGCCCCGGCCACCCGCCGGGCCACCGCCCTGCTCGCCGCCCTGGCGGTCGCCCCCGCCTGCCGGCTCGCGGTCGCTCGGTACGCCGTACCCGCGGGGTCGCCGGACCGGGCGGGATGCGCCGGCTGCGGCGCGCCGACCCGGCTGGACCGGCCGTGGCCGGCGCTCGGCCCGGCGGCCCGCTGCCCCGGCTGCCGGCGGCGGGTCGGCGCGCCACCGTGGACCGTCGAGGCCGCCCTGGTGCTGGCGCTGGCGGTGGTGGCCGTCGCGGACGGACCGCCGGCCGGGCGGCTCGCGCTGGCCTGGTGGCTCGGCTGGGCGGTGCCGCTCTGCTTCGTGGACGTCGCCGTGCACCGGCTGCCCGACCGGCTGACCCTGCCCGCCGCCGCCGGCACCTGGGCGCTGCTCGGCCTCGCCGCGGCCACCGGCCCCGGTCCCGGGCCGTGGCTGCGCGCGGTGGCCGGCGCCGCCCTGCTCGCCCTCTTCTTCGCCAGCACCACATTGCTGCTGGGTGCGCGCGGGTTCGGCCTGGGCGACGCGAAACTCGCGCTGAGCGCGGGGGCGCTGCTCGGCTGGTACGGCTGGCCGCTGCTGGTGGTCGGGCCCGCGCTGGCCTGCGTGCTCTCCGGGGTGGTCGCGCTGGCGCTGCTGCTGGCGCGTCGGGTGCGCTGGTCCAGCCACCTGCCGTTCGGGCCGTACCTGGTGCTCGGCACGATCGCCGCCGTCCTGCTGGGTTGAGGCGCGGCGGGCGGGTGGCAGGTCAGGCCGGGACCGGGCCGCCGGCCATCCGCTCCCGCACCGCCTCCAGCGCCTCGAAGGCGTACGCCCAGTTGTGGCACTTGAAGCTGCGCAGCCCCTCGATCCGGGTGCGGCAGTCGACGCAGTGCACCCCGGCGATGGCGTCCGGCACCTCGGTGTTGACGTACTTCCGGTCGCCCAGGATCACCGTGGCGATCATGTTCCGGTCGTGCACCGCGGACAGCGCCGAGGAGACGATGTCCAGCCAGTTGACCCGGCGGCCGCACTTCGGGCAGTCCGGGGTGTCACCGCTGACCCACAGCGGTGCGCCGATGCTGCCCGGCGGCATGTTCAGCAGCTTCTCGATCCGGCGTACGTCGTGCTCGCCGGTGGTCCAGCGATGCGCGCCGGGCAGCGCGGCGGGTGAGTCGTACACGGCCCTGAACAGGGCCGGGTCCACCTCCACGGTCTCCCGCTGACGGGTCATCGGCATCCCTCCTCGACGATCGGTGCCCTCACCGTGGGCCGGGGCCCGCGGCCCGTGCAGCCGGATCAACGACAGGGCCGGCCGGCACGGCACGGGGGTGGCCCGGTGACGTACGGGTCAGCGCGCGGGGCGCCGGCGGTGCTAGACAGGGGACGCCAGCAGTGGCGTGCCGGAGGGAGCCCGCGTGTCCAATGAGCCGACGACCAGCCCGACCGACGCCCAGGCGCGGCCGAACGTCGCCCGGATGTACGACTACTACCTCGGCGGCTGCCACAACTTCGCCGCCGACCGGGAGGCCGCCGAGCGGGTGCTGCAGATCTTTCCGGACACCGGGGTGGCCGCGCAGACCAACCGGGCGTTCCTCCGCCGGGCCGTCCGGTACGCCGCCGAGCAGGGCGTACGCCAGTTCCTCGACGTCGGAGCCGGCCTGCCCACCCAGGGCACCGTGCACGAGGTGGTGCGCGCGGTGGCGCCGGAGTCGCGGGTGGTCTACGTCGACTCGGACGAGGTCGCCGTGGCGTACGCCCGGCGGTTGCTGCCCGGCGACGACCGCACCGCGGCGATCCGGGGCGACCTGCGCCGGCCCGGCGAGATCCTCGCCGACCCGGAAGTCGGCCGCCTGATCGACCTGCGCGAGCCGGTCGCGGTGCTGCTGGTCGCGGTGCTGCACTTCGTGCCCGACGCCGACGATCCGTACGCGGCGGTGGCCCGGCTGCGCGACGCCACCGTGCCGGGCAGCATGCTGGTGCTGTCCCACCTGACCCTGGACGGCGTCCCGCCCGTGGCCGCGGCGCAGGGGCAGGCGGTCTACCAGCGCAGCAGCGCGCCGCTGACGCCCCGCACGTACGCCGAGACCGAGCGCTTCCTGGCCGGGTACGAGTTGGTCCCGCCCGGCCTGGTCCAGCTCGCCCAGTGGCGGCCCGACGGGGAACCGCAGGCCGGGGTGTCGCACGGCTACGGCGGGGTGGGCGTACGCCGGTAGGGTGTGCCGCCGCGTGCTCAGTCGGCCCGGCCCTCCTCGGCCTCGGGGAGGGTGGGGGCGTCGGTGGGATAGAGGCCGGCGACGAAGCCGTACACCTGGTCGCCGGAGCGGGGGATCTGGGCGAAGCGGCGGGCCAGTTCCTGGACCTCGGCCCAGAAGTTGCGTACCTCCTCGACGGGGATGCGGGCGTGGACGAGGGTGCACCGCAGGTCGTCGGCGGCGTGTGCGGCCGCGGACTCGGCGGCCGCCTGGGCCACGCCGTTGATGCCGGCCACGATCTGCCGGTCCGCTGGTTGGTGGAGCGCGCCGACGTAGAAGGTGCGGGCCACCCGGCCGTAGTAGCGCTCCTCGATCGCGCGCACCCGCCGGGTGCGCACCACCCGGAGCAGCCCGGCGGTGACGAGCAGGTTCACGTGGTACGCGACGCTGCTCTTCGGCCGGTCGACGGCGCGGGCCAACTCGGTGACCGTGGCGGCCCGTTCGAGCAGCAGTTCCAGCAGGGTCTCGCGGAGCGGATCGGCCAGGGCGCGCAGTTGCTCGGTGGCGGTGACGACGAGCATGTCGTCGAGGTCGTAGTCCGGGATCTGCCTGTTGACCGACATTTTTCGACCGTTCTAGAATTCTGGTTCATTCGAGTGGCGTGGTCCGATAACAGGAGTGTAGAGATGATCGAGGTCGTGCTGTTCCACCACGTGCAGGGGCTCACCGACGGCGTCCGGGCGTTCGCCGACGACCTGCGCGCCGGCGGGCACGCCGTGCACACGCCGGACCTGTTCGACGGCGGGATGGCGGCGAGCCTCGAGGACGGCTTCGCGATCACCAAGCGGATCGGGAGCGACGTGCTCGACGAGCGCGCCGACCGGATCGCCGCCGACCTGCCCGACGCGCTGGTCTACGCCGGCTTCTCCTGGGGCGCCGCCATCGCCCAACGGCTTGCCCAGACCCGGCCCGGCGCCCGCGGTGCGCTGCTCTACGAGGCGTGCCTCCCCGTCACCGGCGAGTGGGCCGTCGGCCCGTGGCCCGCCGGGGTACCGGTGCAGATCCACGGGATGGACAAGGACCCGTTCTTCGCGCTGGAGGGCGACCTCGACGCGGCTCGGGAGCTGGTCGAGGTCGCCGGGCCCGAGCTGGCGGAGGTGTTCACCTACCCGGGCGGCGGGCACCTGTTCACCGACCGCACGCTGCCGTCATACGACGCGGCGGCGGCGGAGCTGGTGCTGCGGCGGTCGCGGGAGTTCCTCGACCGGCTGGGCTGACCGGTCACCTTCTGGGCCGCGCGTCGCACCCTTCGTTCGAGCCGCTGACCTGGGGGATATTTCTCTGAATAGTCCACTGGAAGATCACTGGACGAAGATCGTTTGGTGTCGGCGGACTCCGCCTGGCAGCGTCCTTCCCGGCAATCCACAGTGGAAGGGAACTTCATGCGCATTCGGCAGAGAATCGCCGCGCTGGGACTCACGGCAGCTGCCGTGACGGCGGGAGCCGTGGTCAATGCCTCACCCGCGTACGCCGCGCTCTACGGCGGTCAGTGCGGCTCCGGCTACGGAGTCGTCAACCTGATCGACCTGCCCGACCTCCGCGGCACGGTCTACCTGACCTACAGCTCGTCCAGCGGGAAGAACTGCGTCGTCACCATCCGGGAGAAGCCGGGCACCGCCACGCTCATGGAGGCGTACCTCCGCCGTTCCGGCACCACGAAGTGGGAGAAGGACAGCGGCAACTTCACGACCTACGCGGGGCCGGTCTACGTGTCGGCGGCGGGCTCGTGTGTCGACTGGGGCGGCACCATCGGGACGGCCTCCAAGACCCGCACCGGCACCAACTGCGGCTGACCGCAGACGACCGCAAGCATCCGAGGAGAATGCCATGAAGCTCGTCAAGACCACCGCCGCAACCGTCGCCCTGACCGCCACCGCGATGGCCGGCGCGTTGGCTGCGGCGACCCCGGCGTACGCCGCCACCTACGGCGGCGAGTGCGGGTCCGGCTACAGCGTCGTGAACAGCGCCCCGATCGGCACCAAGGGGACCGTGTTCCTCACCTACAGCTCGTCGACGGGCAAGAACTGCGCGATCGCCAAGCGGAACACCGCCGGCTCGGCCGTGCTCATCGAGGTGGGCCTGGGGATCAACCCGGTCGGCAGCCACTGGCCGGCTTACGAGGGCAACTACTTCACGTCCTACGCCGGCCCGATCTACCTGTCGGCGGCGAACAAGTGCGTGGACTGGATGGGCCGGATCAGCGGCACCGAAGGCGGCAAGCGCGGCACCAACTGCGGCTGATCCGTCCGAACGGCTAGCTGCTCCACCCGACGCGGATCGACGGGGGAAGCCCTGCCGGCGCGATGCCGCACCGGCAGGGCTTCGCCGCCTCACGATGCGGTTCCGGTGCCAGCCGGACCGGTGGGTGAGAAGGACCGCGCGGCTCCGCGCGGACCTCACGAGCCACCGACCCGCACGTCCAGGAAGACGGGTCGCTTGAGCGGGAAGAACATCCGCCCGTCCTCGTCGGCCATCTTCCAGTAGATTTTGCAGCCCCCGGGCTCGCTGGGGGTCCGGACGGACACCTCGATGTCGACGGCCTCTCCCGGCATCGTCTGCGGGATGGTGACCGAAGCCGGCGCCTGGCACGGTGTTTCGTTGACCCGGACCAGCAAGCGATTGGCCCAGATCACTGCGCCCGTGTTGCGGATCCTCCAGATCTTCGTGAACGGGGTGTTCGGCGGTACCAGAGACCCGTCGGGGTAGGTGATGTCGCCTTCGAACCGGGAGTCGTCGTGAACGGGTGGAGCGACCACCGCGGGTGTCACGCCGCTGTCGGTCTCGTCCCGCCGCCGATCGAGAACGACGAAGGCGGCTCCGGCGCCGGTGAGGGCAGCCATCGCCGCAGCCACGCCGGTGATGGCGATATGTCGCCGATCGCGTAGCCGGGGTGGTGCAGGCTCAACGGCTGCCGATGGCCCCGGTGCACCTCGCATCTCAGCGTCGTCGCCGGCTCGGCCGGTTTCCCCGGCCGGCCTTGTCTCCTCGATCGCGCTGGTCTCGGGTTGCGGCGTTCCCTTCTTGGCGTGCGCCCAGCGTTCCCGCCACGCCCGCTCGGTCTCCACCGGATCGTGGCCCAGCCGGGCGACGGCGAGCACTCGCACGAACTCCCATGTCGTCTCCCAACTGGGCAGGCTCCGACCCTGCGCCGCGGCGGCCAGCGACGACTTCGAGGCGGCCGCGCCCAGGCGCAACGACATCTCCTCGTACGAGGGGTCGCCCGCCTCCTCCTTCAATCGCAACAGGTGATCGGCGAAGGCGCCCACCGGTCCCGAATCCGGGTCGGGGCGCGTCGGCCGTCGCCCCCGCCGTCGCGGTACCCGAGGCTGGCCCTGCTTTTCTCCGTGCATTCCCCACCTTCGCCAGAACAGACCAAGCATGCGCGTCCGCGCCATCCGGCGCAGGGGCGACGATATCCGCGTATTTCAAACCTGCCGCCCGCAGGCTTCCCGGCGATATTGCTATCACTCTCGATAGTGATACCGTTGGGCCATGGGGATGTCGAGTGAGCGTTGGGCCGAGCTGGCGCTGCACCCGGTGCGGATCCGGATCCTGCGAGCGGTCGCGGGCTCCCGGCTGACCACACACGACCTGGTCGAGCTGCTGCCCGACATCCCGCACGCGACCCTCTACCGGCACCTGGCGGTGCTGGTCAAGACCGGGCTGCTCGACGTGGTCGAGGAGCGCAAGGTGCGCGGCGCGGTCGAGCGGGTCTATGCGCTGCCTGCGCACGGCGCGACGCTGAACGCCGCGGCCCTGGCCACGGCCACGCCGGAGGACCACGCGCGCTACTTCACGGCGTTCGTGTCCAGTCTGCTGTCGGAGTTCTCCCGCTACCTGGCCCGGGAGCGGATCGACTTCGTCGCCGACGGTGTCGGCTACCAGCAACTCGTGCTGCACCTGACGGACGCCGAGCTGGGCGAGTTCGCCGCCGGTTTCAACGCGCTGGTCGGCCCGCTGCTCGGCAACGAGCCCGGCGACGGACGGATACCGCGACTGCTGGCGACCGTGCTGATGCCGGCCGACCGGCCGGCCGCCACCGGCGGCGACAAGCAGGAACCGGGGTCGGCGAACGACGCCGACGCGACAGAAGGGGGAGACTGATGGCAGCGGTAACGGTCACCGGTGACCTGATCGACATCCGGTTCACCGGATGGGAGCGGATCTGGGTCGGGCGGGAGCGGTTCGCACTGCGTCTCAGTGCGGTACGGCACGCCGCCGGAGTGGACAACCCGCTCCGGCTGGCCCGTGGCGCCCGACGGGGATACGTCGTGTCCGGCTTCGCCAAGGTCGGCGTCTGGGGTCTGTACGGTGGCCCCCGGCAGCTCGTGGCGGCCCGCCGGGGCGAGCCCGGACTGCACCTGGTGCTGGACCGGGCGGCGGCCGGCGGCGAGTTCGACGAGGTCGTGCTCTCCACCCCCGCCGCGCCGGGCCTCGCGGAGGCGATCGGGCGGGCGATGGCGGCCGGGGCGTGACCGGCGACCACCGGACGATCGAGGTGTCGCGCCTGACGAAGCGCTATGGCGGCACGGCGCCGGGCCCTCGTTCTCCACTACCGGCGTACGGTCTGGCGCTGCCCGAAGCAGATTCGTACTCTGTTCCGGGACGGCTCGGGCCGACGGTGAGGAGGGGCTGACGCTGCTGTTGAACCGGAGCCTTGCCGACGTCCCGTTCGATCGCGTCGTCGCCCTGCCCGACGCGAACATCGACGCACTGGCCATGTTGATCGCCCGCAACCATGCGGAACTGGCCGCCGTGGTGCACCGCCCGACCGCCCGACACGCGCTGCCGGTGGACTTCGTGCACGCCGCGCTGGACCGGCTCGAACAGGTCGCCGTCGAGCTGCTGCCGGCCTGGCTGCCCGAGGCCGTGGAAGGAGTCCGTCCCGACACGGCCGGGCTCGCGGCGATCCGGGCCGCAGCCGCCGCACGGGCCCGTCGCGACCGCTTTCCCGGCACCTTCCTGCCGGATCTGGCCGTCTTCGCGGTGACCGGACGCCGCGCCACCGCCGCGCCACTACCGTTGCGTACCCGGACGGCCGCGCTGGCGCGTCTCGTGGCCGGCGCGTTCGGCCGGCAGAGGATGGTGCTGCTCGTCGAACCGTCCGGCGGTGACGGCCCGGTGGTCGCGGCCGGCGCCGCCTGGCTCGGGCAGCACGGCGGCCCGGCCGGCTGGCTGATCGGAGCCGCTGCGGCCGGGCTGGAAGGGCTCCCGGAGTTCCGGATCGAGTCGCCACCCGTGCCGCGCGACGTGCCCCCCGCCGCCGGAACGGTGGTGGGCAGGCCGCATCCGGCGAGCGACGTCGAGAAGAGGCTGGAGGCGGCGCTCGCCGCCGAGAGCTGGTCGGCCGGGCGGCGGTGGAACCAGAGCTACCAGTCCCACGGTTTGGCCGCGCCGGTCCGGCTCGATCTACTGTGGCCGGACGAACGGTGCGTGGTGGAGATCGACGGGCCGGAGCACTGCCGTCCGGTCCACTTCGAGGCCGACCGGCAGCGCGACGTCCAGCTGCAACTGGACGGCTACGCCGTCCTACGCTTCACCAACGCCCGGGTAACCCACGACGTCGGCGCCGTGGTCCAGCAGATCGGTACGTATCTGCGGGCCCGTCGCCGGGACATGGCGGAAGGACGGCATCATGGCCGGCGATGAGCTGACCGCATCCGAGAGCGCGATCCTCGTCGTGCTCATGGCCGAGGCGCGGGAGGTGCTGAACACCGAACTCCGCGAGCGCTACAACCTGGACGTACGCAAGCCGCAGCGCGACAAGCTCACCCGCCTGCACTACGTCGCCAGCCGCAAGAGCGGATCGACGTACGCCCTCCAGTTGGACGACAAGGGCTGGGTGCGGGTGCAGAGCGACCTCGACTTCACGCTGCGCGGCGCGTCCGCGCTCGGTGCCGCGCTGACCGCTCTGCAGGCCAACCTGCGGGATCGCGTCCTGGCCCGCAGCGGCTGCGCCACGCTGACCGAACTCTTCGCCCTGACCGACGTACGAGCGCCGGCTTCCGCCCCGGCCGCCGACCCGTCCGGGTCGCTGCGGGCGCGTATCGTCAGCGCGTACCGGGCGCTCGCCGACGAGCCCGGGGCGTGGGTCAGCCTGCGCCGACTCCGCCCGTTCTTCGCCGACGTGCCACGGGACGACCTGGACGAGTCGCTGCGCCGGCTCAGCCGATCCGACGGCGTGACCATCGCTCCGGAGTCGAATCAGCAGACGCTCACCGAGGCGGACATCACGGCAGCGCTCCGGCTCGGCGGGCAGGAGAACCACCTGCTGGCGATCGGCGTGTGATGGACGAGGCGGAAGGGACCGCGCTGGCGGCCCTGCGGTTCGACTGGGCGCCGGTTCCCGACGACGTGTGGCGTCCGCTGCCCTTCCACGTCGACGGCCTGCACGTCCCGGCCGTCCGGGATGTGCTCGCCGGCGTGGACGAGGCCACGGCGAACCCGCACGGCAGCCCGCTCGGCCTGGTCGTCCAGGGCCAGCGGGGGTCCGGCAAGACCCACCTGCTGGGCGTGATCCGCCAGCAGGTGCAGCAGAAGGGCGGCTACTTCTTCCTGGTCGGCCTGCTCGACGCCGAGGGCTTCTGGGACGGTGTGCTGGCCGCGATGCTGGACGGCCTGGCCCGACCGGTGCCGGGCAGCCGCGAGACCCAGCTCAAGCTGCTGCTGCGGCGGTTGTCGGCGTTGGTGGGCGCGCCCCGGACGGCACGCCGAGCCGTCATGGGCGACACCGAACTGACCCGGGCGGCGCTCGACGCGTTCCTGGAGGGGCTCGGCGACTTCGACCGGCACGCGGCCCGGACGTGCCAGGAGACCGCGCGGGCACTCGCGCTGAGCGCCTCCGAGGACATCTCCCACCGCGACGTGGCGGAGAACTACTTCCTCTCCGGCGAGGAGGTCGTTCCGGGCGAACGCGCGACCTGGGGGATGCGCCGGGTTCCCCGCCCGGCCCAGCAGATCGTGCAGGACCTGTCCTGGCTGCTGGCGCTCACCGGTCCGTCGGTCGTGGCGATCGACCAGATCGACACGCTGATCGCCCAGTTGGCGATCCAGAGCGACCCCTCGCTGGTCGGTGCCGCCGCGATGAGTCCGGAGCAGGCGCTCATGCTGGCCCGGATGGCGGACGGCCTCATGTCGCTGCGGCAGACGACGCGGCGCACGCTGACCCTCCTCGCCTGCATACCGAACTCGTGGACCATCATCAGGTCCACCGCCGCCGACA
Source organism: Micromonospora sp. NPDC050686 (assembly GCF_040654475.1). Classification (NCBI taxonomy): domain Bacteria; kingdom Bacillati; phylum Actinomycetota; class Actinomycetes; order Micromonosporales; family Micromonosporaceae; genus Micromonospora; species Micromonospora sp. NPDC050686. The sequence goes on from NZ_JBFAID010000022.1 coordinate 81,568, forward strand.
CGGTTGCCGACCGGTTCCGGGAGGCGCCGCCGCTGCGCCGGATCGACGATGCCGACCTCGCCCGGGCGATCATCGAGAAGCGGTTCAACCTCCGCTACCAGGAGGTCGGGTTCGCGCCGCCGTACCCCTCGTGGCCGGTGTCCCCGCGCGCCTTCGCCGAGGCGGGAGCGTTCACCCCGCGCCAGTTGCTCATCGAGATCGACCGGCACATCCGCGCCTGCCTCGCCGACGACGAGGTCCGGGAGCTGACCAGCCTCGGCGAGCCGCCCGCCGCGGAGCCCCGGGAGCCCCGGCCCACCCCGCCCACCGCCGCCACCACCGAGGAGTTGGACCGCTACGACGCCCGTTTCGCCGAGCTGAGGCGCGTTGCGAACGTCACCACCCCGCGCGAGCGGACGTCGGAGGACGAGGTGATGCCGCCGCTGCTCGCTGCCGGGCTCACCGCCTGGATCCTGGAACGGGGCGACGCCGGGGCGGCGTTCAGCGTCGACCCGCCCCCGAGCACCGACCCGCCGCTGCACGCCCGGTTGCGCCTGACGCTGGACGAGCGCACCGAGGACCAGGTGCACTGGTGTTTCCGGGCGATCAGCGACAATCACCACGGCAACGCGGCGCTGGCCCGGCTCCGGAAGGCGTGCGTGGCCTCCGCCCTCGACACCGGCCTGGCCAAACGCAAGCTCTTCCTGCTGCGCAACCGCGAGTGGTCGACCAGCGCGGCCACCCGGAAGACCATCGGCACGTTCACCGAGGCGGGCGGCCAGACCATCGGCCTGGACGAGGAGGACCTGCGTATCCTCTCGGCGCTGCGGGTCATGCTCGCCGAAGCGACGATGGACCTGCAGGGGTGGCTGACCGACCGCCGCCCCACCCGGGAGCTGAAGTTCCTCCAGCACGCGCTGGCGGACGTCGACCGCTGGACGGCGGACGGGCCGCCACCGGAACCCACGCCGGCCCTGGCGACCGAGCCGGCGCCGCCGGCCACTGCTCCGGTCTCGGCGACCCCGTCCCCGACCGAGCCGGCAACGCCCACCGCCGCCGCCAAGCCGACGACCGCCGCCGCGACCGAGCCGGCGTTCGTGGTCGGATACGGGTACGACGACGGGACGCCGGTCCCGCTGGCCCTCGAGGCACTCCGGAAGCACACCACAATCTTCGCCGGCTCGGGCTCCGGCAAGACCGTACTCATCCGCCGCATCGTCGAGGAGTGCGCCCTCGCGGGGGTTTCCGCCATCGTGCTCGACCCCAACAACGACCTCGCCCGCCTCGGCGAGGGGTGGCCCGAGCCACCGGCACAGTGGCGACCGGGTGACGCGGCCAGGGCAGCGGACTACCTGGCCCACACCGATGTCGTGGTCTGGACGCCGCGCCGCTCGGCGGGCCGCCCGCTGAGCTTCCAGCCGCTACCCGACTTCACCAGCGTGCGCGACGACCCGGACGAGTTCGGCGAGGCCGTCGAGGCGGCCGTCGCGGCCCTCGCGCCACGCGCCATGGTCACCGGCCGGGCCACCAGGGCGCACCTGGGGCTGGCGGTGCTGCGCAAGGCCGTCGAGCACTACGGCCAGCGTGGCGGTCACCGGCTGAAGGGCCTCGTCGACACGTTGGCCGACCTGCCGGACGGCATCATCGACCTCGAAGACGCCGACAAGATCGGTCTCGGCCTGGCGCAGACCCTGACCGCCGCCATGGTGAACGACCCGCTCTTCGGGGGCGAGGGCACGCCGATGGATCCCGGCGCGCTGCTCACCCCCGCCCCCGGCAAGCGGGCCCGGGTCTCGGTCGTCAGCCTGGTGGGCCTGCCGTCCGACGACGTACGCCAGAGTTTCGTCAACCAGCTCCAGATGGCGCTCTTCGCCTGGATCAAGAGGAACCCGGCCGGGGACCGGCCGCTGCTGGGGCTGCTCATCATGGACGAAGCCCAGACGTTCGCCCCGTCCGGGGCGATGACCGCCTGCACCCAGAGCACGCTGGCCCTGGCCGCCCAGGCACGCAAGTACGGACTCGGGCTGATCTTCGCCACCCAGGCGCCGAAGGGACTGCACAACCGCATCCCCGGCAACGCGGCGACCCAGCTGTACGGCCTGATGAACAGCCCGATCCAGATCGAGGCGGCGCGCGAGATGGCCCGGGCCAAGGGGGGAGACGTGCCGGACATCTCCCGGCTGACCGTGGGCGAGTTCTATCTCGCCGCCGAGGGCGCCGCACCGCGGAAGATTCGGACGCCGCTCTCGCTGAGCCACCACCCGCGCAGCCCGCTCACCGTGGAGGAGGTGCTGGACCGGGCGCGCGGTCCGCAGCGCACCTGATCTGCCGGCGTTGGGTTAGGCACAGGTGACTTCCGCGACGCCCACGACGAGCAGGCCGACACGGTCGCGGACGGGCGGGCCGCCACTATGACCGTCAGCCGCCCCGGCGCGGTGAGCCGGCTGCGGTTCACCGCCGACGCCGGTCGACGCCTCACCGTCGAGGTGACCGCCGCCAGCGTGCCCGACCGGTGCGGGATCCTGCTGCTGACCGGCCCGGACGGCGACACCGTGGGCAACGGCTGCGTCATCGGCGAGACCGCTCGGTTCGAGACGGGTCCGTTGCCGAGGGCGGCGCGTACACCTCGTGCTCGATCCGGTGGCACCCGAGACCGGCTCGGCGACGCTCACCGTCCGGCAGGCCGGCTGAGTGTGGGCCACGGCGGCAGCGCCTGCCGGTGCCTAGTGCGGCAGTTCGCGCCAGCCCGGGCTGCCGCCGCGCCAAGCCCCCGCGAGGATGCTCGCTGAGCTGCGGCTGGAGCACTCCAGCACCTCTGAACGGCCCTGTGCGCCACCGATTTGCGCCTGAACTTCCCAGCGCTGACCATCGGTCCGGATATAGACGTCGCGGCGCCCTCGGGCCGTCGCGTCCCCATTCCACCAGTGTTCCTCGAGGATCACCCTGACGACGGTAGCAGCAGGTGCCCGGACGGCCGCAAGCGTGGCCGCCCGGTCCAGGCGGGGCTATGCGAGGCGATCTGACGGAGGTCGCCGCCGTACCCGTCCGGGCGTGACCCCCCATCAGCTCGGCCACCTGACGCCGGGTGAGGCCGAGACGCTTGCGCTCCTCGGCGAGGTGGAAGGCGCTGACCCATGCCTCGGCATCAGCCTTCCCCTCCGTTTCCTCTCGAAGGCAAGCCAACCCTCGTACGCAACCTCGGCCATCGGGATCGCCTTCTCGTACCACCGCGTCCAGTCTCCGGCCTTGTTGCCGGCGACCAACAGCACCGCCAGCGACCAGGGATCAAAGACGAACAGAACCCGAATGGCGACGTCGCGTCCAGACCTCGGCCGGAGCTCCTTGAGGGTGCTGATGTTCGAACCCCGGCGCGTGTCGGGTTATGGAGTGAGCCGCCAGGACTCGAACCCTGAACCCATGGATTGCCGGCGAGCCGGCAGGTCATCCCGGCTGCTGGCGCGCTTCTCGGTCGGGTTCGGCTGGCACGGTTGCTGTACTGCGCTGCTGTACTGCTGGCGGGTTCGGCCCGTTTCCCGTGTCCACCCGAGGAACCTGCGGTGCAGGGCGCCGGCCGGCACCCAGGTCAGGTCTTCGGCGGCCTGGACGAGGTAGGAGCCGAGGTAGAGGGCGAGGGAGACCGGGGCGTCGGCGAACTCGGCCTGTAGTTCCCGCCGCCGGGTCGGGCAGGGCCAGGCGGCGTTGCAGCCGCCGCAGCTCCAGATCGGCATGACGGGGCCGTGGGTGGTCACCGCACACCGCCGAGGAAGCGGGTTGTGATCGTCCGGGCCTGCCGGCTGGGTCGCCCAGTCCACCTGCCAGCACGGGTACGGGGCCAGGCGCGACCACCAGGCGCGGCAGCCGACGCACATGCCGTCGATCCCTCGGACGTGTACGGCCAGAATCACGTGCTCCTGGTCGGCTTTCACTGCGCCTCCTCTCCTGGCCAGTGGCCGCGGTTGATGGGGATGCGGTGCCGGGTGTGGCAGGGCAGATCGGCTCCGCAGCGGCAGATCCGCCGCCACTTTCGCCAGGACCAGACCGGCCGGTGCCGGCGGGCGAGGGTGAGCGCGACGGCTATCAGGTACTCCTCGTACGAGACGCGCGGCACCGGATCTCCCCTCGGGCATGGGTCGACGGCGCGGCGGCCGGGCCTTAGCTGGTCATCCGACCGCCGCGCCTGCTCATTCACCGTACCGACGTAGGACTGTAGATACAATAAGATGTAGAACTGTTGGACACGTAGCGTCACATTCGTGATCGACCCCAGCTCGGATCGGGCCGTGTTCCGGCAGCTCGCAGACCTCCTGCGAGACCGGATCACGTCTGGCGACCTCGCGCCCGGCGCGTCGCTGCCGAGTGAGCTGCGGCTGGCTCAGGAGCACGGGCTGAGCCGCACGAGTGTGCGACAGGCGATAGCGCTACTCCGGTCGGAAGGGCTCGTGATCGTAGAACCGCCGCGCGGCACCTTCGTCCGGGCAGGTGAGCCGACCGAGACGGTGACCCTCCTCAAGGGCGACACCGCCTCGGCACGGATGCCGACGCCTGCTGAGCGTCGTGAGCTGGAGATCGGCGAAGGCGTCCCGGTGCTTGTGGTCTTCCGGGCCGCCGGCTCCCGCGAGCTGTACGCCGCCGACCGCGTACGTGTGGGTCGCTAGACGAGTAGTTCCGAAATCGGTCAGTGGTCGTAGGCGATCAGGGATCGGGTGACGGGTGCGCCGGTTTTGTTGTTGTGCCAGATGGCGGCGG
>NZ_JBFAID010000023.1:0-84254 GCF_040654475.1 Micromonospora sp. NPDC050686
GGGGGGGGGGGGTTGCCCCGGGGGGGGCCCGCCCCGGGGGTGGTGCGCCCGGATACCGGTGTTGTATCCGGACGAACCTCCAACGCCGCCGGTCGCCGTCTGGGGCCGCCGCAGCCCGGCAATGATCGGCAGGACAGGGCCTTGGCGTCCGGTGGCCCGCCCGTGGCGGGCCACCGGCGCCTCACGGCTTGGGCACGTCGAAGAGTGCGGGGAACCGGTTGACCAGGCCGAGGTCGCCGCGGGCCCGCAGCCGGCCCCGCAGGAACAGCATCCGGGCGTTGGCGTTGCCGGTGGTCATCTTGACGAAGTTGACCGCGTCGAGCGACAGGACCAGCTGGGGCGCCGGCGTCTCGGGCGGCGCCACGACGCACCGGCCCCCGGCGATGCGCAGTTCGAACACGTCCGCGTCGCCGTCGGGGCGTCCGGTGACGCGCCAGTGCACGACGACGTCCAGGGTGCCCGCGCGGTCGGACCGGAACACGTCGGGCATTCCGTCGACCAGCGCGGTGAGAACGTCGGTACGGGACTGCGCCAGGAGTTCTTTCAGCTCGTCGTCCGAGGCCTTCTGCACCCATCGCGCGAATGCGGCGCGATCGTCGGACGGCATGACCTTGATAACCATTTCGCCGCTCCCGTAAAGAACGAATGAATGAGCCGGACCGACAGTCCGGAAACCCATCATTTCGGCCTTGGATGGGCCGGCCAACTCCGAGAATGCCCGCCGCCCGACGGGCGCGAGGGAGGCACCAGTGACCATTCTGATCACCGGCGGCACCGGGTTCGTGGGCTCGCACACCGTGGCCCTACTGCACCGCCGGGGCCGCGCCGTACACCTGCTCGTGCGCGACCGGCGGCGCGCGGCCCGGGCGCTGCGACCGCACGGCGTCGACCTGGCCGAGCTGCGGGTGACGACCGGGGACGTCACCGACCCGGCGACGGTCGCGGCCGCGGTCCGGGACTGCTCGGCGGTCCTGCACGCCGCCTCGGTCTACAGCTTCGATCCGCGGCGCCGCGCCGAGATCCGGGCGGTCACCCGCCGCGGCACGGAGGTGGTGCTGGACGCGTCCCGCGCGGCCGGCGTACCTCGCGTCGTGCACGTCTCGACGTTCGGGGCGCTGGTCCCGGCGCCCGGTCCGGTGACCGCCGACTCGCCGGTGGCCCGGCCGCGCGAGGCCTACCTGTCCGCCAAGGCGGCGGCCGAGCGGGTGGCCCGCCGGCACCAGGACGAGGGGGCCCCGGTCACCATCGTGCATCCGCCCGCGCTGCTGGGCCCGCTGGACCCCAACCTGGGCGACCAGACCGCCCGGATCCGCGACGTGCTGCGCGGGCTGATGCCGATCTGGCCGGACGGCGGCTTCCCGATCGGGGACGTCCGCGATCTCGCCGCCCTGCACGCCCGTCTGCTCGACGGCGCGCCGGGCCCGGCCCGGGTCGCCGGGCAGGGCCGGTTCGTGACGACCCGGGAGCTGCTGGCCGGGCTGCGCCGCGTCACCGGGCGCCGGCTGCCGGCAGTGCACCTGCCCGCGGCCGCGCTGCTGCCGGTCGGCCGGCTCGCCGGGCTGGCCCAGCGGGTCCTGCCAGTGCACGTGCCGGTCGAGTACGGGGCGATCTACGCCTGCCGGGTGGCCCGGCCGCTGGCCACCACCGCGACCGACGAGCTGCTGGGAGCGGCCGCCCGGCCACTCGTCGAGACGTTGACCGACACCGTCCGGTGGCTGCACGAGGCCGGCCACGTCAGTGCCGCACAGGCGGGCCGGGCCGGCGCGGGGTAGCCGCGCCACGGCGGGGGCCGGCACGGCCGTGGCCCGCCGGAGACGATGTCGCGGCGGGCCATGGCGGTACGGCTGTCCTACTCGGACGTGCGGACGTGCAGGGACTGCTCCGCGGCGTTGCGGCGCACCGCCGCCCCGGTCCGGCTCAGTTCCGCCTCGGGGCTGAACATGATGACCTCGGTGCCGGCCTGGTGCTTCAGCGGGGTGTGCCCGGGCGGGGTGTAGAACGCCTCACCGGCGTGGTAGACCTCGTCGGAGTCGCCGACCCGAACGGTCATGGTGCCCTTGAAGACGTATCCCCAGTGCGGGCACTGGCAGCGGTCCCCCGGCAGGCCCTTCAGCAGCGGGGTCGCGTCGATGTCCTCCTCGAACACCGTGAAGTTCACCGAGTAGCCGTCGATGATCTCGAATCGATCCCGGACGGGGCCGACCTCCTCGGTCTTCGTGGCGCTGTCCCGGGAAACCTTCGGCATGTCCATCAGCTCCTTCGTCACGGTCTGGCCGCACCGGATCAGATACGGGAAACGTTAGGCGCGTGCCGCCTCGGGCTCATCTTCCAGGCTGCGCACCGAGGCGGGCCGGTCCTCCGCCGGCCGTCGAGACGTGCTCGGCGACCAGGTCCATCACGGCGCCGGGGATCTCCCCCACCCCGGATCCCAGGACCGGGCTGGACCGTGAGGTCATCGGGCCGGGCTCCAGCACGTGATGCCCGTCTCCGCGCAGCGTCGCGACGGCCCGCCGGACGGCCGGGTTGGCCCACATGCGCGCGTTCATGCAGGGCTGGAAGTAGATGCCGGGGCCGTGGACGGAGATGAGGGCCGTCACCAGCGTGTCGGCGATGCCGACGGCGGCCTTCGCCAGGGTCGTCGCGGTGGCCGGCGCCACCACGAAGGTGTCGGCCTTCTCCAGCAGAGTCACGTGCAGCGGGTCGTCGATCCAGTCCTCGTCGGTGTACAGGGCCACCGGCAACTCGGGGAGGAAGCGGGCGGCCGCCGTGCGGGTGGCGACCACGGTGACGTCGTCGGCGTACCGCAGGGCCTCCTCGACCAGGCGCCCGGTCGAGACGGCTGCGCTGGAGCCACAGACTCCGATCAGCACGGAGCCCAGGAGCGGGCGGGTCGTCATCGGTTCGTCCTTCCGGCCTCGAACGAGACGACGATGGTGCCGCGGGAACCGCGGCACCATCATCATCACGCTACTGCTGAGACGACGTCTCAGACGTCGCAGGGCTCCCCGAGCACGATCGACGGGGCGACGATGGCGTCGCTGAAGTCGACCGAGGCCACCTCGGCGGCGGTCAGCAGCTGCTCGTCGGTCGCGGCCAGCACCGCAGTCATGTTCTCCATGACGATCCTCCAATGTTCGCTGTTGTTTGGAATTTCCCCGGCCAAGGTGGTTCCAGAATGAAACCACTTCGGCCGTCCCGCCACTTCGGAATTGCGGCGCTCACAGCGCAACTCCGGAGTGGCATTCCGGCGGCGACGGATTCATTCTGGTGCCTCACGGGTGCGATGCGGATGGTGGCGCCTCGGGCTGGCGGGACGACCGTTTCCGGAGCCGCCGAGAAAGGTCTCTCGAGATGTCTCACAGCACGGCGCTCCGCGAGCAGGCCGGCGCCGGCCGCATCTTCACCGAGTCAGTGACGGCCGCCGAGGACCGTTCGGTCGGACGGTTCGGGCCGTGGTGGTCCGGCCGGGTGCGATCGAACCGCTTCCACGTCACGCCGATCCGCTTCGACGATCTCGAGCACTGGCGGTTCGACCCGGAGACCGGGAACCTCGGCCACGTCAGCGGGAAGTTCTTCACGGTCGAGGGGCTGGCCGTCCGCAGCGACTACGGGCCGGTGCCGCAGTGGTCTCAACCGATCATCAACCAGCCGGAGATCGGGCTCTGCGGCATCCTCGTCAAGTACTTCGACGGTGTGCCGTACTGCCTGATGCAGGCCAAGATGGAGCCGGGCAACGTCAACACGCTGCAGCTGTCCCCGACGGTCCAGGCGACCCGCAGCAACTCCACCCGGGTCCACCGCGGCGGCGGCATCCGCTACCTGGAGCACTTCGTCGGCGCCGGCCGGGGACGGGTGCTCGTCGACGTCCTGCAATCCGAGCAGGGCTCGTGGTTCTATCGCAAGCAGAACCGGAACATGGTCGTCGAGGTGACCGGCGACGTCCCGCCGCACGACGACTTCTGCTGGCTCTCCCTGCGCCAGGTGCTGGACCTGCTGCACGTCGACAACCTCGTCAACATGGACGCCCGTACGGTGCTGTCCTGCATGCCGTTCGCTCCCCCGGACCGGGACAGCGGCTCGCGGCACGCCCCCCGGGGGTTCCGGGAGGCGTTGGCCCGGTCGCTCGACAACTCCGCCGGCGCCCGGCACGACCTCGCTGAGATCCTCAGCTGGCTCACCGAGGAGAAGACCCGGCGCGAGGTCTGCACCCGGCTCATCCCGGCGCGTGAGGTCACCGGCTGGCGCCGGTCGGCCCGCGAGATCGCGCACGACGAGGGCCGGCACTTCCGGGTGGTCGCCGTGCACGTCGAGGCGAGCAACCGCGAGGTGCCGTCCTGGCGGCAGCCGCTGCTCGTACCGAGCGCGCGAGGGGTCATCGCGTTCCTCGCCAAGCGGATCGAGGGGGTCGTGCACGTGCTCGTGCACGCCCGGGTCGAGCCCGGCTTCATCGACAAGGTTGAGCTGGGGCCCACCGTGCAGTGCACGCCGGAGAACTACGCCGGCCTGCCCGCCGACCGGCGGCCGCGCTACCTCGACCACGTGCTCGGCGCGGACCCGGCGCGGGTCCGGTTCGACGCCCTCCTCTCCGAGGAGGGCGGCCGGTTCCTGGACGCGCAGAACCGGTACCTGGTGATCGAGGTCGAGGAGGACTTCCCGCTGCGGGCCCCGGACGGCTACCGCTGGCTCACCGTCGGCCAGCTGAGCGAGCTGCTCCGGCACGGCCACTACGTGAACGTCCAGGCGCGCAGCCTCGTCGCCTGCCTGCACAGTCTCTGGTGAGAGGACGACTGCGATGCGGTCCGTGGTTCGCGTCGGGGTGCTGGGTTGCGCGAGCATCGCGCTGCGCCGGACCCTCCCGGCGCTGGTCGAGGCCGAGGGCATCGAGCTCACGGCCGTCGCGAGCCGGGATCCCGCCAAGGCGCGGGACGTCGCGCGGCGGTTCGGGTGCGCCGCCGGCGGCGGGTACGACAGCCTGCTGGAGCGGCCGGACGTCGACGCGGTGTACGTCCCGCTGCCCACCGGCCTGCACGCCGAGTGGGTGGGCCGCGCGCTCGCGGCCGGCAAACACGTGCTGTCGGAGAAGCCCCTGACCGTCGACCCCGACACCGCCCAGGACCTGGTGGACCAGGCGGCGAAGGCCGGGCTCTGGCTGATGGAGAACTTCACGTTCCTCCACCACTCCCAGCACGAGACGGTCCGCCGGCTCGTCGCGGACGGCCGGGTCGGCACGCCCCGGGTCTTCACCGCGCGGTTCGGCATTCCCCCGCTCGCCCCGTCGGACGTGCGGTACCGCCCGGACCTGGGCGGGGGCGCGCTGCTGGACGTGGGTGTGTACCCGATCCGCGCCGCCCAACTCCTGCTGGGGGCAGAGCTCCAGGTCGTCGGCGCGGCGCGCCGGCTGGACCCGGCCCGGGGTGTCGACGTGGGCGGCCACGCCCTGCTGTGCACGCCCTCGGGTGTCACCGCCGAGCTGTCCTTCGGCTTCGCGCACGCCTACCGGTCCGGCTATTCGTTGTGGGGCGACCGCGGGCGCCTGACGCTGGACCGGGCGTTCACCCCGCCCCCGACGTGGCAGCCGGTGGTCCGGATCGACAGCCAGGACCGGGCGGAGGAGCTGACGCTCCCGGCGGACCACCAGTTCCGCAACACCCTCGAGGTCTTCGCCCGGTCGATCCTGCGGAAGGCGGACTTCGGCCCGCAGGGCGAGGCCATCCTGCGGCAGGCCCGGCTGGTGGACCAGGTGCGGTCGAGCGCGCAACGGTTCACCACCTGATGCCCGAGAGACGACTCCAGGAGGTCGACGTGAACAGCACGCGCAAGGCGCAGATCATGGCGGAGGTGCGCCGGCTGCACCGGGAGAACGCCACCGACGAGTTCGTCCCCGGCGTGACGCCGATCCTGTCGTCCGGCGCGGTGCTGGACGAGGACGACCGGGTGGCGCTCGCCGAGTCGGCCATCGAGCTGCGGATCGCCGCGGGTGTCGCCGCGCGCAAGTTCGAGAGCGCGTTCGCCCGCACGCTGGGGCTGCGGAAGGCTCACCTCACCAACTCCGGCTCGTCGGCGAACCTGCTCGCGCTCTCGGCGCTCACCTCGCCGCAGCTCGACGACCTCCGGCTGCGCCCCGGCGACGAGGTGGTCACGGTCGCGGCCGGATTTCCCACGACGGTGAACCCGATCATCCAGAACGGGCTCACCCCGGTCTTCGTCGACGTGGAGCTCGGTACGTACAACACGACCGCCGAGCGGATCGAGGCCGCGATCGGGCCGCGTACCCGGGCGATCATGATCGCGCACGCCCTGGGCAACCCGTACCCCGCCGAGGAGGTGGCCCAGCTCGCCGAGGACCGCGGCCTCTTCGTCGTCGAGGACAACTGTGACGCCGTCGGGTCGCTGCACAAGGGCCGGCTCACCGGGACGTTCGGCGACGTCTCCACGGTCAGTTTCTATCCCGCGCACCACATCACCATGGGCGAGGGCGGCTGCGTGCTGACCGCGAACCTGGCGCTGGCCCGCATCGTCGAGTCGATGCGGGACTGGGGGCGGGACTGCTGGTGTGAGCCGGGCGAGGACAACACGTGCTTGAAGCGGTTCGCGTACCAGCTCGGCGACCTGCCCGAGGGCTACGACCACAAGTACATCTTCTCCCACGTCGGATACAACCTGAAGTCCACCGACCTGCAGGCGTCGCTCGGGCTCTCCCAGCTGCGCAAGCTGCCGGAGTTCGGGGCGGCGCGGCGGCGCAACTGGCAGCGGCTGCGCGCGGGCCTGGCGGACGTGCCGGGGTTGCTGCTCCCGGAGCCCACCGCGGGCAGCGACCCGAGCTGGTTCGGCTTCGCCATCACCGTCCGGTCCGACGCGCCCTACACCCGCCGGGAACTCGTGGACTTCCTCGAGTCACGGCGGATCGGCACCCGTCGGCTCTTCGGCGGGAACCTCACCCGGCACCCGGCCTACCGGGACCGCGAGCACCGCGTCGCCGGCCAGCTCACCAACAGCGACATCATCACCGACCGTACGTTCTGGGTCGGTGTTTACCCGGGCATCACGGCGGAAATGATCGATTACGTGGCACAGTCCATTAGGGAGTTCGCCGCCCGGCGCCGCGCGGCGGCGCCCCCGCGACCCTCCGCCCCGGTTCCCGCTCCGCAACTTTGAAGAGGTAACTCCCCGACCCGACCGTGATCCTGACATGAGGGCCGTGGCGACCAGACAACCTGCCCGAACGCCAGGGCCAAACCCTCAAGGAGGTTCCCGTGTTCGACGTGATCGTCATCGGAGGTGGACCGGCCGGTCTGTCCGCTGCACTCACCCTCGGCCGGGCACTCCGGACAACGCTCCTGATCGACTCCGGCGAGTACCGCAACGCACCCGCCGCCGAGATGCACAACTTCCTCACCCGGGACGGAACGCCGCCGGCGGAGTTGCGCGCGATCGCCCGCGAGGAACTCGCCCGATACTCCACGGTGGAGACCCGGAACGTGGCGGTCGACGAGGCCCGGCAGCTCGAGGCGGGCGGGTTCGAGCTGGCGCTGGCGGGCGGTGACACCGTCCAGGCGCGTCGGCTGGTGCTCGCCACCGGGCTGGCCGACGACCTGCCGCCGATCGAGGGGATCGAGGAGTTGTGGGGGCGCGGGGTCTACCACTGCCCGTACTGCCACGGCTACGAGGTCCGGAACACGCCGATCGCCGTGCTGGGCGCCGATCCCGTCATGGTGGACCTCTCGCTGCACCTGCGCAGGTTCAGCGACGACGTGGTGCTGTGCGTCAACGGCCGCGGCGACGACCTCGACGAGGCGACCCGCGCCCGGCTGGCGACGTACGGCGTGCCGGTCCGCGCCGAGAAGCTCGTCCGGCTGGAGTCGGGCGGCGACGAGCTGGAGCGGATCGTCTTCGAGTCGGGTGAGCCCCTCCCCCGGCGGGCGCTCTTCGCCATCGGGCAGTTCGGTCAGCGCTCGCCGATCCCCGCCCAGCTCGGCTGCCGGCTGCTGCCGGACGGCTGTGTGGAGGTGACCGACTTCCACCAGACCAGTGTCGCCGGCGTGTACGCCGCCGGTGACATGGCGCACCGCCCGACCATGCCGGGCCCCACCCCGTTCGTCATCGTGGCCACGGCGGGCGGCACGATCGCCGCGATCGCGGCGGACAAGGACCTGGTCGCCGCCGACACCCCCGTTCCGCCGGCCTGACACCCCCGCCCTGGCTCCGCGGCGCCGTGGGGCCAGGGCCGGGGACGGACGCCTCAGCTCAGACTGAGAAGGCCGGGCAGCGGGTGAGGTACTCCGCTGCCCGGCCTTCGTCGGCCGCCGGTGATCAGTGATCGTGATCGTGGTCGACCTCGACCGGGAGCTCGGTCAGGTACTGCACCTGGCGCGGCCGCTCGCAGTACTTACTGGTGAAGTCCGCCAGCATCGGGTCCTCGACGGCGCACACCTGCCGGTGCATCTCACGGCTGCGCCACGGGTACATCATGATCACCCGAGTGGGCTCGGCGTCGTACTGGTAGAACCCCGCGTGCCCGGACCAGCCCGGATCGGCGTGGGCGTTGGGGCCGACGATGTCGTCGAGCTCCTGCATGATCGGGATGACCTTGTCCGTGAATTCCTCCTTGAGGAACCACGTCTCAATGACGGTGACCATTCTACCGCGCTCCATTCCTTCGAGACTTCCGTTGTCATGCCGCGCCCGATGCGATTGTTCTCGTGACACATTTTCGCGCCCGAGGCGATGGCCCGGCCACTTCGTCGGTGCGCTGGTCACCGCAGGGCTCGGGCGATTTCCCGCAACAGCGTCCGGACCATTCCGGCGGTGGCGGCCCGTCCGACCAGCCCGATCCGGAACGCCCCGTCCGCGAACGGGCTCAGGCCGCCGGCCACCATGATCCCGGCGTCGGCCAGCCGCGCGCGGATGGCGTCGGCGCGCGGGTCGGCCACCACGACCACCAGGTTCGCCGCGTGCTCCTCGGGCGCCGGCACGCGCAGGCCGAGCTGTCGCACGCCGTCGCGGCAGGTGGCGGCGAGCCGGCCACGACGGTCGGTCCAGTCCTGGATCCCGGTCGCCCGGATGCGCCGTACGCTGCTGCCCAGCACCTGGATCAGGCTGGTCGGCATGGTCACCGGGGTGGGTTCCCAGTCCGGGCTCTCCGCGGCCGCATGATCCCAGGTGGCGAGGTCGAGGTACCAGGTGGGCGGCCGCCGGGAGCGGCTCTGGACCCGTTGCCGGCCGCTGTCGCTGAGCGCCACCACGGCGAGCCCCGCCGCCCCGCCGAGCCCCTTCTGGGACGCGGTGACGAGCGCGTCGATGCCCATCCGCGCCATGTCGACGTACTCGCCGCCGGCGGACGCGATCGCATCCACCAGGGTCACCGCCCCGGCCGCTCGCGCGGCCGCGGCGAGCTGCGCCACCGGATGGCGTACCCCGGTGGCCGTCTCCACGTGGGTGACCAGCAGGCCGTCGCAGCCGGGCAGCAGCTCGGCGACGCGTTGCGGATCGGCGGGACGACCCGCGACGCAGGGCGCCACCCGCACATCCAGGCCGTGCGCGCCCGCCATCGCCCGGAGCCGGTCCCCGAAATATCCGGAATCCACCACCAGCACGCGCTGACCGGGTTCGAAGAGGTTGAACAGCGCGGCGTCCAGGCCCGCCGAGCCCGAGCCGGGCAGGACGTAGGTGTGCGCGGCACCGAGCAGCGCGGCCAGGTCGTCCAGGACCTGCCGCAGGTAGGCGGACCAAGACGGGCCGTAGTGCGGTTGGATCGGCCCGCCGAGGAGTTCCGCGTCGTCCGGGTCGAGCCGGCACGGTCCGGGGATCATGAGGTGCTCCACGTGGCCGGCGACCGCCGTGCCGCCCCGGTTGCCGTGGGCTTCGACCAGGTCAGGCATCCGCTGGTTTCTCCTCGTACACCTCGAACACGCCCTCGTCGTGGTCGGTGGGGCGGTCCTCCCAGTCCCAGGCGCCGGCGACCGCGAGGGTCGCTCCGGAGATGTAGGCGGCGCGGTCGGAGACGAGGAACGCCACCGCCTCCGCGATGTCGTCCCCGGTGCCGAGCCGGCCGGCGGGGACCCGCTTGGCCATCCATTCCGTCTGCGGGGGAAGCAGGTGACCGTTGTCGATCAGCCCGGGAGCGACGCAGTTCACGGTGATGCCGTGCGGGGCCTCCTCGACTGCGAGCGACCTGGTCAGCACCGCGATGCCGGTCTTGGCCACGGAGTACGCCGCGATGTTGGGCGCGCCCCGGACGATCAGGGACGCGGAGAGGCCGATCGTCACGACCCGTCCGTACCGCTGGTCGCGCATGGCCGGCAGCGCGGCCCGAGTGGTGTAGAAGGCCGAGTTGAGGTTGCTGTTGATGACCTCGTCCCAGCGCTGTACGGAGGTGGCGGCAACCGGGCTGAGGCTGAACTCGCCGACGTTGTTGACGAGGACCGACACGCCCGTGCCGAAGTGTGCGGTGGCCGCGTCGATCAGGTGGGCCGCCTGTTCGGGGTCGCAGACGTCCGCCTGGATCTCGACCGCCTGCGCGCCGGCCGACCGGAGCCGCTCCACGAGGGACCGGGCGGCGGTCGCGTCGGATCGATAGTTGACCGCGACGCGGAACCCGTCGCGGGCGAGCCGTTCGCACATCGCCCGGCCGATGCCTCGGGCGCCGCCGGTGACGAGGGCGACACGTCCGGAACCGTTCACATGAGTCATCGCTGCGCTACCTCTGTCGGTGTCGGCGATCTTTCTGGCCTGGTGTCTCTGCCACATCGTCGCGACGGCTCCGGCGCCCTCGCATCTCCGAGATTGCCGCCGGGGAGAAACCGGTCGGAAAATGGCGCCGGTCGAAAGGTCACCCGGCACGAAGCACGATCTGAGTAGCCCCCCGATCGCGCGGATGGGACCGTACCAGGCGACGAACCACATCGGTTTTCGAACGGAAGCTCCGTCAACCCCAATGAGTTGCGGAAGGCGCTGAGACCACCCATGAATGAAACCGCACTCCTCCATCGGCTGATCGAGCAGCAGGCGGCGGACCGGCCCGACGCCGTGGCGGTGACCGGCGACGACGCCGAACTGTCCTACGGCCGGCTGGACGACCAGGCCAACCGCCTCGCCCACCGGCTCATCCGCTCCGGCGCCGGCCCCGAGACGGCGGTGGCGGTCCTGGCGGCGCGGAGCAGCGACACGGTCGTCGCGCTGCTCGCCGTGCTCAAGGCCGGGGCGGCGTACGTGCCCGTCGATCCGGCGAACCCGCCGGAGCGCGTCAGTTACCTCATGCGAGACTCCGGCGCCACCGTCCTGGTGGCGCCGCAGCGGCTCGCCGCGACCGCGCCGACCGGTCCCTGGACGACCGTCACCTTCGACGCCGGGCCGGCAGCCGGCGAACCGGCCGGCCCGGTGCCGGACCGGGCCGGGCCGGACAACGCCGCCTACCTCATCTACACGTCCGGGTCGACGGGGCAGCCGAAGGGCGTCGTGGTGCCGCACCGGCAGATCGTCCGGTCCACGCTCGCCCACCAGGAGTTCGGCCGCCCGGAGCCGAGTTGCTTCCTGCTGTTGATCTCGTTTGCCTTCGACGCCTGCGCGGTCGGGCTCTACTGGACGCTGACCACCGGCGGCCGGGTCGTCATCCCCTCCACCGACGACCTGCGCGACCCGCTGGCGCTGCGCACCCTGGCCGCGAAGCATCAGATCACCCATCTGGACTGCACGCCGACCCTGTACTCCCTGATGCTCGCCGACGCGCCCGAACCGCTGTCGACGCTGCGGTGCGCGATCGTCGGCGGCGAGGCGTGCCCGGCCGACCTCGTGGAACGCCACCACCGGCTGCTCCCCGACTGCCTGCTCGTCAACAACTACGGCCCGACCGAGACCACGGTGTGGGCGACCTCGGCGACCGTCACGCCGGCTAACGGCGCGGTTTCCATCGGCGCCGCGATCCCCGGCGTACGGACCTACGTCCTCGACGAGGAGCTCCGGTCGCTGGCGGAGGGAACCGAGGGCGAGCTCTTCATCGGCGGCGAGACGGTGGCGCGCGGCTACCACGGCCGGCCCGGCCTCACCGCGGAACGGTTCCTGCCCGACCCGTTCTCCACCCGCGGCGAGCGGATGTACCGCACCGGGGACCGGGTCCGCCGGCTGCCCGCGGGCGAGCTTGAGTTCCGCGGCCGGTTCGACCACCAGGTGAAGGTACGCGGCTTCCGGATCGAACTCGGCGAGGTGGAGTCGGCGCTGACCGCCCACCCGGACGTGGTGGAGGCGGTCGCGGACGTACGCGACGCCGGTGGAACGGCGACCCTGGTGGCCTGGGCGCGGAGCACCGGGGCCGGCACCGGCGAGATCCTGCAGCACCTGCGGGATCGGCTGCCCGCGCACATGGTGCCCAGCCGGCTGATGCTCCTCGACGCGCTGCCCCGCAACGTCGCGGGCAAGGTCGACCGGGGCCGGCTGCCCGACCCGACCGCGCCGGCGGGCGCCGCGGGCACCGAGCCGACCACCCCGCTGGAGGCCGAGGTGGCGGAGCTGGCGGCCGAGGTGCTCGGCCTGCCGGTCGGCCGGACCGACAACTTCTTCGACCTCGGTGCCACCTCCCTGCACCTGTCCCGGCTGCTGCTCGGCGTCATGAGTCGCTTCCAGGTGTCCGTGCCGACCCACCAGCTGTTCCGGGTGCCGAGCGTGCTCGGCGTGGCGCAGCTCATCGAGGCCGCGCGCCGGCTGGACGACCGGGACGCGACGGGGACCTGGACGCCGGAACAGCTCGCCGCCGCCGGCGAGCTCGACGGGGACATCCGCCCCGACGGCCTGGCCCCGTCGACCTGGTTCGACCCGCGGCACGTGTTCGTCACCGGAGCGACCGGCTACCTCGGCGCGTACCTGGTGAAGGAACTCGCCCAGCGCACCGACGCCACCCTGTGGTGCCTGGTGCGGGCGGCCTCCGAGGACGAGGCGATCGAGCGGATCCGGGCGGCCATGAGCGGCTACCTGATCTGGGACGACGCCTACCTGAGCCGGATCCGACCGGTCGTCGGAGACCTGGCCGAGCCCCGGTTCGGGCTGAGCGAGGCTGCCTACGAACGCCTCGGCCGGGACATCGACGTGATCTATCACAGCGGGGCCGTCGCCAACTTCATGTACCCGTACAGCGCGATCAAGCGGACCAACGTCGACGGCACCGCCGAGGTGCTGCGCCTCGCCACCACGGGAACGCTGAAGGCCGTCCACCACGTCTCCACGATCGACGTCCTCGTGGGTACGGGCATCGAGCGGCCCTACCGGGAGGACGTCGAGATGATCGCCCGGACGGTGCCCGAGGGGTACGCCCGCAGCAAGTGGGTCGCCGAGGCGTTCGCCCGCGAGGCCCGCGATCGTGGAGTGCCGTGCTCCATCTACCGGCCGGGCCTGATCTTCAGCCACACCGAGACGGGCGCGACCCAGCTCAACGACTACCTCCTGGTGGAGATCAAGGGGCTGCTCGACTTCGGCATCGTGCCCGACATCGAGTACCGGTTGCCGGTGAGCACGGTGGACTACGTCTCGCGGGCCATCGCCCACATCTCGGCGCAGGAGCACTGCCTCGGCGGGACGTACCACCTGTGGGACCCCGACCCGGTCCCGGTGGCGTCGATCTTCTCCTGGATCAGGTCGTTCGGCTACACCTTCGATCCGGTCCCGTTCGAGACGGTGATCAAGCGGCTGGCCGAGCTTGACCCGAGCAGCCCGGTGCTGCCGCTGCTGCCGCTCTTCCTCGACGAGGAGCGGCGCCTGCGTACGGAGTCGTTCGAGCCCGACGTGCTGGCCGCCGCCGACCGGCAGGTCGAGTGCGCGCGCACCCTGGCGGCCGTCGAGGGCACCGGCATCGGCTCCGCGCCGATGTCCGAGGAGCTCGCGCACAGGTGTTTCCAGTACCTGGTCGACGTCGGCTTCTTTCCGGAGCCCGCAACGCAGCGGGCGCAGCTGGCCGCGCGTGAACAGGTCGTCGAGTGGAGGGAGCGGGAACATGTCGGGTGAGGCTGGAAGGCGGCGGTACCGGGTCGTCGTCAACGACGAGGAGCAGTACTCGATCTGGCCGGTGGAGCTGGACTGTCCCGGTGGCTGGCACGACGTGGCCGTCACCGGGGACAAGCAGACCTGCCTCGACCACATCGAGCGCACCTGGACCGACATGCGTCCACGCAGCCTGCGCGAGCGCATGTCCCGGGCGAGCGCCGCTCGATAGGCGGCTCGCCAGGCGGGGCCCCCTGTTATCGCGTAGGCGACAACAGGGGGCCGCTGCCAACTTCCGGTCTCAGCAGCGGAGGTAGGAGGCGCCGTTGAGGTGCAGCACGGCTCCGCTGGCCCACTCGGCTCCGGGCGAGGCGAGGTAGAGCACGGCGCCGGCCACCTCGTCGGGCTGGGCCACCCGCCCGAACGGGCTCTGCGCCATGATCGCCTCGGCGCCGGGACCGGTGACGTAGTCGGTGGTCATCTCCGTCTCGACCCACCCGGGCGCGACCGAGGCCACCGCGATGCCCCGCGGCGCGAGTTCGAGGGCGATCGTCTGCCCGAACGCGGTGAGCCCGGCCTTGCTGGCCGCGTCGCCCGAACAGTCCAGCTCGCCCCGGTAGGCGCCCCGCGACGACATGTTGACCACCCGTCCGCCCGCGCCCATGTGCCGTACGGCGCACCAGGTGACGTTGGCCGCTCCGACGAGGTTGACGTCGAGCTCCGCCCGCCACGCCGACTGCCAGTCCTGGTAGGACGACGACAGGATGGGGTGGTCGATGAAGACGCCGGCGTTGTTGACCAGGACGTCGATGCGGCCGAAGGCGTCCGCCACGGTCTCCACCATGCGGTGGACCGCGTCGGGGTCCGCGATGTCGGCCTGCACGGCGAGGTGACCCTCGCCGGGAAGCTCGTCGATCAGCGCCTCGGCGAGCTTGTCGTTGGTGCGATAGTTGACCGCCACCCGGTCTCCGTTGGCGGCGAACGCCTTGGCGATCGCCCGCCCGATTCCTCGTGACGCGCCGGTGACAAGCACGGCGCGTCCGCTGGTCCCGATCATTGCTCGCCTTCCCTCGGGTCGTGTCGCGCAGCCGGCTGCGCGGAATCAGCCGTCTCCTCCTGAGCCCGGAAGTGCTCCTTGAGCAGCGACCTGCCCTCCGGGACGAACTTCTCGCAGACGAGCACGTGGTTCTTGCGGTTGCGGGACTGCGCGGACCACAGCCGGGCGCCCGCCTCGCCCACCGCCGCCGGCAGCTCGCCCGCCCGCTGCAGCTGCTTGAACTGCCGGCGCAGCCCGCGGAAGCGGTCCAACATCTGCTCGTGTTCGAGGTTGAGCACCCCGGAGAATCCCGGGCTCAGGTACGGGGGGGCCATCGACGGGCGGATGAGCGTCTCGTAGGTCGCCGGGCTGAAGTCGGAGGCGTAGCGCATCGTCGCGGTCGCCGCGTCGTACAGGACGCGCAGCTGGTCGAGGCTCTCGGTGAGCTCGCGCCAGCGACGGGATTCGAGTGCCCTGCGCGCATCGACCAGCAGCGTGTTCATCGCGGCCAGGTGCAGGTGGAACAGCTGATGGCCGACCTTCCAGCGGAGCACCGCCTGGCCGGCGCCGGCCGGCACCCGGCCGGCACCCGGCCGGCCGAGCCGGGGCCGGCCGCTCAGCTGACCGCCGCTCACTAGGCCACCTCCCGGCGCCGGTGCCCGCCGGTGGTGACCCACCGCTCGAGTGTCGCGTGCAGGACCACGAGACAGCCCGCCAGGATGTCGCAACGGTCCTCGGCCGACAGTTCGGTCAGGTCGAGGTCGGCGAGGATCTGGCGCTGCACGTCCAGGCAGGACTGTGACCACGCGGTCAGGTCCGGACGCTCGCGGATCAGGCGGAAGTAGTCGTCGTACTCCGCCTTGCCGGCGGCGCCCGTCGCCGCGTCGGGCATCCGGCCGTCGATCGGCAGGGCGATGGGGGTGATGAGCCCGTAGTCCGAGAGCTGGGCTTCTGCCGTTGGCCGGTCAGCGGACATTGCCGTCCTCCAAGTCGCGCAGCACCACGTCGCTCGCGTTGCGGCCGGGCACCCCGAAGACGCCCCCGCCCGGACGGGTCCCGGAGCCGCAGAGGTACAGGTGTGGGACGGGCGTGCGATGGTCGGGGTACCCGGCGACGGGGCGGCCCGCGAACAGGTCGCGGGGCGACATCGCGCCGTGGTAGAGGTTTCCGCCCGGCAGCCCGAAGTCGCGTTCGAGGTCGGCCGGGGTGTGCATCCTGCGGTCGACGACGGACGCCGTCAGGCCCGGCAGGTACGACTCCATGTACTCCAGCACCCGATCGGCGAAGGCCTCCCTCGCCTCGTCCCAGGTCGTGTCGGCGAGCGCGTACGGGATGTACTGCAGGTAGACGCTCATGACGTGCCGGCCGGGCGGGGCGAGGCCGGGGTCCAGGACGCTGGGGACCGTGCACTCCACATGGGGTTGGCTCGGCAGCAGGCCCTGTGCCGCCTCGGCGTGGATCCGGTCCAGGTGGTCGAGGCTGGGGATGAGCATCAGGGTCCCGCGCAGGTGCGGGCCGGCGGCGTCGAGGCCGCGGACCTCGGGGAGACGGTCGAGGGCCAGGTGCATCTTGGCGACGACCCCGGGGTAGTCGGCTCCGGCGACCACGCTGCGGTAGGCGACGGGCACGGCATCGGCGTCCAGGAGGCGGAGGAACGTCGTTTTCGGGTCGGCCGCCGAGACGATCGCCCGTGCGGTGAGCCGAGCACCGTCGCTCAGCTCTACCGCCTCGGCACCGTCCGGCCCGGTGCGGATCCGTTCCACCGACCGCCCAGTGACGATGTCGACCCCGTACTCCCGGCAGGCGGCGGCCAGCGCCTGGGTGATCCCGCCCATGCCGCCCTTGACGTGGCCCCACGCCGGCCGTCCCCACTCACCGGTGGTGAGCTGGTGGTAGAGCATGAGATACGCGGTGCCGGGGGTGGACGGCCCGCCGTCGACGCCGGACGTGCCCTCGGTGCAGAGCGGCACCTTGACCTCGTCCGACTCGAACCAGTCGTCGAGCAACTCCCGCGCGCTGCCGAACAGGGCCGTCACGAGCAGTCGCAGATCCGGGTCGGGCAGGTCCGTGGCGGTCCGCAGCACAGCCTTCAGCGCCGACATGTCGTCGAACAGCGGTGTCCGGGACGGGCCGACCAGATACGGCTCGACCACCTTCGCGAGCCGGCGCATCGTCCGGCCGTACTCGGCGTACGCCTTCGCGTCGCGCGCCGAGAACCGGCTGATCTCGGTGGCGTTCGCGACCTCGTCGGCGCCCAGCGTCAAGCTGCGCCCGCCGGGAAAGAGTGCCGTCACCGAAGGGTCCCGCGCGATGACCTCCAGGCCGTGCCGAGCCAGGCCCAGATCGTCGATGATCTGCTGCGGGAACAGCGCCGTCACCAGGCTCGCCGTGGAGAATCGGTAACCGGGAATCAATTCCTCGGTGACGCAGGCGCCGCCCACGACATCACGTCGCTCGACGACGGCGACCCGGCGGCCGGTCCGCGCGAGATATGCCGCGCACACGAGTCCGTTGTGACCCCCGCCGACAATGACGGCGTCGTACGGAGTTGTCTGCAGCTTGGGTGAATTCACCATGCCATGGTCATGGCGGTGCGTATCTGGTCGCATCTTTGAAACTGCCGCCCTTCCTGGATGGCGCCGGTATTCGAAAGGAAATGAAGTCGTCAATCGATCGGCCGGCCGCGTACCCGCAGCAGCGTGCCGAGTTCGTCCAGGGCGTGCTGACAGGCCGCGTCGTCGGCGCCGACCGCGAAGCCGGCGGCCAGCCGGCCGTCCACGAACGACCGCGGCGGCAGCAGCAGCCGCTGACCCGGTCCGGCGAGGATCGTGCATTCCCAGATACCGGCCGGCAGGCCGGCGGAATCCAGCCGCAACTCCTCCAGCACCATGTCGTGCGGCGGGTAGTAGAACCGTACGGCGGCGGTGCAGCGGCGGCGCGGGGTGAGGTCCGGCACCCCGCCTGCGGCCAGCCGGCCGGCGGCCGCGGCCAGGTCGATCCCGGTGGCCAGCAGCCCGACGTAGGTGATCATGTCACCACCCAGTCGCCCGTTCACCTCGATGATGCGGGGGCCCTTGTCGGTCAACCGCACCTCGGTGTGGGTGACGCCGTGTGAGAAGCCCAGCGCGGTGTGGGCCGACTGCACCACCTCGCGCAGCCGCTCGTCCTCCAGCAGCGGGTCGTCGGCGGTGACGACGTGGCCCGTCTCCTCGAACGTCGGGGCGAGGCGCTGCTCCTTGTGCGAGATGAAGGCGGGCCGGACCTCGCCGCGCCGCACCACCGAGTCGACGGTGATCTCGGGGCCGTCGAGATACTCCTCGACGAGCACCCCTTCGGCGAACCGCGGCGCGTCGGTCACGTGCGCGCCGTCGGCGAAGGCGAACTCGGCGTCCAGCAGGTCGGGCCGGTCGATCCGGGTGACTCCCTCGCTGCCGGCGAGCGCCCGCGGCTTCAGCACCACGGGGTAGCCGATCCGCTCGGCGGCCCGGCGCGCGCCCGCGGCGTCGGCCACCGCGATGGAGCGGACCGCGCCCGCACCGGCGCCGGCCATCCGCTGCCGGGTCAGCCGCTTGTCCCGGCAGGCGAGGACGGCGTCGGGTGTGCTGGTGGGCAGCCCCAGTGCCGCCGCGATCCGCGCCGCGGCCCAGATCCGCATCTCGTCGTAGCACAGCACGCCCGCGATCGGCTGCCGGCTGGAAAGCTCCTTGGCCGCCGCGATGGCCTCGTCCAGGTTCAGCGCGTCGACGGTGGTCTGCCCGACGAGGTACGGCCGGTCCCAGGTGGCCTCCTGCGCGTCCAATAGCCACAGCCGGAACTTTCGGTGCAGGCCACGCAGCGCCCACTCGCGGTAGTCCGCACACATGCTGTTGACCAGAAGCAGCAGGGGGCGAGGGTCGGCCGTGCCGAAGGCGACGTACTCGTCGGTGTCGCGCCGCCGCTCGTCCGCCAGTGGGTCAGGTCCGAGATCTGCCGGGTGCTCCCTCATATCAGAAATGATCGACGCACCGTGATCGGACCGCCCACTCCCACGTTGCGGGAGCGCCCGCCGTCGGCGACGGCCCGGCAGGATGGGCGCCCGCCGGCCGAAAGACCGCCCGATGGAAGAAGACACGGGGGTGGTACCGGCCCCAGGCTGGGTCGTTGAACGCGGTGCGGCAGATCGCCGTCGCGTGTGTCCACCCAGCGGGCAACCGTTCGCGCGCCCACGAGGAGAAGCCTTCGATGAGCACCGTTGCCGCATACACCGTGCCCGCCGCCAAGGAGCCGTTGCGGCGCACCATGATCGACCGCCGCCCGGTCGGCGACCACGACCTGTCCATCGACATCGCCTACACCGGCATCTGCCACTCCGACATCCACCAGGCGCGCGCCGGCTGGGGTGAGGCGATCTTCCCCATGGTGCCGGGGCACGAGATCGCCGGCGTGGTGGCCGAGGTCGGCGCCGGGGTCACCGGCTTCGCGGTCGGTGACCGGGTGGGCGTCGGCTGCCTCGTCGAATCCTGCCGTACCTGCGCGTACTGCCAGCGTGGCCAGGAGCAGTTCTGCGCCGGCATGGTCTTCACGTACAACGCGCGGGACCGCAACGGCGAGCCCACCTACGGCGGGTACTCCCGGCGCATCGTCGTCGACGAGCACTACGTCCTGCGCATTCCGGAGACGCTGTCGCTCGCGGAGGCCGCCCCGCTGCTGTGCGCGGGCCTCACCACCTACTCGCCGCTGCGGTACTGGCAGGCCGGGCCGGGCAGCAAGGTCGCCGTCGTCGGCCTGGGCGGGCTCGGCCACCTGGCCGTGAAGATAGCGCACGCGCTGGGCGCCGAGGTGAGCGTGCTGTCCCGGTCGCCGGGCAAGCGGGAGGACGCGGTCAAGCTCGGTGCCGACCATTTCCACCCGACCAGCGACCCGGCGACCTTCGCACGGCTGACCGGCGCCTTCGACCTCATGCTGTCCACGGTGTCGGAGCCGATCGATCTCGGCGCGTACCTCGCCCTGGTGCGCAACGACGGCACCCTGGTGAACGTCGGCGCGCCGGAGGCGCCCGTGCCGCTCAATCTGTTCGCCCTGATCGACGGCCGCAAGCGACTGGCCGGGTCCATGTTCGGTGGCATAGCGGAGACCCAGGAAACCCTCGACTTCTGCGCGGAGCACGGGATCGGTGCCGAGATCGAACTGATCTCCGCCGATCGGATAAACGAGGCGTACGGCCGGGTACTGGCTGGTGACGTGCGCTATCGGTTCGTCATCGACACCTCGACGATCTGACAGGAGGGTGACCCGTGACTGACACCGTACGGTCCCGTTGGGTGGACTCGGCCGACGCGGTTCCGGCCGGTCCGTTCGACGGGCGTTTCTTCTGTACGACGGTGGCCTGGACCCGGGCCTGGGAGGGCGTCCGCGCCGAGCGGGTCCGCGCGTTCCGTCACCTGGCGCTGGAGGGCGGGCCGGTGCCGGAGCTGGTGCCGTACTACCTGGTGGACCACTCGCCGGTGTGGCGGGGGTACGAGGAGACGGCCGGGGTCGAGCCGGTCTGGTCCGGCCCGGTGGTCTTCTCGTCCACCGTCTACGGCGTGCACGGTGGCGCGGGCGGCAGCTCGGCCGGGTACCGGGAACGTGCCGTCGACCTCGGCCTGGAGCAGGCGCAGCGGTGGGGCGCCGAGGCGCTGGTCTTCGCCAACCTCGACGGCGCCGAGGTCGACGCGTGGTCCGCGGCCCGGCCAGGCGGGTGCCCGGTGCTGCTGGATCGGGCCTACGAGGCGCCGGTGGGCGGCTCCGAGTCGGCGTTTCTCGGCCGGATGACCTCCAAGCCCCGTCGCGAGCTCGGCCGCCAGTGGCGCCGGGCCCTGGAGAGCGGCGTGCGGCTGCGGGTGCTGACCGGCGCCGAGATGGTGCCGCATCTGGACGAGTTCACCCGGCTGGCGATCGGCTCGTCGGAGAAGCACACGGACAACATCTACGGGCCAGAGATGTTCCGCAGCGTGACCGGCGTGCCGGGCGCCGTCCTGCTCGTCGCCGAGCACGAGGGACGTATGGTCGGGGCGTTCTACTGTTTCCTCTATCGGGGGCGGCTCAGTCTGGTGTTCGCCGGGCTCGACAACGAGAGAATGAGCGAGCTGAACACCTACGCCTTCCTCATGTACGAGTCGTTGCGCTACGCGGTGGCCAACGACGCCGAGGTCATCAACGCCGGACGGTGCAACTACGCCTACAAGGAACGGCACGGTTTCGACGGCGCCGACGTGTGGACGTTGGTCTACCCGGTCGGTTCGCGGCCGGAGGTCACCGACGCGCTCGAGCGGATGAACAAGGGAATGCACGAGTACCTCGCGCTGAACACGGGCCGCGAATGATGGCCCTGGGCCGGCGGTTGGGCTATTCGGGGAACCTGGCCGTCCTGCTCACCACCATCGTGGGCACCAACATCGGATACACGGCGCTGTTGCCGTACCTGCCCCGGCTCTCCGAGCGCCTCGGGTTGAGCGCGACGGAGCTGGCGATCTTCCTCACCGGCTTCGCGGTGACGAAGATCCTCGGCCAGCCGGTGGGCGGCTATCTCGCCGATTCCTGGGGGCTGCGGGCGACGGCGCTGGTGGGTCTCGTCGCGGCCGCGATCGGCATGTCCTTCATCATCTTCGCGGACACCGCCGAGCCGGCGATCCTGGGCCGGCTGATCTGGGGGGCCGCCGACGGGGTCCTCACCCCGGTCCTGTACCGATCGTTGACGGTGATCTCGGCCGAGCACGGCCGCGACCCCACCAGCGGGTACGCCCACCTGGGCAGTGTCGCGGTGCTGAGCTTCGCCGGCGGCCCCTTGGTCGTCGGGCTGGTCTATCCGTTCGCCGACTATCCGGCGGTGCTGGCCGCCACCGCGGGCCTGACGCTGGTGAACGCCCTGGTGGCGTGGGCCGTGCTACCCGACCGGGCCAGGAGCGCGCCACCCGCCGAGGACGTGCCGGCGGCCGGATCCGAACGGTTCGGACCGCTGCTGCGCGCCATCGCCTTCTTCGCGATCGTCGACCTGTTCGCGAACCTGCTCTGGGCGGCCGCGGAACCGCTGGTTCCGCTCTACCTGGGACGGGCCTACGAGGACCCGACCGGCCGCGCCGCCTGGGTGCTCGGCATCGGCATGCTGGTGTTCGCCGCCGCGAATCAGCTGCTGGCCCGCCTCTCCGACTGGTGGCGGCTGCCGCGGATGGCCGGCCTCGGGCTCGCCGCGCTCGGCGTGTCCTGTATCGCGCTGAACGCGGTGGCCGTCCTCGCGTGGGGCCTGATCGGGATCGCCGTCTTCATGGTGGCCCAGGCGTACATCTATCTCATCGCCCGCCGGGGGATCCAGCAGTACGGTGGCGGCACCGGCCGGGCCTGGGGGATCTTCGGGATGTTCGGTGACACCGGCCTGGTGCTGGGCTCGGTGATCGCGGTGTGGCTCTTCGAGGTGTTCGGCACCAGAGCCTTCTCGCTGCTCGGCGTAGGCGCGCTGCTGGCCGCCGCCGTGCTGGCCGTGGCGGTCCGCGGCCTGCGGCCGGGCCCGGTCCCGGCCGGCGAGCCGGACCGGCGGATCGAGAGCCAGGTCTCCTGACCGACCGGCCCTGAAAGGCGGGGGCCCTTATCAACAGACGCCTGTTGATAAGGGCCCCAGCCTTGCACCCCTCCGCGGTCCCTTCGCGTCAGGAACCGGATTTGCGGATGAGGTCGGCGGCCTTCTCCGCGATCATGATCGTCGGAGCGTTCGTGTTGCCGCGCACGATGGTCGGCATCACCGAGGCGTCGACGACGCGCAGCTGCGAAACGCCGAGCACGCGCAGCTCGGCGTCGACCACCGAGCCCATCGCGCAGGTGCCGACGGGGTGGAAGATGGAATGGGTGTACCGGCGGATGTAGTCGGCCAGGTCGGCATCGGACTCCGAGGCCGGCGGGCGGAACGGCGACGCCGTGTAGGCACCGAGCGCCTTCTGCCGCGAGATCTCCAGGGCCATCCGCAGGCCCACCACGGCGGCCGCCAGATCCTGCGGGTCGGCGAAGTAGTTGTGCACGATCCGCGGCTTGGTCGTCGGGTCCTCGGAGGCCAGGGTCACGTGCCCACGGCTGCCCGGGGTGATCATCGACGGGCCGAAGGACAGCGCGTGTCCGGTCGGGATGCCGAGTCCGGTGTCGACGAACATCACCGGCGCGGCAAGGAACTCCACGTCGGGCGCCGGCAGGCCGCCGGACGTACGCGCGAAGCCGCCGACCTCCGGGCCGTTGCAGGTGAGCGGGCCGCGCCCCTCGGACATGAACTGCTGCAGGTTCTCCGGCGCGCCGGCGGCCAGCATGCTGATCGGGTGCTCGTGCTGGAAGATCAACGGGATCAGCACGTGGTCCTGGAGGTTCTGCCCGACGTGCGGCAGGTCCACCACGACCGGAAGCCCCAGCGGAGCGAGCCCGGCGGCCGGGCCGATGCCCGAGTACATCAGCAGCTGGGGTGAGTTGTAGGTGCCGGCGGCGAGGATGACCTCGCGCTCCGCCCGGATGGTGACGACCTCGTCGAGGCGCTGCGCGACGACGCCGGCCGCCGAGCCCTGCTCGATGAGCACGCGATGGACCTGGAGGTTGGTCTCGACGGTCAGGTTCGACCGGTTCATCGCCGGGCGCAGGAAGGCGGTCGACGTGCTGGCCCGGCGACCGCCCTTCTGGGTGAGCTGGAAGTAGCCGAAGCCGTCCTGCTCGGCGCCGTTGAAGTCGTCGTTGGCGTGGTGACCGGCCTCGATCGCGGCTTCCACGAACGCCGTCGACATCGGGTTGCGGGACCGGTTCTCCGACACCGCGAGCGGGCCGCCGCTGCCGTGGTACCGCGACTCGCCGCGCTCGTTGTCCTCCGAACGCTTGAAGTAGGGCAGCACCTCGTCGTAGCTCCAGCCCGGCTGCTGCCACCCGTCGTAGTCGAGGCGGTTGCCACGGATGTAGATCTGCGTGTTGATCGAGCTGGTGCCGCCGAGCACCCGGCCCCGCGGGAGATAGACCCGGCGCCGGTCGAGGTGGGGCTCGTCGTGGCTGTCGTAGTCCCAGTCCAGCGCGGTCCGGAAGAGCTTCGCGAAGGCCGCCGGGACGTGGATGTTCTGCGCGGTGTCCGCGGGGCCCGCCTCGATCAGGCACACCGAGACGTCCGGGTCCTCGCTGAGCCGCGACGCGAGCACACACCCCGCCGAGCCGGCGCCGACGATCACGTAGTCATAATTGCTCACCATTCCTCCAATCCTGTCTCCAGGGACAGAATGGGGTGCTCGCCGGTGGAATCCCACTCCGAGGTTGCACAGTTTTCAGCACTGTGGAACAAGAGGCGGAACCAATCCCCGGTTACGATCTGGGCGACAACCGCTCGCGGATCGAAAGGTCGTGACAATGCCGGGGCAGAATGGCACGGAGACTCGCACTCTGACGAGGACGCGGGCCGAGCAGGAATTCGACGAGATGTACCGCCGGTACAACGAGGCGTTCGACGCCCGGGACGTCGACGGTCTCATGCGTTTCTATCGCGACGACGTGACCAAAATCGACTCGACCGGCGACGCCCAGTGGAACAAGGAGCAGGTGGCCGCCCTGTTCGAGGGGTTGTTCCAGATGACCTTCACGTCGAGTTTCGTGACGATGAAGGAGGTCATCGGCGAGCACACCGCCCTGCTGGTCCTCGACAGCACGCTGACGTTCCCCGACTTCGAGGAGCATTTCCTCACCGCGCTGACGTTCACGAAGCAGGACGGCGAGTGGCAGGTCCTGGTCGCGGCCAGCACGAGCTTCCCGAGCTGAGCGCCGGTCGGTTCCTCGACCACACCACGATCCCCGCGCCGGATTTCCGACGCGGGGATCTTCAGGTCTGGTGGCGGTCTACCGCGTGCGGCCGCGATGCGCCGCGGTCAGCTTCTCCAGCAGCGGGACGAGCTCGCTCGGGGTGGGCTGGCCGGCCGATTCGATGCGCAGCTGCTCGGCGTTGCGGGCGAAGGACGGGTCCTCCAGGACGCGGAGGAGTTCCTTGCGCAGTTTCTCCGGGGTCAGGTTGTCGCCGTCGGCGACGTGGACGCCGGCGCCGCGGGACTCCAGGCCGTCGGCAGCGGCGATCGAGCCCCAGTACTTGACGTGCCAGTAGGTGCCGTTGACGATCAGTTGCGGGACGCCGTGTTCCAGCGCCGTGGCGAAGCTTCCCGGGCCGCCGTGGTGCACGATGGCCGAGCAGGTCGGCAGCAGCACGCTCAGCGGCACGAAGTCCACGACGCGGACGTTGTCGGGAAGGCCGCTCGTCCCCCCGATCTGCCGCTCGTTGAACGTGGCGACGACCTCGATGTCGAGATCGGCCACGGCCTCGAGCAGATCGCGTGGCGAGGCCTCGACACCGTGGCCCTCCCGGTTGGAGACGCCGAGCGTCAGGCAGACCCGCTTGCGGGTGGGCGGCTCGTGCACCCAGTCCGGCACGGTGGCCGGGCCGTTGAAGGGGACGGGACGCATCGGGACGTAATGCACGCCGGCGTCGGCCGGATGGAAGACCCACGGGGGCGCCGGATCGATGGTCCACTGCCCGAGCGCGATCTCCTCGTCGAAGTGCGCGCCGCGGCGCCGCAGGAACGGTCCCAGCCACTGCTCCATCGGATCGGGCAGCGCGTCCTCGCCGCGCTCGGCGCGCGCCTGACGGAAGCCGGCCCGGATCTGCGCGTGCGCGTCGACGCCCCAGGGCATGCGCGCGTGTGCCGCGCCGCTCACCCGCGCCGCGACCGGACCGGCGAAGGCCAGCGTGTTCCAGACGATCAGGTCCGGGCGCCAGCGCAGGGCGTAGTCCACCAGATCGTCGATCATCGCGTCCGGGGTGAGCAGCTTGTAGAAGTCCCAGGTCAGGTGCGCCAGCGTCGCTGCCGGATCACCCCACCCGTACTCGGCCTGGGTGGACCTCGCCCGGGTTCGCGGATCGGTTGCCGGAGCGACCGGGTCCTGCTCGGGCTCGGCCTCCTCCATGTCCTTCTTGAGGTCCGTCATCGGCCGGCCGACGGGCGCGGGGGTCAGGCCGATGGAGGCGATGTGCTCGGCCAGATCGGGCTGGCTGGCGACCCGGACCTGATGCCCGGCGGTCCGCAGCGCCCACGCCAAGGGGGTCATCACGTAGAGCTGAGACCTGTTGATGGCCGGTACGAACAGCACGCGCATGGGGAGTCCTTCCCTTGTCCGTGTTTGGTCTCAGCGTCGCCGTCACCGGCCGGGCGGGCATCTCCCAGCGTGCGATTTCGCTGACCCGCCGCTCAGCCGGCGGGTCAGCGCCCGTCCGGTCACCGCCGGGCCGCGCGCGCCACGGCGAGCGCGGCGTCGTACTCCGGGTGCTGCTCGATCGCCGGTACGTACTCGGCGTGCACCACCTCGTCGTGCGCGTCGACGACGAAGACCGCCCGGGCGAGCAGGCGCAGCTCCTTGATCAACACGCCGTACGCGTGGCCGAAGGAGAGGTCACGATGGTCGGAGAGGGTCTGGACGCCGGTCAGGCCGGCGGCTGCGCACCAGCGCTGCTGGGCGAACGGGAGATCGACGGACACGGTCAGCACCTGGAGGCCCTCGATGCCCTCAGCCGCTTCGTGGAAGCGCCGCGTCTGCTGGTCGCAGACCGGCGTCTCCAGCGACGGAACGGCGGAGATGATGCGTACGGTGCCGCGTGAGGAGTCGAGCGTCACCGGCGACATGTCGTTGGCGACGACGGTGAAGTCGGGAGCCTTGTCCCCCACGCTCACCGGCGTCCCGAGCAGGGTGACGGGCCTCCCCCGGAACGTCGTGACGCCGGTCCGCTCCGCGATGATGGTCATGATTTTCCTCTTCCGGAAGATCGCCGAGGATCCGCGGGACCTGGTGGAGCCGGTGCCGCTATCCGGCCAGCTCGACACTCACGTGGTCGCTGATCGCCAGGCGATGGTAGGGACTGCCGTGGTCGATGGACTTGATGGCCGCGGAGCGACCGATGACGGAGCTGCGCAGGCCGCGTACGGACGAGATCGACGATCCGTCCTGCACGATGGACTCGGCCAGGTCGGTGGCGTACAGGGTGCAGGCGCGACCGATCGCGGTGTTCGGCCCGACGTGGCTGTCCTCGATCAACGTGTGCGCGCCGACGATCGCCGGACCTTCGATCCGGGAGCGGACGACGCGTGCGCCGTGTTCGACGACCACGTCGCCGACCACGCTGCTGGCGTCGTCCACCTCGCCCGCGATGTCCGGCCGCAACGCACCGAGGAGCCGGCCGTTGCAGGCCAGGACGTCTTCGGTGTGCCCGATGTCCCGCCAGTAGCCTTCGTAGCGGCTCGCCTCGACCGCCGCCCCGTTCGCCAGCAGCCACTGGATGGCATCGGTGATCTCCAGTTCGCCCCGGTCACTGGGGGCGATGGACGCCACGGCCCGGTGGATGGCCGCGGTGAAGAAGTACACCCCGACGACCGCCAGGTCGGACCGCGGCTGCGCCGGCTTTTCGACCAGCCGCTCCACCGCCCCGTTCGCCGCCACCTCCACGATCCCGAACCGGTGGGGATCGGCGACCTTCTGCACGACGATGTGGGCGGCCGGGCGACGCGCCCGAAATTCCGCGGCGACGTCGGCGGCCCCGTCCGGAAGGACGTTGTCCCCCAGGTACATGACGAAGTCGTCGTCGCCGAGGATCGGTCGGGCCAGCCGCACGCAGTGCGCCAAACCGAGCGGCTGGTCCTGCTCGATGTAGCTGATCCGAAGGCCGAATCGCGCGCCGTCGCCGATCACCCGGACGATGTCCGCCGCCCAGCGCCCGACGATCATCGCGACCTCGGTCACGCCCATCCTGCCGACGTCCTCCAGCACGTACTCCAGGATCGGCTTGTTCGCCAGGGGGATGAGCTGCTTCGGCATCGAATGGCTGAAGGGGCGCAGGCGGGTGCCGGACCCACCCGCCAGCACGAGGGCTTTCACATCAGGTCCTCTCCGGAACCGTCGCCGGTTCCAGTGCTCATACGTCGGTGGAGAGCCTCGCCGAGAGAGGACACCGCCCGGTCAGCCCTTGATCGGGCTCGTCTGGCGCGAGACGATCCGCCAGTCGCGGTCGGTCTTGCGGATGATCCACGTACCCCTCACCAGGTTGGCGGGGTCGACGGCGTTCGCGCCGCGCGGGATGATGCCCCCATCGGTGACCGCCAGCGCGACCGTGTCGTTCAGCAGGCGGATCTCGATGGGCTCCTCGGTCAGCGTCGACCCCTGGTAGGGGCCGCTGAACGCCTCCGCCATGTACGACCGGATCTCCTCGCGGTTCGACAGCTGCCGGTCACCGACGAGCATGCTGCCGTTCTCCACGAACATGTCGGCGAAGGCGTCCGCGTCGTTGGCGTCCCAGGCGGCGCGAACGCGCAGGGCCGCGGTGTACGCGGCGCCCTTCTCGCCGTTCGGGTATCCGCCGTAGTAGGTCGCCCACTGCTTGGCGCTCTCGACGAGCGACGCGGCTTTCTCGGTCATCTGGTCCTCCCTCTTGCCGTGATGCGGTGCGGTTGTCACCAGCGGAGCGTGGCGCCCTCGCCACGGGGGCTGTTCTGGTAGGCGGCGAGTTGCCACTGGCCGTCGCGCCGGACGGTGACCCAGGTGGACCGGACGGCGAGCTCGGGGGCGATCTCGGTCTCGCCGGGCGCGAGGATCCCGCCATGGGTACGCAGCAGCGCGACGTCGTCGCCGACGAATCGCACGTCCACCGGCCGTCCGGTCACGCCGGTGCCCTTGAACGGCCCCGCGAAGGCCGCGGCCATGAAGGAGAGGACCTCCCCCCGGCCCTTCTTGTAGACGTCACCGGGGAGGATCATGATGCCGTCCTCGGTGAACACCTCGGCGATGCCGGCGGCATCGTTCTGCGCCCAGGCCGCTACGAGCCGCAGCGGAACGCTCAGGGCTTGCTTCTCCTTCTCGCCGGTGAACGGACCGTAGTAGGCGGCCAGCTGGGCGCCCTTGTCCACCACACCAGGTGAAGTGCTCGTCGACATGTCAGAACTCCATTCCGCATGGACCGATACAACGTCCAGGACAGGCCATTCGGTGGTGACCCGCGTTGCCACCCCATCCTCGGTCCGGGCGCTCGGGGAACGCATCTCCGTGCTTGCTCCGGGCCGGCGGCGGCATCTGGTGTCAGCCTCTTATCGGGCTGCCCTGATGGGACATCAACTCCAGCACCCCGGGCGCGCGCCGGGCGATTACCCAGACCGCCCTGATTTCCCGCTGCGGCAGCAATTCGTCGTCCGTGGCGTACATGATGCCGCCCTGGGTGACCAGGAAGGCGGCGTCGTCGTTGAGGAACGTGACCTCCAGCGGCCACCCGGTGACCCGGGCACCGCGCAGGGGGCCGGCGAAGCCCTTGGCCAGGTAGGCCCGGATCTCCTCCCGGCTCGTCAGCTGCTCGTCCCCCAGCAGCAGGCTGCCGTTCTCGGCGAAGACATCGGCGAAGGCGTCCGCGTCGTTGGCCGCCCAGGCGGCCTGTATCCGTAGCCCGATGGTGAGCGCGGCCTTCTCGTCGGGCCGGGTGAACCGCCGGTAGTACGACGGATCCTCCGCCACTCCCACGGTCGCCAGCATGGCGCCGGCATCACCCCACGAGGAATTCTCTTCGGTCATTGTCGGGACTCCCTTCGGCACAGCCGTCTGGATCACCAGCGGACCGCGGCCCACCGCAATTCTCGTCGTCGATAAAAAGCGTCAGCACGTCCGTCTCGCCACCGTCCGTGGCCAGACCGGTGGACACGTCGCCCGGGTCGGTCACCGGTCATTCCCGCCGACGGATTCCGGGCCCGCCGGCGGCACCGGAGAAAGGCGGCCGACACCATCGCCGGCCCGGAAAGAAGGACGTCCGCTCGAGCATGCCGTCGGCGGCACGCGCTGTCTTCTCCTCCTGTGCCGACCTTGCGGTCCCGGGCTCCCCGAGCCGGCGCCCGGGTCACCAACGGCGAGCCGGCGCTGCCTCGAACACGCCAGGCGGACTACGCCTTTCGATACCCTGCCTTGCACCCTTCGGCGGTTTGGTTGAACACGCTCACGGGACCTCCTAGGGTCCAAGACGAAGGACGTCGTCGAGCTAGGCAGTGGGCCGATATGACCGAGACTTCAGCCGTGGTGGTTCATCTCGATACGTGGCAGCCAACGCCGAAAGGCATCCAGGTCGAACTCCTGGTCGCCGATGAGTGTGTCCGCCATGGACTCGCCGTCATGTTGAACTCCCTGGCGATGGTCGACGGGGTTCACCTGTGGGGATCGGTGGACTTCGCCCCCCGGGCCGCCGCGGCCTCGCGGGACCGCCGGCCCGATCTGCTCATCCTTCGCTACGGCGACCTCGACGCCGCCGCCACGGAACAGCTGGCGCGCGATGCCCGGGCCCACGGCACGAAGGTTCTCATGCTGCTGAACCGGGATCACGAAGACACCCTGGACCGGGTCGTCACCATTCCGAGCGACGGCTTCATCGTGCAGGAGGATCTCACCTCCGCCTCGCTGGCCGCGGCCGTCACCAGGATCGCCGACGGGGAGACGCCGATGCCGACGATGCTGGCGGACAGACTGCTGACCCGGGCCCGCGAGAGTGCCCTGCGGCCGGCGGCGGCCGGCCCGAACCTGACGCCCCGGGAGCGACAGGTGCTTCAACTGCTCATCGAAGGGCTGAGCAACAAGCAGATCGCCCGGCGGCTGACCATCTCCCAGCACGGGGTCAAGCGTCTCGTGTCGAATGTGCTCGCCAAGCTCAACTGTCCTACCAGGACGCACGCCGTCGCGGTCGCGCTGACGGACGGAATTCTCGCCGGGACCTGACCACCGTGTGTCGCGGCGACTGATCGGGAAAACGGGAGCCGTCGCCCTTATCCTGGGTTCGACTGCCACGAGACCGCTGACGAACACGACAGGT
Source organism: Micromonospora sp. NPDC050686 (assembly GCF_040654475.1). Lineage (NCBI taxonomy): Bacteria > Bacillati > Actinomycetota > Actinomycetes > Micromonosporales > Micromonosporaceae > Micromonospora > Micromonospora sp. NPDC050686. The sequence goes on from NZ_JBFAID010000023.1 coordinate 30,885, forward strand.
TGGACTGATTATGGAGTTCAAAGCGCTCGACGTGCCGGTGCACTATGCAGAGCACGGCGACGGGGCCCCGGTCCTGGTGCTGCACGGCGCGAACGTGGATCACCGGGAAATGACCGGCGCCATGGAACCGATATTCGACGACATGAAGGATCACCGGCGTGTCTACCCGGATCTGCCGGCCATGGGGCACACGCCCGCGCCGGACACGCTCAACAGCGGCGACGACGTGCTCGACCTCCTGCTCGCGTTCGTCGACGGTGTGATCGGCGAGAAACCGTTCCTGCTCATCGGTCATTCCGCGGGTGCCTACTATGCCCGGGCCATCGCCGGCCGGCGGCCGAAGCAGGTGAGCGGGCTGGCGCTGATCTGCCCGCTCGGCGAAAACGTGCGGGATCTGCCGGCGCACCAGGTCCTGACCGACTCGATCGATCCGGGCGACACCCTGGACCCGGCCGAGGAGAGCACCTTCCGCGACTACTTCGTCGTGCAGACGCCGGCCACGCTGGAGCGCTACCAGGAATACGTGGCCCCCTCCGCCGAGCTGGCCGACGATGACGGCCTCGCCCGGATCGGCGCGAACTGGATGTTCAGCACCAGCCCGGAGAAGGGCCCGAAGTATTCCAAACCCGCCCTGATCGTCACCGGGCGTCAGGACTCCATGGTGGGCTACGCCGGCCCCTGGGACCTGCTCAAGCACTATCCTCGGGCCACCTTCGCGGTGCTCGACCGCGCCGGCCACGCGTTGCCGCACGAGCAGCCCGACCTGCTCAAGGCGTTGATCACCGAGTGGCTCGACCGGGTACGCGAACACGACTCCGCGTGACGGGTGCCGGCTCGGTGCCGCCGACCCGACGGGTCACGGCTTTCCGCTGAACTCGCGGTGGCTCCGCAGCGAGTCCCAGGTCCAGCCGCCGACGCGGCGGGCCGCCAGCAGGCTCGCCCAGGACGTGAGCTCGATGAGCGCCTCGTCGGTCAACCCGGCGTCCCGGCAGTCATCGACGACAGCCGGGCTGACCTGGTAGGAAGCCAGCGCGGTCAGCAGGGCCAGCCGGCCGGCCGGCCGATCGGCGGCCGCGAGCCCCGAGACGGCGTCGGAGACCCAGGCGCGACTCGCGCCCGGCGGCTCGCCGTTCCACCCGGCCAGCTCCGTCCGCACCAGCTCGCGGACCGATGCCGACGCCCACCGTGCGACGGCCGCCTCGACGGTGGCCGCCGCACGCGCGAACGCGTCGACGACGTGCGGGCTCCCGGCGGCCCACACCAGGTCCTCGGGCACCGCCGCGGCGGGCAGCAGATCGGCGGCCTCCCCGGGCCGTCGGGGTGCCCGGGTCACCGGCCGCAGGATCCGGACGAGCAGCCGGAGCAACCCGCCACGTGCGGGAGCGGGCAGGCCGGACGGGAACGGCGACTCGCGGAGGAACACGTTGACCATGCGGTTGAGGTAGTGGAAGGTGACGACCACCCCGATCAGCTCCGCGGCGTGACCGGCGGGAAACGGCACGCGTACGAGGCTTCTCGCGGAGGACGCGGTCGCGCAGTTCGTCGCCCAGGCGACCACCTGTTGCCGGCCGGGATCGGCGACCGGCCCGGCCCCGCCGGTGAGACCGTCCAGCGTGGCGCTGTGCACCTCCACGCAGTACGGGCAGGCGTTGCCGCGGGAGACCGCCGTGCCGACCGCCTCCTTGGTCGGTCGGTCGACCCGGCCGGTGGCGACGAGCGTCTCGCGCAGCATCAGCCAGGCGGCGGCGAGCACGTCGGGGGCCGGTGAGTGCAGCGCGATCGGCGGCGCGAGCATGCCGAAGTCCCGCTCGATCTGGTCGTAGACCCGGTTGACGAGACCGTCGCCGGCGCCGGGCCGGACCGGCACGACGTACCGGATCTGGGCCAGGGAGCTGCGGCGCGCGGCTCGGAGGAACACGCTGGCCATGCCTACCCCCAGTCGGTTGACATTCGCTCGGTCCGGCTCGATTATCCCAACTCGGAGCGGCCTGTCGTTGATTGATCGGCGTCACCTTTGGGGGTAGCCATACGGCTACCCCGGACCCTAGCCACGTTTGCAGGTCGGGCGGGTCTGTCGACATTGAACCGCATTGACGAGCATGAAGATAGCCGGCGCAAAGGACGATTGAAGCTGACATCTTTGGGAGTCGCAATGCAGGCGGTCGAGCAGGCGGTCGAGCGGGCCGTGGAGCATGTCATCGAGGCCATCCACGAGAACTACGGCGAGGAACTCTGCATCGATGACCTGGCCCGCACGGCGAGGTACAGCAAGTTCCACTTCACCAGGATCTTCCAGCGGACGACCGGGCTCACCCCGGGTCGATTCCTCTCCGCCGTACGCCTGCAGAAGGCAAAGCAGTTGCTCACCTCGACGTCATTGACCGTGACCGACATCAGCCACATGGTCGGCTACACCAGTGTCGGCACCTTCAGCTCGCGCTTCGCGTACAGCGTCGGCGTGCCGCCACGCACGTACCGGCGGCTCGGCGGTCGCCGGCCCTGGCGGTCCTTCCCGAACGGCCGCAGCGGTGGGGGACCCCGAGTCGTCACGCACTCACGGTCGACGGTACGGGGCACCATCTCGTGCACCGACACGGTCTGCGCGGGTCCCGTCTTCGTCGGGCTCTTTCCCGGCCGGATCCCGCAGGGCGAGCCGGTGCGGTGCGCCGTCCTCCCCCGCACCGGGCCGTACGTGCTCGACGACGTGCCGCCGGGCACGTGGTACGCGGTGGCCTGCTGCCCGCAGGGCCGGTCGGGCGGGCCGGGCACCGGACCGGGCGCGGCGGCCGACGGGTGCGAGGGGATGGCGATCGGGTACCACGGACCGATCACGATGCATTCGGGCGTGGTGCGGATCGCCGACCTGAAGATCCGTCCGGCCTGCCCGCTCGATCCCCCGGTGCTGCTGGCGCTCCCCGACATGCGCGCGGACATGGTCGTCGCCAACCTCGAGGCGGTCGCGTGACGCCGGCGGGCCGCGGCCCTGGTTCCCCGCCGGCCGCCGGGCACCGGTTAACTCGGTGATGCCGGTGTCGCCGTCCAGGTCGGCTGGGTTCTCCGCGGAAATCGCTCCGGGGCAGATGACGGGGCATCGGGGGAGGTAGTTTGGTGCTTCGCACGCGGCGGAACGGCTTGCCCGGGAGTCCGGTCCCCGGCTTGACTGTCCCGCGGGCGCTGCTGGGACCTGAGAGACGGGGGTCGACCGGGCATTGGCGGGGGCGATCGAGGGACAGTATGGGAACCGGAAAAGTAGGGCTGGCTGGCCCGGCCTTCCCCGCGCTCGGTCTCGGCTGCAACGCGTTGACCGGTGAGTACGGCCCGGCCGACAAGACCGCGATCAGCACGACGGTCCGGCGCGCCCTGGACCTCGGCGTCCGGATGATCGACATGGCCGGCGCGCACCGACCTGGCGATCTCGAGCGGGCCGTCGGAAAGGCGATCCGTGGCAGCCGGGTGCTGATCGCGACCCGGGGCGGACTGCGCTTCGGCGCCGCCGGCGAGCCGGCCGGTGCGGACGGCAGGCCGGGCGCCCTGGCACGCGCCTGCGACGCCTCGCTGCGACGCCTCGCCGTCGACGCCATCGACATCTTCTACCTCGCCGGGATCGACCCTCGGGTGCCGGTCGAGGAGAGTGTGGGCGGCCTGGGTCAGCTGGTCGACGCCGGGAAGATCAGGTACATCGGCCTGTCCCAGGCCTCGGCGGAGGAGCTACGCCGGGCCCACGCCGAACGTCCCGTCGCCGCGCTGGCGCTCGAGTACTCGCTGCTGGAGCGGGGCGCCGAGGCGGCGGAGCTACCGACCGCCCGGGCCCTGGGGGTCACCGCCGTCGCCTCCCGCCCGCTCGCCCGGGGGCTGCTCACCGGGCGCATCAGCTCGGTCGATCACCTGCACGTCGACGACGTTCGACGCGACGACCGGCGCTTCCAGCCGGAGAACCTCGAGCACATCGGGCACCGGTTGCTCGCCGCCCAGCAGCTGGCCGCCGAGAAGCACGTCAGCCTCGGTCGGCTCGCGTTGGCCTGGCTCCTGGCCCAACCGGGCGTCGTGCCGGTGCCGAGCACCCGCGATCCGCTGCATCTGGAGATGGATGCGGCCGCGGTGAAGGTACGGCTGACCGCCGAGGAGCGCGACCGGCTCGAAGCCATCTTCCCGACCGGCTCCGGATCCGGGGCGGCCCGCCGTCGCGACGACGACCTCACGCCTGGTCGTTAGGTGGGACGCCGCCCAGCTTCCGCGGCGTGGGCGGCCGTTCCTTGACCGTGATCAGCGATGCGGCCGCCGCCTTGTTCACGGCGTCGATGCGGGACACCGCGCCCAGCTTGACGAAGATGTTGCGCAGATGCCGCTTGACGGTGGCCTCCGTCAGGCTGAGCCGGGAGGCGATCTGCGTGTTGCTCAGGGCCTCCGCCGTGAGTTCGAGCACCTCGCGCTCGCGGGTGGAGAGCACGTCGGACGCGGCCCCGTCCGCCTGGGCGAGGCTCTCCCGGGAGACCGCGAGAACGACCCGTCCCTCGTCGGAGTGGACGCTGCGGATGGCCGCCACCAGCTCCTGCCGATGCACGTTCTTGAGCAGGTATCCCCGCACGCCGGCGGCGAGCAGGCTGCGCAACAGCTGCGGGCCGTCGTACATGCTCAGGATGATGACTTTGGAGTCCGGGGTGAGGGTACGCAGCCGGCTCACCGTCGTGGTGACGTCCTCCCCGGGGATCTCGACGTCGAGCAGGACGACGTCCGGCCGCGACTCGGCCGCCAGCGTGAGGGCGCTCGCGCTGTCCCCGGCCTCGCCCACCACGGACATGTCGCCCTGCGCTTCCAAGATCTCCCGCAGGCCCTCACGGAGCAACGCGTGGTCGTCGACGAGCAGGATCGTGATGTGATCATTTGGTTGCGACATGCGGTGCTTCCCTGCGGTCAGGTTCGTGAAGAATGTTATCCGAGCCGACCGGCGGCGATGCGGTAAGAATGACGACACCGCGATGACTCGCCCTCACCCCCGCGCACGCCCGGCTTTCTCCGGCGTCGTCGGCGCCGGCGTGCCGAGGAAGCGTGACACCAGGTCGTTGAACGTGTCGGGATCCTCGTAGAACAGCAGGTGCGCCCGGTCGCGCAGCACCGCCAACTGCGAGCCGGGAATGGTGCGGTGCAGCCACTCCTGCACCGAGACCGGGATGTGACTGCGGGTGGCACCGACGACCAGGGTCGGGACGGCGATCCGCGGTATGACGTCGCGCCAGTCGCTGTGGATGTAGTCGAACATCAGCGCCGCCGTGGCCTCGGCGGGCATCCTCAGCACCTCGCCGATCAGCCATTCCACATCCGTCCGGTCATCGGTGACGAACGAGCTCACCAGCTGGCGGACGAGATTTTCCTGGTCGGTGCGGATCGCGCTGACGATCCCGAGCGCGCCGGCCGCGTCCCACGCCGCGCCGGTGTCGGCGATGTCCCGTTCGGTCATGTCCGGCGTCTCGCAGAGCAGAACGCTGCCGTCGACCAGGATCAGCCGCTCCAGCCGCCTCGGCCCGAAGAGGTCGTAGTAGCTCCATGCCACGGCGCAACCCAGCGACCAGCCCATCAACGTTATCTCCGACAGGCCGAGAGCCTCGATGAGTTCGTCCAGGTCCTTGGCCAGCCGGGCGATGCGGTACCCGTGCGCCGGCTTGTCGGAGTCACCGTGTCCGCGCTGGTCGTAGACGATCACCCGGCACCGCTCGCGCAGCCCTTCCACCTGATGGACGAAGACGGACTTCGGCTGTGCGATGCCGGGAATGATGAGCAGCGGCGGTCCGCTCCCCGCCTCGGAGTAGGACAGGCGTACCCCGTCCGATGTCACCACGTCGGGCACAGTGCGACTCCCCCCAGGAAGGACTCCCGTTGCGCTGATCCTTGCCTAGCGTCGACGGGAAGCCAACTCGGGGGGAATCGCGGTGCGCGGGGGGCGCGGGTCAGGCATCCACTTTGGCCTGTCGTTGCGCCGCGAGGTCGGCCGGGGGGTACCAGGCCGGGGGGACGACGGGCTCGTCCGGTTGCACGCGGCCGACGGCGGAGCGGGTGGCGGCCATCGCGGCGGAGACGATGTCCTGGTCGAGCCCGGCCCCCCAGATCGGCCGTGCCTCACCCTCGACCCGGCACTCCGCGTACACGGCGAAGGGCAGGTCGGCGTCGACGGATCCGGCCGAGCCGGACGGCGCCGACTCCACGACGTGGACGGCCAGGACGTCGATCCCCAGCGAGGCCAGCACCGCCTCGATCACCCGGGTCTGCTCCGCGCCGGTCACCTCGTCGACCTGCCGGTTACGCCAGTCCACGTACAGGGTCGCGGCGGCCACCGACGCGCTGGCGCCCGCCGGGTCCAGGTACGCCGTCTCGAAGAGCCGCCACATCCGAGCCGGGTCGATCTCGTCGCCGGTCGCCTCCGAGTGGTCCTGCACCACGCGGGCGAAGTCGACCTGCAGGCCGTACGGAAGGGTGAGGCCGTGCCAGGACCGCATCACGTAGGCCACGCCGCCCTTCCCCGACTGGCTGTTGACCCGGACGATCGACTCGTACGTGCGACCGATGTCCTTCGGATCGATCGGCAGGTACGGCACCGTCCAGGCCGCCTCCTCGGGTGGCCTGCCCTGCGCCGACGCCTCCCGGGCGAGCGCCGTGAGCCCCTTGTTGATCGCATCCTGGTGGGACCCGGCGAACGCGGTGTAGACGAGTTCGCCGCCGTACGGATGCCGGGGGTGCACCGGAATGCGCGTGCAGTGCTCGGTGACGCTCCGGATCCGCGCCATGTCGGAGAAGTCGATCCGCGGATCGATCCCCTGGCTGAACAGGTTCAGTCCGAGCGTGACCAGGCAGACATTGCCGGTGCGCTCGCCGTTGCCGAACAGGCAGCCCTCGATTCGGTCGGCCCCGGCCACCATGGCCAGCTCCGCGGCGGCGACGGCGGTGCCCCGGTCGTTGTGCGGGTGGACCGACAGGCAGATGTGCTCGCGCCGGGAAAGCTGGCGGTCCATCCACTCGATCTGGTCGGCGAACATGTGCGGTCCCGAGCGCTCCACGGTGGACGGTAGGTTGAGAACAGTCTCGCGGCCCGGGCCGGGCTGCCAGACGTCCATCACCGCCTCGCACACCTCGAGCGCGAAGTCCATCTCGGTCTCGTTGAACATCTCGGGCGTGTACTCGAAGCCGAAGTCGCAGTCGCCGAGCAGCCGGTCGGCGTACTGCACCACCCAGCGGGCGCCCTGCACGGCCAGGTCACGGCACTGCTCCCGGTCGATCTGGAAGACCATGCTGCGGCTCGCCGGGGCCGTGGCGTTGAAGACGCAGACCGTGGCCCGGCGCGCGCCGCGCAGGCTGTGCACGGTGTGCTCGATCAGCTCGGCGCGGGCGGGGACCCCGACGGTGATCCGGACGTCGTCGGGAATGCGGTCCTGCTCGATCAGCAGCCGCACGAATTCTGTCTCGTCCTGGCTGGCGGCGGGGAAGCCGACCTCGATCTCCTTGTATCCCATGCTGGTCAGCAGCTCGAACATCCTGAGCTTGCGGCTGGGAGACATTGGTTCGACCAGGGCCTGGTTGCCGTCTCGCAGGTCGGTGGAGAGCCAGCGGGGCGCCTGAGTGAGCGTACGGTCGGGCCAGGTGCGGTCGGGAAGCTGGATGCGGCGGAAGGGGGCGTAGCGGCGGTACGAGTCCATAGCTGCTCTTCCTTAACAATCTCCCGCGCCGCACGTGGCGCAGTTCGGTTCGGCGCCGCAATCGTGCAAGATCGGGCAGCCATTGACCATAGTGAGTTGCTGAAGACACTGAACTCCGTGTCACGAGACAAGCTCGAAATTAACGTGTGACCGACTCCACGGCAAGCGGACCGGCATCTAGACGTCACGGCGCCGCACCCTAAGAGTCGTTCGGGATATCGAAAGTTGTAGTTTGAGCGCCAGCTCGATGCTCCATGTCGCGGCCACCCCCGTGTGATCCGCGATCGCCACGCCGAAGTTTCCAGCGATGAGCCGGAACATTAAGCAACCGGTATCGAAAGTTGAAGTTTCACCAATGTTCCGTCGTGCCGAGTTGGTGCCGGGTTCGCGTCACTCTCTTTATTGTCCCGCTTCGATCAGGCGATAATCCCGCTCATGACGGACATCGAAGTCGCACCGACCTCCCCACGACCGCAGGCCCTCCGGCGCCTGGTGGACGCCGCGCGGCTCTGCGTGGTCGAGGCACGCCCCAGCGTGCTGCTGGTCTTCCTGCTGCGATTCCTCGTGGGCAGTGCGCTCAGCGGCATCGGCGGTCCCCGCGGCGAGCTGGTACGCATCGCCGCGGTAGCGGTCGTGTGGGAACTCGCGGTGTTCGCCGTCTATCTGTTCAACGGCGTCACGGACGTCCAGGAAGATCGGATCAACGGGTCGCGCCGGCCGATCGCCCGCGGCGCGCTCGCCACGTCGACCGCCCGGTGGGTAACGGTGGGCGCGGCGGCGATCTCGCTCATCGGTGGCGCGGCGCTCGGCGGCGGCCTCTTCCTGACGGTGTTGGCCCTGCTCACGCTCGGCTTCTGTTACTCGAGCCCGCTGGTCCAGTTCAAGCGGTACGCGATCACCTCGACCCTCACGGGACTGTCGTTGGGCCTGCTGACCTACTACGCCGGCCACCTCGCGTACTCCGGAGACGGCTTGTCGTCCCCCGGTCCGGAGTTCCTCGTCTTCGTGGCGGGCGTGACCACGTGGATGGGATTGGTGGGCGGGCTGACCAAGGATCTTTCGGACGTCGCCGGCGATGCGGCGGCGGGCCGGCGCACCGTGGCCGGGATGTACGGCGAAACGAGGGCACGGCGCGCGGCGGCCGGCGCGGCGCTGGGGCTGGCCGTGGCCTTCTGCGCGGCCGGGGTGTCGACGTCGCCGTTGCTCATCTGGCCGGGCCTGGCGATGCTCGGCGGTGCCACCGCCATAGCCATTCTGTGTTTGGGTGGCTCCGCTAAGCGAGTCCGGTCGGACACTCGTCGACCATATCGGGCATTCATGGCAACGCAGTACTTAATGAACCTCGGCATGATTGTCGCGCTGGGCGGACAATTGTTGTTCGGTTGAGGGTTCTGTGTGAGGATGGTCGCCGGGGGAGGAGCCGGTACAGCACTTTGCACTAAATCCGGACAACCCCTCACATGAAGCTATCCGGATAACTGGGGTTCCGGAGGAAGCCTTGGCCGACGACGCCCGCGAAGGCGCGGAGCCCGCACGGAACGCCTTGGCGGAGCGCCTCGAGGCGGAACGATCCATCATCCTGACCGACTATGTGCGCGCACTGGACTCGCTGGACAGCACCGTCGCCAGCGACCCGACCGCCCGCGAACAGACCATCGCGCACGCGAGCCAGTCCCTGACGGACCTGGCGCGCAGCATACGGGCGGGCCGGGTGCAGATCGACGAAAGCTCCACGATGCTCGCCTGGGACATCGGGGAGACGCGCGCCGCCCAGGCCATACCGACCCGGGAATCGTGGCGGGCCGCCATGGTTTTCGTCGAGACGGTGCTGCGCTGGGTCATCCAGCATGTGGACGCCGACTCGATGGAAACACTCGGTGTCGTGATGCTGACATTGCACCAGAGCATCACCGTACGGGTTCGCGAAGCGACCGGGGCGTACACCAGCTTCCTGTTGAACCGGATCCATGAAGCCCATCTCGGCGAGCGGCAACGCATCGCCCGAGAGCTGCACGACCGGGTGGGCAACGGGCTCAGCATCGCGCACCGCCGGCTCGAACTCTTCGAGGACCACCGGAAAGACCCGGTCAAGGCGGCGGCCCAGGCGAAGAAGGCGCATCATGCCGTGCTGGACTCCCTCGAGAGCCTGCGGGCCGTGATCACGGACCTGCGGCTCGAGGCGCCGCTCAAGAGCCTCGAGAAGGCGCTGGCGAGCTACATCGAGTCGGTCCCCGCCAGCGACGGCCAGCTGCGGTTGCGGGTGAACGGCGACGAGAACTGGGTGCCGACCACCGTCCGCGACGAGTCGTTCCTCATCATCAGAGAGGCGATCCGCAACGCTCTCGCCCACGGCGCTCCCGGCAAGATCCTCATCCGGGTGGACATCGCGCCGCACGAGCTGCGGGCGGTCGTCGAGGACACCGGACGCGGCTTCGACCATGCCGACATCCGGACCTCCGCGACCGCCGGCCTGTCGTCCATGCGCGAGCGGGCCGCGCTGCTGGGCGGCATGGTGCTGGTCGCATCGCAGCCGGGGCAGGGCACCCAGGTGGAGCTGACCGTGCCGCTGCCGGAGCAACGGGCAGAAGGCGACTTCGACTGATCGGTTCAGTCCCGCGGACGTCGGCCCCAGGCCCGGACGTACGCCCAGAGGGTGTCCCGGAAGTTCGGGTCGTCCACCAGCGCGTGCGCCTCGGCGTAGCCGGCCTCGTCGACCAGCCCCTGCTGCAACAGGAACGGCTTCACCTGGGCGAAGGAGGATCGCCAGAATTCGTCGGTCACGCCGCCGCCGCCGAGGACGTCCACCTTGACCGACATGCCGATGTCGACCAGCCCGGCGCGGCCGAGGAGGAGGGGAAGCCGGCGCGCCCAGCGGGGGTCTGACCCCTGCGACCGGAACAACCGCTCGGCGGCCGTCCACATCTGCCTGATCGCGGGGTACGGTGTCGAGTCGACGGGGAACATGTCGGCCTCGCTGACCGCCAGCCAGCCACCCGGTTTCAGCCAGCGCACCGCCCGACTGAGCAACGCGTCCCGGTCAGCGAGGTGCATGAACAGGGCGCGCGCGTGGATGAGATCGAACGACCCCGGCGGGAACTCCTCACGCTCCACGTCCTGCTGCACGACGTGCAGATTGGGTGAGCGCGACTGGGCCAGGAACGAGGTGTCCACGTCGGCGGCGACCACCCGGCCGTCCGGGCACCGCTCCGCCAGCCAGCGCGCGATGGAACCGGCGCCGGCCCCCAACTCGAGGCAGTGCCACGTCGGCTCGATGCCCAGGCCGGCGAGCGCCGCCATCTCATCGGGATCCAGCATCCGCTCCATGACCTGCAGGCGCCGCATCTCCGTCGGCAACCGATGACTGAGTATGCCCTCGGCATAGCGGTCCGCCGAACCCTTGCCGGGCGCCTGGGACCCATCGGCGTCGAGCTGAAACGTCATCGACCCTCACCTTGATTGCACCGTCACGTCGTAGGCGCCTGACAGTCAGCGGACCGGGATGGCCATCCGACGTCAAGAGGTCAATTCGGCCGACGACGATGTCACTCTACGCCCACAGTGGTGCCGACGGCGCCCGCCGCTCGCCACCGTTGGCGGGCCGCCACCGCTACCCCGGTTCGGCCCGCACCGGGTGCCGGTCGATCACGATTACGGCCAGAAATTGCGCTGCAACAGCTGTGTCCGGAACTGCGCACAATTGAAGGGGAACGTAGTCGATGGCCCGGTTAGCGTGGCCGGACAGGAACAGCCAGGAGGGAAGGAATCGCATGGCCACCGTCGACACCGCCCCCCAGGAGGGGTTCATCGGCCGGCTCAACGGGCGCCATCACCGGGCGGCGCTCACCGCGTACCTGGTCATCGTCCTCGGGCACTGGGCCGAGCACCTGGTCCAGGCGTACCAGATCTGGGTGTTGGGGTTGCCCCGGCCGCAGTCCCGGGGGGTGCTCGGGCAGTGGTTCCCGTGGTTGATCAGCTCGGAGTGGCTGCACTACGGCTACGCGCTGGTCATGCTGGTGGGCCTGTTCCTGCTGCGTCCGGGCTTCACCGGCCGCGCGCGGACCTGGTGGACGGTGGCGTTGGCGCTGCAGTTCTGGCACCACATCGAACACCTGCTGTTGTTCCTCCAGGCGCAGTCCGGGGCGTACCTGTTCGGACGGGCGGAGCCCACCAGCATCATCCAGCTGCTGGTCGGCCGGGTCGAGCTGCACCTGTTCTACAACAGCGTGGTCTTCATCCCGATGGTGATCGCGATGTACCGGCACCTGCGCCCGTCCGACTCGGAGCTGCGGGCCGCGTCGTGCAGCTGCCTGGCGGCGCAGAAGCGAACCCTGGGCGGCGCCCCGTCGGCGCCGGTCCCGGCCTGAGATGCCGCGCGTCACGTACCCCCTCGCGGCGCTGGCCGCGACCGTGCTCGCCGTCCTGGCGGTGCCCGCGGCGGCCCACGCCGCGACGGGGCTGGCCGGCAGCGACCCCCGGGACGGGGCGGTCCTGGTGACGGCGCCCGCGGCGGTGCGGCTGGCCTTCGCCGGCGAGCCGGACCTCGACGACTCGCACGTCGCCGTGCTGGACGACCGGGGGACGATGGTCACCACCGTCGACCCCCGGCCGGTGGATCCGCGCACGCTGCGGCTGCCCCTCGACGCCGGACTCACCGGGGACTTCACCGTCGCCTGGCACGTCAGTTTTCGTGACGGCGGGCAGAGCGAGGGGACGTTGCGGTTCAGCGTCGGCACCGGGCGGCCACCAGCGCCGGCCGGGGCGCAGCTCGACCGGGCCGCCGCCGACCTGCTCGACTCCCACGCGCACGGCATCGACCCGCTCAGCGCGGTGCTGCTGGTCGTCAACGGGGTGGTGGTGCTCGTTGCCGTGACCCTCCTGCTCGTACACAACCCGCGCCGGCCACGGGCCTGGCGCCTACCGGCCGAGTTCGGCGGCGGTGGTACGCCGCCGGCCGGCCCACGGGCGGTACCGGACGCCGGCTCCGCCCGGATCCACGATTCAACAACCGGAAGGGGTACGACGTGACCGCTCAGCAGCAGGACGAGATGGCCGCGCTGGCGGCCGAGGGCAGGGATGTCGACGATCTGGTCGCCGGACTGGCACCGGAGCAGTGGTCGCTGCCGACCCCGGCGCCCGGGTGGACGATCGCCCATCAGATCGCCCACCTCGCCGCCACGTTCCGGGTCGCCGGGATGGCCGCGGCCCAACCGGACGCCTTCAACGCGATGGTCGCCCGGATCGCTGGTGACTTCAACGGCAACGTGGAGGCCGCCCTGTCCGAATACCTCAACGACCCCCCGGAGGTGCTGCTCGAACGCTGGCGGGCCGAGCGGAGCACCGCCGAGAAGGCGATCGCCGCGGTGCCACCGACCCAGTTGGTGCCCTGGTTGGTCCGTCCGCTGCCGCCGGGTGTCCTCGCCACCGCCGGCTTCATGGAGCTGTTCGGTCACGGGCAGGACATCGCCGACACGTTGGGGGTCCGCCGCACGCCCACCGATCGGATCCGTCACCTGGTCGGCTTCGCGGTGCGGTGCTGGGACTTCGGCTACCAGGCGCGCGACCTGCCCACCCCGCAGACGGAACTGCGCTTCGAGCTGACCGCACCGTCCGGCCAGGTGTGGACGTTCGGCCCCGAGGACTCCCCGGAGCGGATCACCGGACCGGCGTGGGACTTCTGCCTGCTGGCCGTCCGGCGCCGGCACCGTGCCGACCTGGCGTTGCGCGCCACCGGTGAGATCGCCGAGCACTGGCTCGACATCGCCCAGGCGTACCGCGGTCCGGCCGGTCCGGGCCGGGAGCCGGGACAGTTCGCCGAGCTGGACCGGCGCTGAACCCAAGGCCACCGCCCCGGCACCGATCGCCCGATCCGTGCCGGGGCGGTGGCCTGCTGTGGCGTCACCGGCGGCGCGGCGTGATCAGGCCCGACTCGTACGCCCACACGACCAGTTGGGCACGGTCGCGGCAGTGCAGCTTCGTCATCGCCCGGTTGACGTGGGTCTTGGCGGTCAGCGGACTGATCACCATCCGCTGCGCGATCTCGTCGTTGCTCAGCCCCCGGGCGACGAGCTCGACGATCTCCTGTTCGCGGACGGTCAGCACGTGACGCCCGGCCGCCGGGTCGGCCGGCGGCGGGCCGGCGACGAACTCGCTGATCAGCGCCCGGGTGACCGCCGGGGCGAGCAGCGCGTCGCCGTGCGCGACGAGGGCGACGGCCCGCAGCAGGTCGGCGGGGTCGGCGTCCTTGAGCAGGAAGCCGCTGGCGCCCGCGCGGAGCGCGGCGAAGACGTACGAGTCGAGCCCGTAGTTGGTGAGGATGAGGACGCGGACCGCGGCGAGGGCGCCGTCGGTGGCGATGCGGTGGGTGGCTTCGATGCCGTCGAGTCCGGGCATCTGCACGTCCATCAGCACGACGTCCGGCCGCAGGCGTCGTGCCAGCTCGACGGCGGCGGCGCCGTCAGCGGCCTCACCGACGACCGCCAGGTCGTCCTCCGCGTCCAGCAGCGCCCGGAATCCGGCCCGCATCAAGGCCTGGTCGTCGGCCAGCAAAACCCGGATCATGTCGACTCCTCCCTCCGGTCGGCGCCGCCACGATCCGTGCCCGACTGAGCCGCCCGGACCTCACGCAAGCGCTCGGTCATGCCGACTCCTCCCCCCGGCCGGCGCCGCCACGATCCGTGCCCGACTGAGCCGCCCGGACCTCACGCAAGCGCTCGGTCATGCCGACTCCTCCACCGGGAACGTGGCCCGCACGGCGAACCCGCCGGCCTCGGCGGCGGCGGCGTGCAGCGTGCCGCCCAGTCCGGTGACCCGTTCCCGCATGCCGCGCAGGCCCACCCCCGGGGTCACCGGCCGGGCCGGCGACGCCTGGCCGTCGTCGGTCACCGAGACGGTGAGCCGCGCCGGGGCGTACTCGATGTGGATCTCGGCGGTGGCGGAGCCGGCGTGCCGGGCCACATTGGTCAGGGCTTCCTGGACGACGCGGTACCCGGCCTGGTCGACCTCGGCGGGCAGGTCCCGGGGCTGACCGGTGACGGCCACCTGCACCGGTACGCCGGCCGCCCGAGTCCGCTCGGCGAGCTCGCCCAGCCGGGCCAGCCCGACCCGGTCCCCGTCGGCGGGTGAGCGCAGGACCTCCAGCGTGGCCCGCAGTTCCCGCATGGCGGCGCTGCTGGCCTCCTGGATCGCCAGCAGCGCGGCCGCCGGCTCGGCGGCCTGCTTGCGGGCCAGGTGCACGGCGATCCCGGCCTGCACCTTGATCACCGAGATGCTGTGGGTCAGCGAGTCGTGCAGATCCCGGGCGATGCGCAGGCGCTCCTCCCCCGCGCGGCGCAGCGCCATCTCCTCGCGGGTGCGTTCGGCCTCGACCGCCCGCTGCTCGACCTGCTCCAGGTACGCCCGGCGCTGCCGCGCGACGAGCCCGGCGACGTTGGCCGCCACGAACCAGCCCAGCAGCAGGGCGGTCCGCTCGGCGATCTGCTGGCCGGGCCGGTCGGCGGGCGCGACCGAGATGTCGCGGGCCAGGAAGCCGCCGAGGAAGACGATGCTGGCCAGGACGGGGACCGCCCGGTGCCCCCGCCAGGCGGCGACGTAGACCGCGCCGAGGACGGGGAACGCGGCGGACACCCCGGGGTGCACCCGCATGTGGACGGCCAGCATGGCGGCGGCCACCGCCACCAATGCCAGCACCGGGTGCCGCCGGCACACCCCCAGGCCCGCCGCCATGACCAGGACCAGGGCGCCGTCGATCGCCCCCGCCGGCGCGGCGTCCGGCGCGAGCGCGGCGTTGCCGAGCAGGAGGACACCGAGGGCGAGGCCGCTGAGGGCGTACGGCAGGTCGCGGCGCATGACCGCACTGTAGATCGGCGGTACGTCGGGCGACATCCTGCGACTGCGGTAGCTGCGGCGTACCACGGATGCGGTATCGGCGGCGGGGCAGGTGCCTACGGCGGCACGACGTTTTCCCGGCCGGTCGGGGCCAGCATCGAGGCCATGACATACCGCTTCTTCACGCCGCCGAGGGCATCGGCGGCGACCGGTCTCACCGCGGAGGTGTACCGGCAACTGCGGGGCGAGTTCCTCGGGCCGGTGCCCACCTTCCAGGCGCTCTCGGCGGTGCCGGAGCTGCTTGCCGCGGCGTGGGCGCTGCTGCGCGAGGCCCTGCTCGCCGGGGACGCGTCCCGGGTCGAGCGCGAGCTCGTCGCCGCGGCGGTGTCCCGGGCCAACCGCTGCCGGTTCTGCGTCGACGCGCACGTGATGCTGCTGCACGCGCTCGGCGAGCACCAACTGGCCGAGGTCATCGCCCGGGGTGGCAGGCCACCGGCGCCGCGGCACGCCGAGCTCACCGCCTGGGCCGAGGCCAGCCGCAGCCCGCGGGCCGCCGGCTGGTCCAGCCCCTACCGACCGGAGGTCACCGGCACCCTGCTCGCCTTCCACTTCATCAACCGGATCGTGTCGGCGCTGCTCGACCCGGATCTGCTGCCCGGTGGCCTGCAGCGGTCCCCGGTGGTGCGGTCCGTCGGGGGCCGGCTCTACGCCAGGGCGGCTCGGGAGCCGAAGGAGCCGGGCCGCAGCCTGTCGCTGCTCGACGCCGGCACGGTGGCGGGACCGGACTGGGCCGGGGACAGCCCGGTGGGCGTCGCGTACGCGTCGTTGCGCAACGCCGCCCTGCGGGGCGGGCACCTCCTGGGCGACGTGGCTCGGCAGACGGTCACGGCGACGGTGCGGTGGGAGGACGGGCGGCACCCGGCCCGGCCCGCGGAGTGGGCCGCCGACCTGATCCGGGACCTGCCCGGCACCGACCGGGTGGGGGCGCGGATCGCGCTGCTGGCGGCGTTCGCACCCGGCGCGATCCGCACCGGGGACGTCGCGCTGTGGCGGCTGTCCCATCCGGCCGACGCCGACATCGTGTGGCTGGTCGCGTACGGGGCGATCACGGCCACCGACCACGTCGCCCAGTCCCTGTCCCCCGCTCGTTCCTAGGAGGTCACCGTGCGCAAGGCCCTCGTCGTCGTCACCCTCGTGTCGCTCGTCGCGTTCGCCCTGCAGTTCGTCTTCGCCGCGGTGGGGGCGTTCACCAAACCCGCCAGTGAGGGCGCGTACGCGCTGCACAGCGTCACCGGGATGGCCGTCATCCCGGTGCTCATCCTGCTCACCACCCTGTTCGCCGTGCTGGCCAAGGCGCCGGGCCGGCTCATCGGCCTGGCGATCCTGCCGCTCGGCCTCGTCGTGCTGCAGGCGCTGATCGCCATGCTCGCGAACGCGTCCACCGACACCGCGGGCGCCAGTACCCCGTTCGGCCTGGCCATCGGCGGGCTGCACGCGCTCAACGGCATCATCGCGGTGCACGTCGTGGTCAGCGTCCACCAGGCGGCCCGCCGGCTGGCCGATCCGACGCCGGCCGGCGCCAGCGCGGTCGTCGGGGAACGGGAGCCGGCATGACCACCGGCTCACTGGTCGTGGCGGACCTCGTGATCGCGGTCCTGGCGACCGCCGGGTGGCTGGGCGGCGGCGCGGCCTCGGCCGCCCGGCGCCGCCGGCTCGCGCTGGGACTGGCCGTCGGCGCGCTGCTGGCCACGGTGGCCCGCGCGGTCACCATCACCGCGTTGGCCCGGGCCGGCTGGTGGTTCGCGGCGGAGAAGGTCCTCGTCGCCGCCCCGCTGTCGCTCGCCGGGGTGCTCGTCGCCGGGCCGCGGTTGCTGCGGCCGCGGGGCGACATCCGGTCCGCGGCGGTGCCGCTGCTCTTCGCCGGATACGCCGGGAGCGGCGCCCTGCTCGTGACGGTCCTGCACGGCTATCCGGTGTCGGCGGGCGCGGGACTGCTCGCGGTCGCCGGGGTCGTCACGGCCACCGCCGTCTCGTGGCGGGCCCTCGACGCGCGCCCCTCGCGAGGGTTGTCCCGGGCGGCCCTCGTGGTGGCGGTCGCGGCGCTGCTGACCGGGACCGGGCTCGCCGTCGCCCCGGGCGCCGCTCCCGCCGTACACGATCATGACTATCGGGAGGCGCGGGCCGTGGGCGAACCGACCAGGCGGTTCACCCTGACCGCCGGGACCGCCACGGTACGGGTGGGTGGCCGGGACGCCGCGGCGTGGGCGTTCAACGCCCAGGTGCCCGGGCCCGAGCTGACCGCCACCGTCGGCGACGTCCTGGCGGTGACCCTGCGCAACCGGGACATCGGGCGGGGCGTCACGCTGCACTGGCACGGGTACGACGTGCCGAACGGTCAGGACGGGGTGCCCGGCGTGACGCAGGCGGCGGTGCTGCCCGGGCAGGAGTTCGTCTACCGGTTCCGCGCCGATCAGGCCGGCACGTACTGGTACCACACCCACGCGGTGTCCGACGTCGGCGTGCGGATGGGGCTCTACGGCGTCCTGGTGGTGCGCCCGGCACCGGTGACCGGCGTCGACGTCACGGTGCCGGTGCACACCCTGGCCGGCCGCGCGTTGCCGACGCCGAGGACGGAGCCCGTCGAGGCCGGGGTGCCCGTGCGGCTGCGCCTGGTCAACACCGACAGCACGACCCACCGGTACGCCCTGGCCGGCACCCCGTTCCGGGTCGCCGCCATCGACGGATCCGACCTACGGGGCCCGACGCCGCTGGTGGACACCGCCGTGCTGATCCCGGCCGGGGGCCGCTACGACCTGGTGTTCACCGCGCCCGCCACGCCGGTGGCGTTGTTCGTCGACGGGCGGGCGGTCTGGTCCACCGGAGCCGTGTCGACGGCCACCGGTGGGTGGCCGTCGCTGGAACCGCTCAGCTACGGCGTCGCCGCTGCGGTGCCGTGGGCCCGGTTCGACAAGGAGTTCACCCTGGTTCTCGATCGCGGCCTCGACCTGCGCGGCCTGCTCCCCCGGTACGCGCACACCGTCAACGGCGCGGCCGACCCGGACATCCCGCCTCAGCTGGTACGCCGGGGCGACGTCGTCAGGTTCAGGATCGTGAACCGGTCACTGGTGGTGCACCCGTGGCATCTGCACGGCCATCATGTCCTGGTGTTGTCCCGCAACGGTGCGCCGGCGACGGGCAGCCCGCTGTGGCTGGACTCCTTCGACGTTCGCCCCGGCGACGTCTGGGAGGTGGCCTTCGCGGCCGACAACCCCGGCGTGTGGGCCAACCACTGCCACAACCTGCCCCACGCCGACGCCGGGATGACGCTGCACCTGATGTACGGGTAGGCCGCCGGTTCAGTGGCCGGCGTCGATGGGCACGTACCAGTCGCCGAGTGCCTGTCGCAGTCCGTAGAACAGGACGCTGGCCGCGATCGACGTCGCTATCCCGATCAGCAGGCCGACGTACCAGCGCTCCCGGGGGTCACGGCCGGTCGGGTCCGGTGGTGGTGTGTCGGCGGGACGCCAGGGGCGTTCCCGGGCCAGCCACCAGAGCAGTCCGAGCCCGAGCGGCACCCCGGTGAGCAGCCAGAACCAGAACCAGCGGGTGCCCCGGGCGGGGGCGGGGCCGAACACCAGCACGGTCAGGATGCTGAGCAGGAGCAGCGTCGGCAGCGCCCCCAACGGCTGTGGGGCATTGAGGACCTGCCCGCTTGGATACCGGTCGGCCGACTGCAGCGCCTGGTCGAAGGCGGCGGCCTGCGGGCCGAAGTACCGCGTCGCGTCGAAGGAATCGGGGAAGGCGGGCCCGGTGGACCCACCGTCGAACTCGGTGTGGTGCACCCGCCAGTCACCGGTACGCCAGACGAACAACGGGCCGGCCCGCCCGGTGAACCGCGGGGTCCGGGCATCGGTCCAGCCCCACCGGCCGCTGCTGTCCCACCCGTCGGTCCACTGGTAGGACACCATCCGACCAGCGGAGAGGTCCGATCGGGCCTGGGCCGTACTCGCCGCACGCGGCGCCGACCACCAACTCGACGCCGCCCAGCCGACCCACACCACCACCAGTACGATCCGCAGCACCCGCCACCACCCGCGCCAGCGAGCTGGCTCTCCCGCGCCGGTGACGTCCTGCCGCGCCACGTCCCCCGTCATGGTGGCATCGTGTCAGTACCACGCACGGCGGGGGCCGGGCGGCCGCGTCGGTCGCCCGGCCCCCGCCCGGAGTTGTCAGCTCCGCTGGCTCCACTGCTGGTTGGCGCCGCCGTGGCAGTCCCAGAGGACGATCCTCGTCCCGTTTGCGGTGCCCCAGTTGTACGCGTCGAGACACCGTCCGGACTGGACGCCGCGGATGGTGCCCGCCGTGAAGGTCCACTGCTGGCTGGCGCCGCCGGTGCAGTCCCAGATGATCACGCGGGTGCCGTTCGCGCTGCCACCGCCCTCGGCGTCCAGGCACTTGGTGCCCAACACCTGCAACTGGCGGCCGGAGGTGTAGGTCCAGCGCTGCATGCTGCCGCCCCAGCAGTCGTACAGCTGGACGAGGGTGCCGTTGGTGGTGCTGCCGTTCGGCACGTCCAGACACCGGCCGGACTGCGCGCCCACGATCGAGGTGGGCGACCCACCGGTGCCACCCGGGGTGCCGATGCTGCCGGGCACCGCCTGCAGGGCGGCGTACCAGACCGCGGCCATCTTGTCGTAGCCGTTCGCGGTGGGGTGGATGCCGTCGATCAGGTCGGCGGTCGTCACGGCGCTGTGCATGTCGACGAGATGGACGCGCTTGCCCGCGTTCACCTTGCTCTGCACGATGCCGGGGATGGCCGCGTTGAAGCCGCGCACGGCCGATTCCTGGCCGCTGTTGGCCAACGGAGTCAACTGCGCGACGAACACGTCCGCCGCGGGGGCGGTGTTCGTGATGCGGTCGATCAGGGTGGAGAGCCGGTTCGGCGCGGTGGAGACGTTGAAGTTCTGCAGGATGTCGTTGGTGCCGATGTGCAGCAGGACGGTGCGCGGCTGGTAGCTGTTGAGCCAGCCGACGATGTTGGCGTCGATCTGGTCGATGCGCCAGCCCGGGTGGCCCTCGTGGTCGTGGTCGCCGAGACTGGCGGGCCCGTTGTACTGGGATCCGACGAAATCGGTGGTGTACCGGCCGTTCGCGAGGCGCTGCCACAGGCCGATCCGGTAGCCGCCCGGCACCTGGGTGCCCTCGGTGATGGAGTCACCGAGCGGCATCACCCGCGTGCCACCGTTCGACTCCGCGCCGGCCGGGCTGGCCGGGGCGACCAGGCCGGCGACCATGACGGCCGTTGCGGCGCCCGCGGCGAGCCATCTTGCCATTGTCCGCATGACTGTTCCTCTCAGATCTCGACGGCGCGCAAGCGACCCTTGCCACCACCGCAGACCGCTCCGACCCCGTCGAATGCCGGGCTGCCGGAGGATCCGCCGATGGTGATCGAGGTCGCGGCCTGGGCCGCGCCGGTGGTCGCCCGTCACCACCGGCGCTCAGAACCGCAGCGGCCGGTGCCGCCACCGGTTCCGAACGGTCACCTGCATGTTATCGATAACATCGACATGGGTGATTAAAGCACATCCGCGTCGACCGCGCCGCATCCCGGCTTCCGCGGGCGATCTCCTGGCGGCCACGCGGAACTGCTCGCACGCGGACATCGCGACCTGCCCGAACTACCAGGCCCACTTCGCCAAGCTGGTGGAGGTCACGGGCAGCCAGGAAGCGGCGGGGCCGGCTCCGGCGGACGGCGCAACAGAAAAGGCAAGGAGACTTCTCTCTCCCTGCCACTATCAACGTATACCGCACCCGGGGGCTTGCGGCAAGACCCCTGCGCTGGCGCAGAATCGTCGGCCGAGACCACAACCTGCGGAAACGGGGAAAAGAACGTGCGTGTGATCGGGCGGTACGTGTTGGACCTTCACGATGTCGACGAGACGCAGATCGCGGTCGTCGGCGGCAAGGGCGCACACCTGGGCGGGCTGGCCCGGATCGAAGGCATCCGCGTGCCCACCGGCTTCTGCGTGACGACGGACGCCTTCCGGCGGATCATGGCGGAGGCGCCGTCGATCGACGATCGGCTCGATCAGCTGTCGCGCCTGAGCCCGGACGACCGGGACGTGGTCCGCACGCTCAGCGCGGAGATCCGCCGGACCATCGAGGCGGTCGCCATCCCCGACGACCTGGCGGCGGCGATCACCCGTGCGCTCGCTCGGTTCGGCGAGCAGGCCGCCTACGCCGTCCGATCCAGCGCGACGGCGGAGGACCTGCCGACGGCCTCCTTCGCCGGCCAGCAGGACACCTACCTCAACGTCGTGGGGGCGGCGGCGATCCTGCGGCACGTCAGCCGGTGCTGGGCGTCGCTGTTCACCGAGCGGGCCGTGACCTACCGCCAGCGCAACGGCATCGACCACCGTACGGTCCAGATGGCCGTGGTCGTACAGCAGATGGTCTTTCCAGACGCGGCCGGCGTGCTGTTCACGGCCGATCCCGTCACCGGCAACCGGAAGGTCGCCACCGTGGAGGCCAGCTTCGGCCTCGGCGAGGCCCTGGTCGCCGGCCTGGTGAACCCGGACGTCTTCACGGTGCGCGACGGCGGGATCGTCGCCAGGGCGGTGGCCGCCAAGCAGCGTGCCGTGCGCGCCCTGCCGGCCGGCGGTACGCAGGAGGTGACGATTGACCCGCAGCGGCAGGAGCAGCCGGCGCTGACCGACGCGCAGGTCGTACGGCTCGGACAGCTCGGCCGGCGGATCGAGGCGCACTTCGGCCGCCCGCAGGACGTCGAATGGTGCCTGGTCGACGACGACTTCCAGATCGTCCAGAGCCGGCCGATCACCACGCTGTTCCCCGTTCCCGCGGCGCGCGACGCGGAGAACCACGTCTACCTGTCGGTCGGCCACCAGCAGATGATGACCGACCCCATGCGGCCGCTGGGCATCTCGGTATGGCAACTGACTGCCATGGCGCCGATGCACGAGGCCGGCGGGCGGCTGTTCGTCGACGCCACCCCGGGCCTGGCCTCGCCCGCGAGCCGCGCCGGCCTGCTGGACCTGATCGGGAGATCCGATCCGCTGACCAGGGACGCGCTGGACACCGTCCTCGACCGCGACGACTTCGTCCCGTCGCTGCCGGACGCGGGCCCCGGCGGGCCACCGGCCGGCGGCCGGCCGGCCCCGATCGAGACCGATCCGGGCATCGTCACCGAGCTGATCGGGCGCAGCGAGGCGTCCCTCGCCGCCCTGCGGCGCGACATCCGCACGAGGACCGGACCGGCCCTGTTCGACTTCCTGCTGGCGGCCTTCGACGAGCACAAGCGACTCCTCAGCGACCCGCTGAGCATCCAGGCGATCATGGCGGGCATGGAGGCCACCTGGTGGCTCAACGACCGGCTGCGCGAGTGGCTGGGCGAGAAGAATGCGGCCGACACGCTCACCCTGTCCGCCCCCCACAACGTCGCCTCGGAGATGGGACTGGCGCTGCTCGACGTCGCCGACGTGATCCGTCCGCACCCGGAGGTGGTGGCGTTCCTGCGCGACGTCGAGGACGAGGGCTTCCTGGACGAGCTGCCGAAGCTCGCGGGCGGGACCGAGGCGCGCGACGCCATCGAGTCCTACCTCGACCGATACGGCATGCGCTGCGTTGGCGAGATCGACATCACGAGGCCGCGCTGGAGCGAACGCCCCAGCACGCTCGTACCGCTGATCCTCGACAACGTCCGGAACTTCGAGCCGGGCGCCGCCGGGCGGCGCTTCGAGCACGGGCGGCAGGAGGCGCGGAAGAAGGAACAGGACGTGCTCTCCCGCTTGCGGGCCCTGCCCGACGGAGCGCAGAAGGCCGACGAGACCAAGCGGATGATCGACCGGATCCGGACCTTCATCGGCTACCGGGAATACCCGAAGTACGGCATCGTCAGCCGCTACTTCGTCTACAAGCAGGCCCTGCTGGCAGAGGCCGAGCGCCTCGTGCGGGCCGACGTGCTCGCGGAGAAGGAGGACATCTACTACCTCACGTTCCAGGAGCTGCACGACGTCGCGCGCTCCAGCCGGGTCGACGACCGGCTCATCCAGCAGCGCAAGGACGCTTTCCGGTCGTACCACGCGCTCACGCCGCCCCGGGTGCTCACCTCTGACGGCGAGGCCGTCACCGGCGCGTACCGGCGCGACGACGTGCCGGCCGGCGCCCTGGTCGGCCTGCCGGTCTCCGCCGGGACCGTCGAGGGGCGGGCCCGCGTCATCCTCGACCTGGCGGAGGCCGACCTGGAGGCGGGCGACATCCTGGTCACGGCCTACACCGATCCGAGCTGGTCGCCGCTGTTCGTCGCGGTCGCGGGTCTGGTGACGGAGGTGGGCGGCCTGATGACCCATGGCGCGGTGATCGCCCGGGAGTACGGCCTGCCTGCGGTCGTCGGCGTGGTGGACGCTACCCGGCTCATCCGGGACGGGCAGCGGATCCGCGTGCACGGAACCGATGGGTACGTCGAGATCCTGCCCTGACCGACGCCGGATCGGAGCTTGCCATCGCATCGGCTCCTGGCTATGTTATCGATCACGGGGAGTGTTGCTGCGGGAGCAGCTCGCCGATCGCCGCGGACGCCTCGGGCAGCGTTCGCGCACCACGTCTCCGGCCGCGCCGTCAGGCGGCTCACGGCCTCGGCGTGACCGTCGCACCATCGGCCTTGCGGGCCGCCGTCGGCAGCACCATCCGGCGACTGGAGGACCATCGGGCTGGACGGGCCGGACCGGGTGGACGTGCGACGACCTCGCCAGCACGGCGAGGAGTCTCCGGATGAGTTCGCGGCAT
Organism: Micromonospora sp. NPDC050686; assembly: GCF_040654475.1. Classification (NCBI taxonomy): domain Bacteria; kingdom Bacillati; phylum Actinomycetota; class Actinomycetes; order Micromonosporales; family Micromonosporaceae; genus Micromonospora; species Micromonospora sp. NPDC050686. Next base: position 55,193 of record NZ_JBFAID010000023.1, read on the forward strand.
GCCTCGAACGACGCCCGGCGGCGACCCACACTTCGGACAGCCGATCGACAAGGCCAAAGTATCGGGGAGTATCTATTACATGAACGCCCGGTCCACTGACGCTCGACCAACCGGCGAGATCGCCACCCCCGGCGAGGACTCCGCCGTCCGGGAACCCGGTGGGCGGGGCAGGTGGCGCTGGCCCCGTCCCGAATGGACCTGGGCGACCCTGGCTGGCCTGCTGCTGGCGGTGGTGCTGACCTGGCCGACCCTGCGGCACCCGGCGAGCACGATCCCCGGCGACCTCGGCGACCCGACGTTGCAGGCGTGGCAGATCGCCTGGTCGGGGCATGCCCTGCTCAGCGACCCGGCCGGCCTCTGGCACTCGAACACGTTCTATCCCGAGCGGTACACGTACGCCTACAGCGACACCCTGCTCGGGTACGCCCCGCTCGGGATGCTCGGGTCCGGCTTCGAGGCGGCCGTGGTCCGGTACAACGTGGCGTACGTGCTGCTGCACGCGCTGGCGTTCGTCGGGGCGTACGCGCTGGCCCGGCAGCTCGGCGCGGGCCGGTGGGGCGGGGCGGTCGCCGGGGTCGCGTGGGCGTACGGGCCGTGGCGGTTGGCGCACGCCGGTCATCTGAACATCCTGTCCAGCGGGGGGATCGCGCTGTCCATGGCGATGCTGGCCCGCGGGCACGGCTGGTCGCTGCGCCACGGATACCGGCCGGAGCGACGACGGCCCGGCTGGGCGGTGGCCGGGTGGCTCGTCGCCGCCTGGCAGGTCGCCCTCGGCTTCGGCATCGGGCTGCCGCTGGTGTATTTCCTGCTGGCCGCGGCGCTGCTGGCGGCCGGCTGCTACGGCTGGTCCTGGTGGCGGAGGCGGGAGCGCCCGCCGTTCGGCCGGCGGCTGCTGCTCGCGGATCTGGTCGGCGGAGCCGCGTTCGGCGCGGTGACGCTGCTGCTCGGCCTGGTCTACCTGCGCGTCGTCGACCTCAATCCGCAGGCTGTGCGGACGCTGGACTGGACGAAGATGTTCTCCCCGCCGCTGATCGGGTTCGTCACCGCGCCGGCGGACTCGTGGTTGTGGGGCGAGCGGCACGCCGCCGCCCGCGAACAGCTGTCCTGGCCGCCGGAGATGGCGCTGCTGCCGGGGATGACACTGATCGGACTGGCCGCGGCGGGGCTGATCGTCTCGGTGTACCCGCTCCGGCACCGGGTCGCGCTGGGGCTCGGCGTGCTCGGCACGGTGCTGCTGGGTTTGGGCGCCACCCTCGGCGGTGACGGGGATCCCGGCTATCTGACCCTGTCCACCCACCTGCCGGGCTGGGACGCGTTGCGCACGCCGGGGCGGATGATGCACTGGACCAGCCTGCTGCTGGCGGTGCTGGCCGCCGGACTGGTGACGGCGCTGGCCGAGTCGTCGGGTCAGCCCACGACCCGCCGCCGGAGTCGGGTCCTCACGTCGGTGATCCTGCTGGTGCCGCTGGCCCTGGTCACCCTGGAGGGTGTCAACCGGACACCCCACCCGGTCGTGCCCCGGCCACCGGCCGCGATGCGGACGGCGCAGGAGCCGATCCTGATGCTGCCCGCCGGCGGGGCGGGCGACCTGACGTACATGTTGTGGACGACCGACGGATTCCCGCGGGTGACCAACGGTCTGGCCGGGTTCGAGCCGGCCAGCCAGGCACAGACCCGGGCGGCGGTGGCATCGTTCCCCGACCCGGGCAGCGTGGCGTACCTGCGCGGGATCGGGGTGCGGTCGGTGGTGGCCGTGCCGAGCAGCGCCGCGGGGACGCCGTGGGAGGGCATCGAAGCGCGGCCCGTCGACGGGCTGGGCATCACCCGGGAGGAACTCGATGGCGTGCTGGTCTACCACCTCTGAGGGGCATGCCGGACGGCCCGGCGGCGAATGCCCGGGCCCGGGCCGGGCAGGGTGACGACGATGCGGCTGTCCGTGGTGGTGCCCTGCTTCAACGAGGAGGCGTCGGTCGAGCGGTTGCACCAGACCGTGCGCGACGCGCTCGCCGAACTGACCGATGTGGACATCGAGGTGGTGTACGTCGACGACGGCAGTGAGGACGGCACCCTCGCGGCGCTGCGCCGGCTCGCCGCCGCCGACCCGGTCGTCTGCTACACGTCGCTGAGCCGCAACTTCGGCAAGGAGGCGGCGATGCTCGCCGGCCTGGAGCGGGCCACCGGCGACGCGGTCGTCATCATGGACGCCGACCTGCAGCACCCGCCGCGACTGCTGCCCGAGATGGTGGCGTTGTACCGGCAGGGCTTCGACCAGGTGATCGCCCGCCGCGACCGGCGCGGTGACCGGTTCGTTCGGATGGTCGCCTCGCGGTCCTTCTACCGCGTGGTCAACTGGTGGATCGACGTGCGGCTGCTGGACGGGGCGGGTGACTTCCGGCTGCTGTCCCGGCTCGCGGTCGACGCGGTGCTGGCCATGCCGGAGTACAACCGGTTCTCCAAGGGACTGTTCTCTTGGATCGGCTTCCGGACGGCGGTGGTGGCCCACCACAACGAGACCCGGCAGGCGGGGCGGAGCCGGTGGACGTTCAGCAAGCTCTTCAACTACGCGTTCGACGGCCTGCTGTCGTTCAACAACCGGCCGCTGCGCCTGGCGATCTACGGCGGCCTGTTCCTCACCCTGATCGCAGTGGCCTACATGACCTGGGTGGTCGCAGACGCCATCGAGAAGGGCATCGACGTTCCCGGTTACACCACCATCATCGTCAGCGTGATCGGGCTCGGCGGCATCCAGATGATGATCCTGGGGGTGATCGGGGAGTACATCGGCCGGATCTATTACGAGACCAAGCGCCGGCCGCACTACCTGGTGCAGGAGACCGAGCACCTGGTCACGGAGGCCGGCGGCGTGCCACGTCTGCCGGCCCGGCCCGCGGCGCGGTCGACCGAACGCGGCCAGCGGGCGGCGCCGGCCCGGGAGAACCCGACCCGACGCCGCTCACCACGGCGGGCCGCCGAGGACTCGATGACCGGCGACACCGGCTGACCGTGACCGGCTATCCCGCCAGGCAGTCGCGCACCGCCGCGCTGAGCAGGTTGGCCCGCTCGTCGTCGATGCCGCCCATCTGGTTCACCACGTAGCCGAAGCCGACCTGGTGGGTGTCGTCGGCGAAGGCCAGGTGCCCGCCCGCGCCGTCGTGGCCGAAGCTGCGCTCACCGACCATCGGGCGCGGCACCGAGTGCACCAGGAATCCGGTGCCCCACCGGTGGCCGGCGTCCGGATGCCCGTACACCTGCTGGCCGGCGGCGCGAACGGTGATGGCGTCGTCGACGGACGCGGTGCTGAGCAGTCGCGGCCCGCCGACCTCGGAGACGCAGGCGGCGTAGAGGCGGGCCAGGCTCTCGGCGGTGCTGACCGCGCCCGCGCCCGGGATCTGGGCGGCCTGGATGGCCGGGTCGTTGAAGCTGACCAGGCCGTTCTCGTCGGCCGGGAAGGCGAAGGCGCCGCCCATGGTGATGCCGCGCTCGGCGACCGGATGGCTGGCTGGGCCGGGGTCGCCGATCGGGGCCAGCATCCAGGCGACCGCGTCGCGCTCGGCGGCCGGCAGGCCGACCCAGGTGCGCAGGCCGAGCGGCTCGCCGAGGGTCCGGGCGAAGTAGGCGCCGGGCAGCTCACCGGTGATCCGGCGGATCACCTCACCGATCAGCCAGCCGTAGGTGATCGGGTGGTAGCTGTGCGCCGTACCGGGTTGCCACAGCGGGGTCTGCGCCTCGATCGCCTCGATCACCGGGTCCCAGGCGAGCACTTCCTCGCGGGTGAACGGCTTGTCCAGCGCCGGCAGACCGGACTGGTGGGTGAGCAGCCAGCGCACCGGGATCTCCGCCTTGCCGTGCTGGCCGAACTCGGGCCAGTAGCGGGTGACCGGCGCGTCCAGGTCGAGCTGGCCGTGCCGCACCAGTTGGTACGCGCAGATCGCCATGATCCCCTTGGTGACGGAGAAGACGACCGCGGGCGTCTGCGCGGTCCAGGGCCGGCCGGATCGCGGATCGGCCAGCCCGCCGTACAGGTCGACGACCTTACGGCCGGCGACGTAGACGGCGACCGCGGCGCCCACCTCTCCCCGGCTGGCGAAGTTGCCCCGGAACACGTCGGCGACCCGGCCGAAGCCCTCGTCGGCGTGCCCGTGGATCTGCGGGTCGGTCAACTCGTCATCCCTTCACGGACCCCTGCAACAGGGCCTTGATGAACTGCCGCTGGAAGATCACGAACACGATGAGGGTCGGGGTCAGGATCAGCAGCGATCCCGCGCAGAGCAACACCAGGTCGGTCCCCCACTGTCCCTGGAAGGCGCCGAGCGCGCCGGCCATCGTCCGCTTGGTGGCGTCGTCGACGAGGACGATGGCCAGCAGGAACTGGTTCCAGGTCCAGAGGAACAGCAGGATGGTCAGCGACGCGACGGCCGGTCGGGCCAGCGGCACGTGCACCCGCCAGAACAGTTGCCAGGTGTTGCTGCCGTCGACCCGCGCCGCCTCGGACAGCTCGCGCGGCACGTTGATGAAGTGCGCCCGCATCCAGAACACCGCGAACGGCATGTACAGGCCGATCAAGGGCAGGATGATCGCCCACCGGGTGTTGAGCAGACCCAGGTCCCGGATCTGGTAGTACAGCGGGGTGACCACCGCCTCGAAGGGCAGGGTCAGGCCGAGCAGCAGCAGCCCGAAGGCGATGTGCCCGCCGGGCACCCGCAGGTGGCCGAGCCCGAAGCCGGCCATGGTCGCGATGACCACGGCGAACGGCACCACCCCGGCCACGATCAGCATGCTCGACTTCAGCAGGGCGCCCATGTTCGCGGCGGTGAAGGCGTCGACGAAGTTGCCCCACTGCGGATCCGACGGCCAGGCCAGCCCGGTGGGCACGGTGCCGCGCGGCTGCAGGGCCGCCGACAGCATGCTGAGGAACGGCAGCAGGGTGACGACGACCAGCGCGATCAGGAAGATCCGTCCGGTCAGCCGCTCACTGCGACTGGTCAGGTTCATGGCTTCTCCCCCCGGGTGAGCCGTTGGATCGGCAGCACGCACACCAGGACCAGCACCATCAACACCACACCCAGGGCGGAGGCGAGCCCGACCTGCCGCTGGGAGAAGGCGAGCCGGTAGATCTCCAGGCCCGGCACGGTCGTCTGGATGCCCGGGCCGCCGCTGGTGGAGATGTAGACGATGTCGAAGCTGGCCAGGGCCGCGATGACGGTCACGGTGAGGCAGATGCCGATCTCCTGGCGCAGGCTGGGCAGGGTCACCGCGAAGAACTCCCGGATCGAGCCGGCGCCGTCCATCCGGGCGGCCTCGTAGAGCGACGGATCGATCTTGCTCATGCCGGTGATCAGCAGGATCGTGCAGAGGCCGAGCATGACCCAGGCACCGATCACGCCCACCGCCGGCAACGCGGTGTTGAACTCACCGAGCCAGGGCCGGGTGATCGCCTCCAGTCCGACGGCCCGCAGCACCTGGTTGACCAGACCGCTGCTGGACATCACCCAGCTCCAGGCGATGCCGGCCGCCACCAGGGGAATCACCTGGGGCAGGAAGAGCACGGTACGGACCATCGTGCCGGCCGGGCCGACGGCGATCCGCCGTACCAGGCTGGCCACCACCAGGCCCAGCACGACCGGAATGAAGCTGAAGAAGATGATCAGGATGAACGCGTTCGAAATGATCTTCAGCAGGTCCCGGTCGGTGAAGACGGTCGCGTAGTTGTCCAGCCCGACCCATCGGGCCGCCCCGATGCCGTTCCAGCGGTACAGCGAGTACTGCACGGTGAGCACGAGCGGGCGCAGCACGAAGAACCCGTACATGAGCAGCGCGGGCAGGACCCACAGCCAGCCGATCCACCGGGCCGTGCGGCCCCACCGCTTCCGGTGAGGCCGCACGGGTGATCCAGGATTCCCCCGGCCGGGTCGGGACGCGATGCCCGACCCGGCGGAAGCGCCGCCAAGGGCAGACGTCATCGGGACAGTTCCTTCTCGTACTCGGCCTGGACCGCCTTCACGTACCCCTCGGGGGTCTGCTGGCCGGCGATCAGCTTCTGCATCTCGGGCGTGATGGCCGAGGCGAAGATGCCGCCCGTCGCGTTCGCGGTGAAGTCGACCGCGCCGTTGTCGGCGCCGAGCTGCTGCGAGGCCTTCAGGGTCTCGGCCAGCACGGTGCCCTCGCCCACCGACGGCAGGGGCAGGTCGGCCGGACCGCCCGGGTGCGAACCGCCGACGTTCACCGAGATCTCCCGGGCCTTGTCGTTGGTGTGCACCCAGTTGAGGAAGAAGGCGGCGGCGTCGGCGTTCTTGGCCTTGGCGCCGACGCCGAAGGTGTTCGGAGCCGACATCGCCACGTGCTTGGCCTCGGCGGTCTCACCCGGGAAGAGGAAGAAGCCGATCTTGCCGGCCATGTTCTTGTCCAGGTTCGCCGACTCCCAGTCGCCGTTGAACATGAACAGGCCGTTGCCCTTCCCGAACTCGCCCATCATCGCGGTGTAGTCGATCGCGTTGGCGTCCTTCGGGAAGTAGCCGGCCTTGGCCCACTTCTGGATGGTCTGGGTGGCCTTCAGCGCGGCCGGGGTGTCGAAGGTGGCGCCCGGCTTCTGGAAGATCCAGTCGGCGATCTGGGCCGGGTCGCCGTACTGGTTCTGCAGCGCCTGGTGCGGGAAGTTGATGCCGGCGGTGTTCTTGTTGAACTGCATGATCGGCTGCAGGTTGGCCGCCTTGGCCTTGGCCAGCAGCTCCTCGAACTCGGCGATGGTGGTCGGCGGCTGGGTCATGCCGATCTTCGCGGCCTGCTCCTTGTTGTAGAACACGCCGGTCACGCTGTAGCCCAGGCCCATGCCGTACAGGGAGCCGGTGCCGCGCACCCCGCCGCCCTCGGCGATCCGCAGCTGGACCAGCTGCGAGGCGGGGAACTTGTCCCAACCGTACGCGTCGAAGTACGGGTCCATGTTCTTCAGCAGCCCGTCCTTGACCAGGTCGACCATGGTGGGCAGCCGGATGATGTCGGGCGCGTTGTCCGAGGCGAGCACCCGTGGCGCGTTCTCCACGATGACGGTGAACTGGTCCTCGCGGACATTGAACTTGACGTTCGGGTGCTGCTTGGTGAACTCGTCGGCGAGCGCCTTGGCCAGCGGGAAGCCGGTCTCGGCGTACATTTCCAGGGTGATCTGCGCAGACCCCAGCTCCGTGCTGACCTTGGCGTCGGAGCCACCCGATGTCGTCTGCTCCTCGCCGGGCGGGCTACAGGCGGTGATGGTCAGGCCGGCGGCGAGCAGTGGCACCAGCACTGCGAACCGACGGCGGGTGATCTTCGAGAACTCCGGCACGTCAATGGCTCCCTCTGACTAGATCCGCGCGCCCCGGCCGTCGACGGCGGCGGTGGCCGGAGCCACGCGCCCGGCCGCCGGCCGCCACGTGTCGCACGTCGCGCGCCGATTCCCGGCCCGCGGTACCCGATATGGCGTAGGAGGCCGCGGTGGCGCCCTCCGAAGCAGCGGAACAGCTTCGCTAAACTGATTTAGCAGAGCATGCGCGTACGACCTGAGACTGTCAAGCAGCAGTTGGCAACGGTCCGGAAACGGCGCGTTCACGAGACGGTCTCCGCAGGCCGGGACCGGAGACCGGTGACGGACACCGCGACCGGACGCATCATGATGGGCAGCAGCGGCGGACGCATCGCCCGGGATCGGAGGACTGATGGGCAGCAACCGAGCAACCCTGGCCGATGTCGCCAAACGGGCCGGGCTGTCCAAGACGGCCGCGTCGATGGTGCTCAACGGCCGGGAGGGCACCCGGCTCTCCGCGGAGGCACACCAACGGGTCTTCGCGGCGGCCGAGGAACTCGGTTATCGCCCCAACGTGGCCGCGCGGAGCCTGCGTACCCGCAAGACCGCCACCATCGCGTTCGTCTCCGACATCGTCGCCACCACCCGTTTCGCCGGCGGCCTGATCCGGGGCGCGCTGGACGCGGCCCGCGAGCGCGATCACGTCCTGCTCATCACCGAGACCCAGGGCGACGCGGCGTTCGAGCAGTACGCGATCGAGGCGATCCTCGACCGCCAGGTCGACGGCGTGATCTACGCGGCCATGGCGACCCGCCGGCTGACGGTCCCGCCGGCGATCCTCGGCGGCCGGGTCGTGCTGCTCAACGCCACCAGCGCAGAGCAACTGCCACGGGTGCTGCCGGACGACGAACGGGCCGGCGTCACGGTCGCCGAGACGCTGCTCGCGCACGGCCACCGGGACCGGATCGCCCTGATCGGCCGCAACCGGGAGAAGGAACGCGACCCCGAGATCTCCCTGGCCGCCGCGGCCCGGCTGCGCGGCATCCGGGGAACCCTCGCCGACTCCGACGTCCAGTTGTCGACCGAGGGATTCTGCACCGAGTGGCAGCCGGAGAACGGCTACACCGCGACCCGGGCGCTCCTGCGGCGGCCGGAACGGCCGAGCGCCATCATCTGCATGAACGACCGGCTCGCCCTCGGCGCCTACCAGGCGCTCGGCGAGGCCGGCCTGACCATCCCGGACGACATCTCGGTGATCTCCTTCGACGACGATCCGATCGCCACCTGGCTGCGTCCGAAGCTCTCCACCGCCGCGCTGCCGCACGAGCAGATGGGACGGCGGGCGGTCGAGTTGCTGCTGGACGGCGACGATCACGAGCCGTCGTACGTGCCGATGCCGTTGCGCCGCCGCCGCTCCGTCGCCGCCCCGGCCAGCTGACCCCCGCACCGCTCCTCCTGGCACCCGTCCGTCCGTGCGCTCTCAGGTCACCGCCCGTAAGGCGTCCTAGGATCCTCGGTGGGTGGCCCGAGCGTGCTCTGGCCGCTAAACCGATTTACTGGTAGCTTTCCCGCCATGTTACGTCTGCCCGACCACTGGGTGTGGGACAGCTGGTACGCCCAGGACGACGACGGTTCGTGGCACGTGTTCTTTCTGCGTGCCTCCCGGGCCCTGCTGGACCCGCACCGCCGTCACCGGCGCGCCTCGATCGGCCACGCCGTCTCCACCGACCTCCGCTCGTGGCGGCTCGTCGCCGATGCCCTCGTACCCGCGGACTCTCCCGGCTGGGACGACCTGGCCACCTGGACCGGCTGCACGGTCCGCGGCCCGGACGGGCGGTGGTACCTGTTCTACACCGGCGTCGGCCGGGCGGATGACGGACTGGTCCAGCGCATCGGTCTGGCCGTCTCCGACGACCTGATCACCTGGCGGCGGCACGGCGACGGTCTGATCGTCGAGGCCGACCCCACCTGGTACGAGGTGCTCGACCGCGAGATGTGGTACGAGCAGGCCTGGCGCGATCCCTGGGTCTTCCCCGATCCCGACGGCAACGGCTGGCACATGCTCATCACCGCCCGCGCCAACCAGGGACCGGCCGACGAGCGGGGCGTCATCGGCCACGCCACCTCGCCGGACCTGCTCACCTGGACCGTCCAGCCGCCGCTGTCCGCGCCGGCCGGGTTCGGTCACCTCGAGGTGCCGCAGGTCGCCGTGGTGGACGGGCAGCCGCTGCTGCTGTTCTGCACCAACGCCATCGCCGCCGGCCGAGAGTCCACGCACCAGGTCTGGGTGGTGAGCTCGCCGACCGTCCAGGGTCCCTGGGACGTGGCGTCGGCGCAGCCGGTGGCACAGCCGAACCTCTACGCGCCGCGGCTGGTCTCCGGCGCCGACGGCTGGTCCCTGATCGGTTTCGTCGATCACGTCGACGGCGAGTTCGTCGGTGAGCTCAGCGACCCGATGCCCGTCCGCTACGACAGCACCGCCGGTCTGGTCACCCGGGCGACGGTTCCCGCCGCCGTCGCCTGACCCGCGGGCAACAGCCGGGCCGGTTGCCCAGCCCGCCCGATGGTGCGGCGGGACCGGCCGGTCATCGCTCGTGCTGGTCGCCGGTGGCTGGCGGGTCAGCCCCTCGCCGCCGGCGTCCGGCCGAGCCGTTCCACACTGCCAGCCATCAGCCCGCCAAGCTGGCGTTAAGGGTCCGCCAACTCCGGCCTGGCCTCATGGAGTCGCGCCTCGTCCCGCAGCCGCGGGACAGCGGAGGAAGGACATTCATGAGAACCAGGCAGGACGGGCCATCGTCGACCGGGTCCGGTGAATCCCACGGCCGCGCCGGGCTGACACTCGGTGTGCTCGGCCCGACCGTCGTGCGGTACGACGGCCGGGCCGTCGCCGTCGGTGGCCCGGCACCCCGTACCGTGCTGTGCCGACTGGTCATCGCCGACGGCCGGTTCGTGACGATCGACGCCTTGGTCGACTGCCTGTGGCCCCACGTCCCGCCGCCCAGTGCCCGGGTCACCACCCAGGGATACCTGTCGGTGCTGCGCCGGGCGCTTGAGCCCGACCGGACGCCACGGCAGCCCGGCCGGGTGCTCGTTCGGGACGGCACCGGGTACGCGTTGCGGCTGGGTTCGCGCACGCTCGACGCCGACCGGTTCAGCACGGCGGCGGCTCACGGACGGGAGCTGCTGGCCGCGGGCCAAGCCCCGTCCGCGCTGGCCCGCTTCGACGCGGCGCTCGCACTCTGGCGGGGACAGGCGTACGCCGACTGCGCAAGCCACGAGTTCGTGGTCGCGGAGTCGCATCGGCTCCAGGAACTGCGGACCGCTGCGATGGAACGTCGCCTGGCCGCTCTGGTCGAGTTGGGCGCCCACGACACGGCCGTCGCGCAGCTCCGGGCGTTCCTCACCGACAATCCGCTGCGCGAGCGGGGTTGGGCGCTGTTGGCACAGTCGTTGTACCAGACGGGTCGTCAGGGGGACGCTCTGGCGGTGCTGCGCGAGGCGCGGAACCGCCTGGTGGACGACGTCGGCGTCGAGCCTGGGCCGGAGCTCGCCGAGCTGCACCGGGGCATCCTGACCCAGACCCTCCCCTCGACGCTGGCAGCCAGGGTCAACGGTCGAGGTGCCGCAGGTGCGCGGCGGACGCTTCCTCGGGTAGGTGGACGCCGGTGAGCTCACCGCAGTGTGTGAGCAGCTCCTCCAGCAGTGCCGGGTCGAGGCTGGAGCGGGACGGCCGCCAGTCACGTTCACTGAAATAGTGCCCACTGACCAGGACGTCGAGGTCGGTGCCGGCGGCGAGGCGCACCTGGGCCCGCGCCGCGTCGTCGGGGCTCGTCGGCGCGGCGTCGCCGCCCATCCTGGTGCGCACCCAGCCGGGGTCGACGGCGTTGCTCAGGGTTCCCGGCCAGCGACGGGCGACGGCGAAGGCGAGCATCAGGTCCAGCAGCTTCGAGCTGGAGTACGCCTCGATCCCGTTCCACGGCCGGGCGTCGTACCGCGGGTCGGTGAGGTCGACCACGCCGTCCGCGGCCATCGCCGACGACACGAACACGAGACGCTCCGGCTGCGGGAGCAACGCCGTCAGCAGGTACGGCGCGAGAACGTTGACCTGGAAGGTCGACTCCAGCCCGTCCCCGGTCAGCTCCCGCTCGGGGGCGTCCAGCCGGGCGATCCCGGCGTTGTGCACGATACTGTCGAAACGTCCGAACGCGGCCAGCGACCCGGCGAGCGCAGCGGTCTCCTCGATCGAGCCCAGATCGCCGACCGCGATCCCGGCCGCCGCCGGAAGCGCCGCCTTGGCGACCGCCGCCCGCTCCTCGTTGCGGGCGTGCAGGACCACCTGATGCCCGCCGGCGATCAGTTGGGCCGCGGTTCGCAGGCCGATGCCGTCCACCGAGCCGGTGACAAGAACAGTGCGCATGTCGTTCCTTCCGTCGTTGTGCCCTTCACCCTGGCGCGACGGTTGGGAATCGATTGGAGCCTCGTTGGCGACCGGCCCGGCCCGCAGCGGCAGCAGCGACTTGAGGATCTCGACCCCGATCCCGTGGTAGCGATCCGTCGTGTCGCGACGGACCAGATTCGGCGTCCGCTCGAACCGGGTCGGCGGAAGTGTCGTCGGCCAGACCTGCACCGCGCCGAGGCGCAGCAGACGAGCGTTGGCCTGGAAGTCGTCGGCGTGCTCGGGCACCATCACCTACCGCAAGACGTACGGGCCGGGCGAGTTGACGATCTTCTGCAACACCTCCAACGGTGGCACGACGCGAAACCGCGCGGGTCACCGGCACCGCGAACTACCGCGTCGCGGCGGAGGGCTACATCGACTGGCAGGGGTACCCGTACTACATCAGCAGCGGGCGTCAGGGCTGCTGACTTCCGGGTCCCCCGCGTGACGACGGCGGCCTCCGATGTGGAGGAATGCCCGCCCCGAGCGGGAAGCCCTGGCCAGCGCGTTCCGCTGGCCAGGGCTCTGGACCCAGGCGCGCGTAGGGCCAGCTGGACCTCCGCCACCCTGGGTGTCCCATGCGACTCCGAAGAAGGCTGCTCGCAGCCGCGTCCACCCTGCTCGTCGGCCTGGGCAGCAGCGTCCCCCTCGCCGCGCCCGCGCACGCCGAACCCGCGTACCCGAGGGTCTGTGGACCTGCCACGGCGGAGCCAACCACCAGTGGAACCTGCGCAACTGACCGTGCCCCGGCCGGTACGCGATTCCCGCGTACCGGCCGGGGTCGCCGAGGCGTCTCGGCACCGCTCCGCATGGCTGGAGTTACGCGGTACCCACCTTGGTCAGCAGTTCGGGCCCGTGGGCCGCCAGCCGGCGGTGTGCCAGCCGCCCGAAACCCCAGGCGATCAGCAGGCCGAGGGTGACGGCCAGGGGAACGGCCGACCAGCGCAGCAGCTCGATGTCGCGGACGGTGCCGACGGCGAGCAGGGCCAGCACCGGCGATGCCAGCACCGCGAGTGCCAGCAGCGCGATCCAGACGATGCCGGCGATTCCACCGCCGTCCGCCGCCGGATTGTTGCCCCGGCGGTGCGGGTCGTTCATCCGCGTCGGCAGGTAGACCGAGATGAGGATGAACAGCCCGGCGCCGGCGCCCAGTGCGATCGGAAGCAGTCCCACCGCCCATGGCACCATGTCCGCCCTGCCGTGCCAGAGCAGCCCCGCCAGGGTCAGCACGACCGCCACCGGCCCCACGACAAGCAGCCAGGTCAGCTGCCGGCCGCGCACATCGGCCCGGGCCCCGTCCGGCACCATCAGCGTCTGCCAGAGGCCGGTGCCGTCCGAGCTGTGCAGGTGCGCGCTGCAACCGACCGCCATGATCACGAGGAACACACCGGTCATCGGCAGGAAGTCGGTCACGTTGATCAACAAGGGTAGGAGAGTGTAGGTCAGCGCGTAGACCAGGGCGAAGACCAGGAAATGAATCCGCACCAGGTCACGACTCCAGGTGCGCCGCTCCTTGCCGGCCACAGCCGCCAGCCGGCTCGACGGACGCCACGACGACCGGGAGCTGGTACCGCGGATCACGGTCGGCGCCGCGGGCCGCCGCAGCAGCAGGCCCCACAGGGCCAGCGCGACCGCGATGACGGCGGCAAGGCCGGCCAGCGATGCCAGCACGAGCGGCCAGTCACCGCGACCGGCGGCCTCGACGGCGACGACCGGCCAACCCGACGGCGAGACCCGCAGCCCGTGCGCGATCGACGGCGGCAGCGCCCTGTCCGGGCCGCCGGTGACTGCGGCGATGATGACCCAACCCTGCGCGGCGAGACAGACCAGCACCCCCCACGGAATCGCCATCAGCGCCGCGCTGAGCCGGCCGTCGAGCACCTTCCCGACGGCGGCGACGATCACGTTGGACAGGGACACGAGCAGCAGGACCGAGAGGCCGACCGCGACGACCGCCACCGCGACGCCGGCAACGTCGTGCCGGGCGCCGTACCCGACCAGGGAACCCGCGGCGATCAGGGTGACCGCCGGTCCGACGCCGACCAGCGCGGACCCGAGCAGGCCGACCGCCCGCTGGCGGTTGGTCAGCGGCACGTGGTGGAGGTGCTCGCGCCGCAGGCCCGGGTCGGCACCGCCCATCATCGGACCGACGAGCCAACCGAGCAGCCACGACGCGAACGTCAGCACCAGCGCGTCGCCGGCGCGCGGACCGGCCGCCGCGGTCAGCCAGATCGTCGTGCCGGCGGCGGCGAGACCGGCCACCGCACCCGAGATCGTCGTCGCCGCCTTGGCGCCGGTGAACGAATTGCCCAGGATCTGAAGCTTCATCCGCATCAGGACGCCAACCACGACAGTTCCTCCTCTCCGACGGTACGGGCCCCCACCAGTTCGAGGAACGCGTCGTCGAGGCTGCGGCCGGCGCGGACCACGTCGATCGGGCCCGCGGCGACCACCCGGCCCCGGTTCATCACGGCGACCGTGTCGCAGAGCTGCTCCACCAGCGCCATCATGTGACTGGAGAGCACGACCGAGCCGCCGGCCGCGACGAAGCGCCGCAGGATCGAGCGGATCGTCTGCGCCGACACCGGGTCGACCGCCTCGAACGGCTCGTCCAGGACCAGCAGGCGCGGCGCCGCGAGCAGCGCGGTCGCCAGGCCGATCTTCTTCCGCATGCCGGCCGAGTAACCGACGATCAGCGTACGGTCCGCGTGGTCGAGGTCGAGGACCGTGAGCAGCTCGTCGACCCGTTCCTCGACGGTCCTTGTCGACAGCCCGTGCAGCCGGCCCAGGTACGTCAGCATCTCCCGGCCGGTCAGCCGCTCGGTCATCGCGAGGCTGTCGGGGAGAACACCGACGAGCCGCTTGGCGGCGATCGGCTCGCGCCACACGTCGGCACCGAAGATCTCGGCGGTGCCGGCGTCGGGACGCAGGAGGCCGACGGCCATGGAGAGCATGGTCGTCTTGCCGGCGCCGTTCGGACCGACGAGGCCGAAGAACGAGCCGGCCGGGACGGTGAGGTCGGTGGCGTCGACCGCTGTCGTATCGCCGAATCGTCTGGTGAGCCCGGTGAGCCGCAGCGCCGGAGCCGCGGTCGCCTGTGCCGTTGTCGTCATGCCGTCGACGTTAGGAACCGGAACGGTCGGTGAGAATGCGTCCAGGGACCCGTCCGGGGTGGGGCTGGCTACCCCCCGGCCCGGCGCGTGGACGCAGTGTGTCGGCGGCGGCGGGTCGGTCAGACTGGTCGTCATGACCGGCGACTGGGTGGTACGAGGGTTCGTGGCAACGCTGCATGCCCTGGCCCGGGGCGGATGCGCGGTCCTGTCTGTGCTGCTGCTGGCGGCCCACGTCGCGCTCATGGTGCCCGGGTTCGGCCTCGGGCTGGTCTTCCTCCTCCCGTGGCCGTTCGTGGTGATGCGTCGGGCGACGAATGCCGTGCGGCGCCTCTCCGGTGGCGTGCCCCTCCCCTACCTCCCGCGACCGCCCGCACCCGCACCCGAGCCGGACGGGCGCTACCAGTACAACCGCCGGCTCTACCGGTCGCCGTTCTGGCCGAGGCAGCAGCGCTACCTGGAGTGGACCCTCGGAGACCAGGCCACCTGGCGCGACATCGGCTGGATGGTCGCCAACCCGGTCGTCGGCGGCCTCCTCGGGTTCGCGCCCGCGGCACTCGTCCTGGGCGGTCTCGCGGCGGTGATGACCGCGGCCGTCGGTTTCCTCCCCTGGTGGGCCCTCGTGCCGGGCCTGGCCGCGGCAACGGCCGGGCTCGCGACCGCGCCGGCGCTGGTGCGGGCCCACGACGCCTGGGCGCGCCGCATCCTCGGCCCGCCACAAACCCGGATCGGCTCGCTCAAGGCATGGCTCGGGATCCGCCTGCTCGCCCTGCTCCGGATGCTCGCCCTCGCCGGCCTGGCGGTCGTCAGCGCCCTGCTGGCCGTCGCGTCCCTGGCCGCGCTTACGGCGTCCTGCCTCGGCTTCGTCGTGGCGCTGCCACCCGTCGTGCGGTGGACCCGCGCGGTCGCCACGGTGCGCCGCCGCCTCGCCGACCGCTGGTCGGGCGTACGGGTGGACCAGCCCTACCGGCCCGAGCCCGCGCTGCCGCCGCTGCGGCCCGACGGCCTCTACGAGGTGGGCGGCCACCTCTACCGGTCGCGGACCTGGACCCGTTACCACCAGCAGCTCAGCTGGCTCCGGCGGGACCCGGCGACCTGGCGGGACATGTCGTGGACCGCCGCCGACCCGATCGTCGGCGGCGCCCTCGTCCTCGGTTCGGTCGGCGCGCTGGCCTACGGCTTCCTCGGCCTCGTCATCGCGGGGCTCCTGCACATCGTGCATGCCCCCGAGCCGCCCGGCCTGCGGGTCTTCGCCGACCGTCCCTGGCTCGCCGTGGTGACCGGCGTCGCCCTCGCCGTCGCGGGCGTCCTCGCCGCACCGGCCGCGCTCCGGGCACACGGTCGGTGGACCGCGGTGCTGCTCGCGCCGACCGCAGAGGCCCGGCTCAACCTGCGAGTGCAGCAGCTGACCGAGAGTCGTGCGGACGCCACGCAGGCGCAGGCCGCCGAGCTGCGCCGCATCGAACGCGACCTGCACGACGGGGCGCAGGCCCGGCTGGTGGCGCTCGGCCTCGCGCTCGGGACGATCGAGCAGTTGGTCGAGCAGGACCCGGCCGGTGCCCGGCGAATGCTCGTCGAGGCCCGGCAGACGTCCGCCAAGGCCCTCACCGAACTGCGCGACCTGGTCCGTGGCATCCACCCGCCGGTGCTCGCCGAACGAGGGCTCGTCGACGCCGTACGGGCGCTGGCCCTCGACGCCCCGCTGCCCACCACCGTGACCGCCGACCTGCCTGGCAGGCCGCCCGAACCGGTAGAGGCGGCCGTGTACTTCGCCGTCAACGAGGCGCTGGCCAATGCCGGCAAGCACGCCGGTGCCGCACGGGTCGCGGTGACCATCGATTACGACGGCTCAGCCCTGCGGGTCACCGTCGGCGACGACGGGTGCGGTGGCGCCGACCCGACGCTCGGCAGCGGGCTGCGGGGCGTGCGGCACCGGCTCGCGGCGTTCGACGGTACTGTCCGGGTGAGCAGCCCGACGGGCGGCCCGACCCTGGTAGTACTGGAGGTACCGTGCGCGTTGTCCTCGCCGAGGACCTCTATCTCCTGAGGGAAGGGCTCAAGCAGCTGCTGACCGCGCACGGATTCGAGGTCGTCGCGGCGGTCGAGACCGGACCCGAGCTGCTCCGTGCGCTACTCGACCTGCGGCCCGACGTGGCCGTGGTCGACGTGCGGCTGCCACCCACGCAGACCGACGAGGGACTTCAGGCCGCGCTCGCGGCACGCAAGCAGATTCCCGGTCTGCCCGTGCTCGTGCTGTCACAACACGTCGAGCGCCTCTACGCCCGGGAACTCCTTGCCGACGGCACCGGCGGCATCGGCTACCTCCTCAAGGACCGGGTGTTCAACGCCGACCAGTTCGTCGACGCGATCCGACGCGTCGCCGCCGGCGGCACCGCGATGGACCCCGACGTCATCGCCAAGCTGCTCGCGCAGGACGAGAGGCGGGCCGAGAGCACGGTCGCCCGCCTGACCGTCCGCGAGCGGGAGGTGTTGGAGCTGATGGCGGAAGGCCGCTCCAACGCGGCCATCGGACAGCGGCTCTTCCTCAGCGAGAGCGCGGTCGGCAAGCACACCGCGAGCATCTTCGGCAAGCTCGGCCTCGCCCCCTCCGACGACGACAACCGGCGAGTCCTCGCCGTGCTCGCGTTTCTGGACCGGGGGCCATGACCGTGCCGGTGCAGGCGGTGTCCGCCTGTCGAGCCCGGCGCACCATGCTTGCGGCCTAGGCTGGATGAATCGGGTCGGTGGTCGGTGCTGGCCCCGCACGGGGAGACCGAGATGACCGAGAGCGGCCGCCGGCCGGGTCCGGCCGGGGGCCACGGCGACGACCAGTGGCTGACGGATGTGGCCCGCGAGGCGAGCGCCGATGCCGGTGGCGTACCGGTGGAACTGCTCGGCGACTATCTCCGGCTGCTCAGGGACGCGGCGGTGACCGGCCGCCGGCCACGCCGTAGCGAACTCGACGCGGTGGAGGCGCTCGGCCGGCGGGCCGCCGAGCAGGGCGTGTCGGCCGGCCGGGCGGTCCGCCTCTACCTGTCCGCGGCGCGGCGGCTCTGGCGGCAACTGCCGCACCTGGCCCGTTCCACCGACAGTGAAACGGTCCGTGCCGCGGCGGACGCCGTCCTGCACGTGGTCGACAGCGCCGTCGCCACTCTCGCCGAGGGCTATACGGCGGCCCGCCGGGAACTGGTCCGCCGCGAGGAGTCGCTGCGCCGCGAACTTGTCGATGATCTGCTGCGGGGCGACTCCGACCTCGGCGGGTTGGTGGAGCGGGCCGAGCCGTTCGGGCTGGACCTCGCCCGCGTGCACCAGGTTGCGCTCGCCGCACCGGGTCGGCGGCTGCCGGACACCGGGGCGGCGATCAGCACGCTGGAGCGGGTCATCTTCGACCGGTTGGGTGACCGGGACGTGCTGGTGGCCACGAAGGAGGGGCTGCTCGTCGTGGTCGCCCCGGCGGATGCGGTGACGCCCGACCGGAGCCGCGGCGGCGGCGAGTCGAGGGGGGATCTGGGCCGACTGATGCACGGCGAGTTGGACCGCCTGGTGCGGGGCCGGCCGTGGCAGGTGGCGGTGGGCCGCCCGCACCCGGGTCTCTACGGCATCGCCCGCTCCTACGAGGAGGCCCGCGAGGCCCTGGCCACGGCGCGGCGCCTGCACGCCGAGACGTCGGTGATCGACGCCCACGACCTGCTCATCTACCGCGTCCTGTTGCGGGACCAGCCGGCAATGGTGGACCTCGTGCAGGCGGTGCTGACACCGTTGGGCCAGGCCCGGGGCGGCGCCGGGCCGCTGCTGGACACGTTGACCGAGTACTTCGCGTGCGGCGAGGTCGCCACCGAGGCGGCCCGCCGCCTGCACGTGTCCGTCCGCACCGTCACCTACCGGCTGGACCGGATCCGGGCGTTGAGCGGCTACGACCCCTCCGATCCTCGGGACAGGTTCACCCTGCACGCCGCCGTGCTCGGCGCGCGAGCGCTGGACTGGCCGCGCCGGCCGCTGCCGACGTAGGGAGTCAGGCGGGGACGGCGACCAGTTCCGGGAAGCCGAGCAGGTTGGCCAGCGCGGTCGCCTCGGTACGGGTGAGACAGAGGCTGACCATGCCGTCGGGGTCGTCCGGGTCGTCGTGGAAGACGTCTCGACGGTCACCCGCCTGATACTCGATGACGCCGATCCGGCGGCCCTGTTCGGTGGTCAGGGTGTGTCGTACCCCGATGCCTGGCAGGGGTGTGCGTTCGATGGTCACAGGGAGAGCTCCTTCGGGGACGGCTGTCGAGAGCCGGCCGGGAGCAGGTCGGCGCTACGGCAACGCGGTGGACAGTCGAGTGTGGACCACGGCCGTGGGCGGAGCTCGGTCGGCCGACCAGGCGGGAACACAGCCCGGCACGGCGCGGCTCAGCCGCACGACGATGCACACGCCCAGCGCGCGGCCGCCGCGAAGCGCTGTGACGACAACTGCCAGCACCGCCAGCATCGACAGCACGAGCGACCGCTCGATGGCTGCGTGGTGCTGCTGGTTGCGCATGCGCCCACCATAGCGTCCGTCGATCGTCGCCCGGTGGCCCGATGCGAGGCCCTTTCCCGGGTGGCCGAAAGCGGCGTGGAGCAGCGCTGCCGGCTCCGGCCGGGCCCCCCGGGAACGAGGTTGCTCTCCTGCGGCCGGCAATCAGGCGACCCGTTGTTGGCCGGTCACACGCAGTGCCGACGCTCGTTTTTCCGGCGACGCTGGAGATCCCACGCGGAACCGGCCGTCCCTGCCCACCGCACCCGCCCCACCGGGCGGTGCCCAACCCACTCGGAAAGAGGTCGGTATGTCCGGCTATGTCACTTCCCTTCACCCTCCGGTGCGCACAGGGATGCTGGTCGGGCGGTCCCACACCACCGGGCCGGCGGTGGCCGTCGACGTCGCGCCCGTTGCCGTGGACCTGGGCAGCGCCCAACTACGGATCTGGCTGGGGCCAGGCGGGATACTGAGCGTCCCGGTCGGCCACGGCTTGCGGAAACCGGTCATCCGGCGCGGACGGGTCGTCGATGGCCCGGGGTGCGCCGCCGAACTGCGGCGGCTGCTACGCGAGCACCGCACCCCGGTGCCGGTGGGGGCGCTGGTCGTGGCCTGCCGCCCGGTACTGACCCGTCCGGCCGACCAGGAAGCGACCCGCCGCGTGCTCACCGCCGTCCTCGCGCCGTCCCGGCTGCTCTTCGTCGACAGCGTCCGGGCGGGCGCCATCGGCGCCGGCGCAGCCGCCGGCACCCTGCTGCTCGCCGACATCGGCGCACAGCTCACCGAGGTGGCCGTGTTGGAGGACGGCCAGGTCGTCGCCGCCCGGCGCGCCGAGGTCGGCACCCGGGACCTGAACCACGAGGTGACCGCCGCCATGCTCGCCGACACCGTCTCCCGGCTGATCCGCGAACTGCGACAGGAGTCGGCGTTGCGCCCGCTGGTCCGCGCCGCCCTGGCCCGAGGCGTGATCGTCATCGGCGACGGAGCGACTCGACCCGACCTGACCGCCCGGCTGGTCGCCACGCTGGGCGCGACCGTGCACCGCGCCGCCGCACCGCGCATCGCCGCGCTGACCGGCGCAGGTCTGGCCGCCGTGTCGGCGCTGCGCCACCGCGCGTGAACCCGAGCCTCGTCCGGAAAGGAGCACCCCGACCATGACGCACACCCTCGACGACCGCACCAAAACGCTGCGCGAGCTGCTGGAACGGCAGTTCGGGGAGTACACCGACCAGCTCACGGAGTTGACGCTGCACTCCCGGCAACGTGACCACGGCGGCCATGACCCGGACACCCTGCGCCGGCTGGTCGAGGTCGCCCAACAAGGAGTCGCCGACACCGCCCAGGCGCTGAAGCGGATGTCCGAGGGCAGGTACGGCGTCTGCGAGCGCTGCGGCCACGACATCCCGACGGCCCGCCTGGAGATCCTGCCCTCGGCCCGCTTCTGCGTACCGTGTCAGCAACGGCGCTGACGGTGGCGGCTCCCGCCCCGCGGCACCGCCGTGCTCACCAGCGCGGACGGCGCGCACCACAACGCCAGGTCAGCGGTCGCGCCGGCCGCGGAGAGCACGGCGGCGTCGACGTACGACAGCGTGCGGAACACCAGGTCGCGCCGGTCGCGGTAGGGCTTGCAGCGGTGCGGGCGACGAGCAGCCTGGTGGTCAGTTCCGGCCCTCCCGCTTCGGGTCGATCAGCACCTTGACGTGGTCACTCTGCCCCGAATCGAGTTCCTCGAGAATGTCTCTCAGCGATGACAGGCCGAAGGTGCCGCTGTGCAAGGACGCCACGTCGATTCGGCCCGCGGCAATCGCCTGCATGGCGCCAACGAAGTCCTCATGGTTGTAGGCCAGTGACCCGATCACCGTCAGCTCGCGGCTCTGCCAATCGCCGTAGCTGACGCTCGAGTTCTCCAGCGGATAGCCGAGCAACGCGAGCACCCCACCCCGGCGCACCAGCTCCGCCGACGGCTGCAACAGGGCTGGAACACCGGTGCACTCGTAGACCACGTCGGCGCCCAGGCCCCGCGTGAGCCCGTCCAGCACGGTGCGGAGCTCGGCGGGCTCGACGACGTGGGTGAATCCGAGCCTGGCGGCCAGCGCACGACGGGCCGGCGCGGGCTCGGAGATGATCATCGGGCCGGCTCCGGCGTTGCGCGCGTTCTGAGCGGCGAGCAGCCCGATCGGGCCGGCGCCCTGGACCACGGTGATCGCGCCGTACTCCGCCGCCACCCGGCGCACGGCGTGGAAGGTGACAGTGGTCGGCTCCACCAGCGCCGCCTCCGCATCCGAGAGGCCCTCGGGGACCGGTATCACCCGCCGCGCCGAAACCTGCACCCGCGTGGCGAAGGCACCGTGGGACGGCGCGTCGGCGTCGACCCCGTTGGCCTCGGCGAAAACGGTGTCGCAGTTGCGGGCATGCCCGGCAACGCACTGGGGGCAGTGGCCGCACGCCGGCCCCACGCCACCCACCACCCGCTGGCCGACCTGCAGCCCCGCCACGCCATCGCCCACCGCCGAGATCAGGCCGGTCCACTCGTGCCCGAAGACCGCTGGCGGCAGCATGTGCCCGTCGGTGTATCCATGGACATCCGTGCCGCATATCCCCGTGTACGCGATGTCCACCACCACGCGTCCCGGCCCAGGCTCAGTCACGGCGTCCTCGCCCGCGCGAAGCTCCCGTGGACCGGCGACTGCGAGATAGCGGTCGGCAGACATGCGGATCCTCCCTTGACGCCTGCCCACAGTCTTCCACTCGACCTGCTCTGGCAGGCCCCAGCGGGGAGAATGGTCGCTGCGCGGGCCCGGGTTGGGCGACCAGAACACTGCGATTCGGCGCGACTCGCCCGCTTCCGTCGGCCGGGATCCTTCCCACCGTCGGCAGTCAGCCATCCGGGGCCATGGCGCCCTTGTGGGTTCGAGGCCGGGCCTCGAACCCACAAGGGCGCACGTGAGGTCGGGTCAGAACTTCGCGAGCAGGCCCGCGTCCACGGGGATCGCGATCCCGGTGACGTAGCGGGACTCCTCCGACGCCAACCAGAGCACCGCGTTGCTCACGTCCTCCGGCTCCACCCACGCCACCGGCAGCAGGGCCAGGCCGCCGAAGACCCGGGCCACGTCGTCGAGCGTCGGGTTCTCCACGCCGGGGATGTACGCCCTCAGCAGGCGTTCGTTCATCGCCATCTCAGTGTTGACCATCCCCGGGTTGACGGTGTTCACCCGGATGTTGTGCGTCCCCAGCTCGTTCGCGAGCGTGCCCATGAGGCCCTGGAGCCCGTGCTTCGACGCGGTGTAATGGGCCTGGTTCGGCGCGCCGATGAGCCCGGCCGTGGAGCTGATGATGACGACCGATCCGCCACGACCGCGCTCGATCATCCCGGGCACGACGGCCTTGACGGCGTGCCAGGCGCCGACGAGGTTGACCGCCAGGATGTCCTGCCATTGCTTGTCGGTCAATTCCAGGGCTGGGTTCTGGTTCGCGATGCCGGCGTTCGAGACCAGGATGTCGATCCCGCCGAGTTTCTCGGTCGCCTCGGCGACCACGGCCTCAAGTGCACCCTGGTCACGTACGTCGGCTGCCCGTGCGATGATCCGCCGGCCCGCAGCCTCGACCAGGGCGACGGTCTCGGCAAGATCTTCCGGCGTGCCCTGGCGGTAGTCGAGATCCGGCTCGTTCCGGGCCAGATCGACCGCGACGATGTCCGCGCCCTCCTGAGCCAGCCGCACCGCGTGCGCCCGACCCATGCCGCGCGCCGCCCCGGTGACGAACGCTACCTTCCCCTCAACACGCCCCATGCTGAATCGTCCTCTTCCTCATATGGGGGCGAGGCCCGAACTCGCCCGCCGCTGCTGTGTTCGCACCCGGTACAACATTGTTGAAGCTTCAACCATTCCTCCCCGGACCGCGCCCAGCGATGGCGGCTACGTCCCTGTTCCGCACCCGGTCGACGCCGGACCGGCGCTGCGGCAAACCGGCTGCGGAGTTGATGGTGGATTCGCCGACGACCAGGTCGTTGACCTGGCTGAGGTAGCCGACGTCGTCGTGGCCGCCTGGACGGGCGAAGGTCGGCTCGGGCGCCCGGCCACGCCGACCCGGGCGAGACAGCCCACCGGGCCGCATTTCCAACCATAGAACCGACGGGCCTCGGCCGTCCGCTCGTGCCGCAGGTTTGGCTGCTCGTCCGACCGCATCAAGATGCGGGATCAGGTGCTCGCTGGAGTTTCCTGCTCCATGCCGCGCGACCGCTCGGTGAGCACGGCGTCGTTCCTGGTGTCGGGCTCGTCGGTCGGGGTGACGATCGTGGTCACCGCGGCGCCGCGGTCGAGCAGGGCCTTGCGGTTCACCACGGCCACCACGACCGCCGTCGCGACGAACAGCCACATGTCCCACGGTTGGGCATCGGGCCATACCGGGTTGTTCATCTGCGCGTGGAACAGGAACGCCACCAGCAGGCTTCCCCGCCCGGCGTTGAACATCGGCGTGAGGATGACACTGATCGCCACCACGCCGAAGAAGAACGGCCAGAACGCCCACGCGGACTGCTTCGTCCCACTCAACAGGAACGACGGCGTGTGCCAGAACGCCACCAGCAGGCCGAGCAGAAGTCCAGCCCACAGCGGCGAGAACCGCCGCTGCAGCAGCGGCAGCGCCACGCCCCGCCAGCCGAGCTCCTCGATGGGGCCGATGAACAGCATCGCCAACAAGGCCGGCAGCACGGCCGACCACGAGGAGATGGGGAACGGATCGGCCAGCTTGCCCGTGATGGCCGCTGCGCCGTAGAACACCGCCGGCATGCCAATCAGCAGCACCAGCCACCACGACAGCGACATCCGCCACAAGCTGAAGCGACGGAAGAAGCCACCCAGGCCAGACAGCCCGTAGTGGCGCCACACCGTGAACACGCCCACGATCCCGGGTGCGTAGACCATGAAGATGAACACCGGGTTGGTGTAGCCCATCGGCCCGAAGATCGCCTCGACCTTCGCCTGGAACAGCACGTACAGCATGCCCATACCCCAGGACAGAGCGAACGTGGCGAGGAAGAATCCGCGGAGCGAACGGACCGTCGGACCGGCTGTCCTCGGCACTGCTGTGTTGCGCCTGCGCACGTTCATGCCACTCTTCCCGAGGTCGTCGCTCTGCGCCTGAAGCCAGCCAACATCGGCCGGGTGAGCCATCTCGATCAATCGGACGCGGTCGGCCTGCCTGCCGCCCGCATCCAGCGTTCCAGCGGGCCGGACCGCGGGCATCGGGACCTACCCCTGGCCGGCCCCTGACTTGTCCCTGACCTGGTGTTCTTCGTCGGTCGGCGGGGTGGGGCGCTGGTGCGCGGCGGTCATCACACCGTCGGGGTCCAGCCGGTCGAGGATCGCGCCAGTGATGCTGGCCAGCTGCGCAACCTGCTCCGGCGTGAGCGCCTCGAACACGTGATGCCGGACGTTGTCGACATGCCCGGGCGCGGATTCCACCAGTTTCTGCCAGCCCGCCTCGGTCAACCGGGCGTTGGTGGCACGCTTGTCCTGTGGGCAGGGGAGCCGCTCCACCAGGCCGCGGTCTTCCAGCCGCCGGACCACGTGGGACAGCCGCGGCAAGGTGGCGTTCGTGCGCGCGGCGAGGGCGGTCATCCGCAGCGTGCGCTCGGACGCCTCCGACAGCATCGCGAGGACCATGTACTCGAAGTGGGTCAGTCCGGCGTCACGGCGCAGCTGCGAGTCCAAGGCGCCGGGAAGCAGCTCCACCATCGCGGCCAGCCGCACCCACGTCGCCAGCTGCTCGCTGGTCAACCACTGCCTGCTCATCCTCACACCCTACCCAGTTGGTTGACGGAACAAGTAAATCTGCTACGGTGTTACTTGAAGCTTCAACCTTCCACTCCGAAAGGAATTCCTCATGGCACACGTCTCCATCATCGGCACCGGCAACATGGGCCAGGCCATCTCCAGCGTCGCCACCAAGGGCGGCAACACCGTCGAACTGCTCGGCAAGGCCGACGCCGACAAGCCGGCCACCGGCGACATCGTCGTCCTCGCGGTCCCCTACCCGGCCGTCGACCAAGTGCTCGCCCAGCGTGGTGACCAGCTCAAGGGCAAGATCGTGGTCGACATCACCAACCCGCTGAACTTCGAGACCTTCGACTCCCTCACCGTCCCCGCCGACGGCTCCGCCGCCGCCGAGATCGCCGCCAAGCTGCCGGGATCCCGGGTGCTCAAGGCGTTCAACACCACCTTCGCCGGCACGCTGGCCGCCGGCACCGTCGGCCCGTTGACCACAACCGTCCTGGTCGCCGGCGACGACGCCGACGCCAAGGCCACCCTCATCGGCGTGATCAGCGCGGCCGGTCTGCAGGCCATCGACGCCGGCGCGCTCAAGCGGGCCCGGGAGATGGAGTCCCTCGGCTTCCTGCAGATCAGCCTGGCCGCGAGCGAGAAGGTCTCCTGGACCGGCGGCTTCGGCGTCGTGGCCTGACCCGCCCCGGCGGTCAGCTGGCCGCGTCGGTTCACGAGCGCCGGCATCCAGGACGGGGCCAGCGCCCGCGACGCCATCACCCGTCACGTCCCGAAGCCGGCCTCACCGTGTCCTGGGTCCGCGCCACTGCACCCGAGCCTGTGCGCGCCGGCCCGTCACCGGCGCCACACCTCTCCGAGGAGAACCCATGACCAACCGCGCCGCCGCCGGTGCCACCGCGGCAGCCGACGCGCTTGTCCCCGCCCAGCACCCGTTCACCAGGCACCTGCGGCGGGCCGCCACCCTCGAGAACGCGCAACGGCACCGGCCGTGGACGCCGGCCGACGGGCCGCTGCCCGCGCTCTACCTCAGCCACGGCGCCCCGATGCTGTTCGAGATGTCCGACTGGATGACTCAGCTGCACACCTGGGCCCGGGCCCTGCCCAAACCGCGGGCGATCCTGATCGTCTCCGCACACTGGGAGTCCGCGCCGCTGAGCATCACCAGCACCCAGCCGGCTGAGCTGGTCTATGATTTCGGCGGCTTCCACCCGATGTACTACCAGATGCGCTACGACACCCCACCCGCCGTGGACCTCGCCCAGCAGGTCGTCGCGCTGATGCCGGACACCGAGCAGGTCCACGAGCACCGCAATCGCGGCCTGGACCACGGCGCCTGGGTGCCGCTGAAGATCATGTACCCCAAGGCGGACATCCCGGTGTTGCAGCTGAGCATGCCCACCCATGACCCGGACCGGCTGATGGCACTGGGCCGGCGGCTCCGGGCGCTGCGGGAGTCCGGAGTGCTGGTGATCGGGTCGGGGTACATGACTCACGGGCTGCCGTTCCTCGACTGGCAGAACCTCGACAAGGTGCCCGGCTGGTCGTCCGACTTCGACCACTGGGCCGCCGAGGCGCTGGCCCGCGGCGACGTTGACGAGCTCGCCAGGTTCCACTCCAACGCCCCGGGTATGCCCTACGCCCACCCCACCGTCGAGCATTTCACCCCGCTGTTCGTCACACTCGGCGCTGCCACCGACCCCACCACAGCACCGACCACCACCATCGACGGCTACGCTCTCGGCCTGGCGAAGCGGTCGCTCGAGGCCGCCTGACCGGCCATCGACCGCACCCACCTGATCTGCAGCTCAGGGCGTCACGTTGAGCGAGCCCTTCGGGATCCCTGCCGCGGCGGGCAAGGGCGTCGACGGCAGTTGCCGGCGCGCGTCGGGCGGCGACGCATCACGGGGAGCCGAGTGCGGCGGCACCAGTCGGTGGCGTCACCGCCGTGCCGCTGCGCTGGGCGCTCGCTGCTCGGAGCCCAGGTGCGGCGGTGTCACCGCGGGACGGGCGCTGCGCTTCTCGTGTAGCGAGAGAAGGACGACCGAGGTCAGCACCAGGACGAGACCGATCCACTGGCTGGGGCCGAGCCGGCCGTTGAGCAGGGTGATGCCGACGACCGTGGCGGACAGCGGAAAGGCGAGCTCGGCCAGGGTCGCGCGGGTGGCGAGGGTGCAGTGCAGGGCGTGGTAGTAGAGCAGCAGCGCGAGGAGGCCCGGTACGGCCGCGAGCACCACCAGCCGGGGCAGCAGCGCCGGCGGTACGGCGACCGGCGTCCTCGTCGCCACGGCGAAGCCGGCGAGCGTGACGAGGCCGACAACGAAACGCAATGTGGTGATGTGCAGGTAGGACAGTTCCTGGCTGACCATCCGGCCCAGCACGGTCCCGGCGGCCCAGAGCAGGGCCGCGCCGAGCGCGAGCGCCGCCGCGCCCGCGCTGTGGACGGTCACACCGAACGGATCGGGGAAGGCCAGCAGCCAGGCCCCGACCAGAGCCGGCACCGCGAACAGGGGAAACCGCCGGGTCACCCGCTCGCCGAGCAGGGCGGCGGCCAGGATGAGAGCGATCAGCGGCTGCAACTTCTGCAGTACCTGTGGAGTGATCGGATCGCCCAGCCGGAAGGCCGCGGTGAACAGTGTGGTGGCCAGCGCCGATGATCCTGCGCCGATGACCAGCACCCCCAGCTTGGCGCGCGGGCTGCACCGGCTTAGGGCGCGCAGCGCGGGGATCAACCAGGGCGAGACCAGGAGTACGAGGACAACGTGCTCCACGAGGACGACACTCAACGCCGGCAGTTGACGGGCGAGGGGTTCTCGCAGCAGGCCGGAGAAGCCCCAGAGGCTGGCTGCGACGGCGACGAGCCAGGTCCGGTCGGCCCTGCGGCCGATAGTTGCGTGGAACATCGCTGGTCTCTTTTCACAACGGGTGACCGCGCCCAGGCTTTCGATCTCCGACGAGGACCGACGATCGGCACGCGGGCGTCGGTCAGATGTCGGTGATCCGGATCCCGGCGTGCGCCTTGTACCGCCGGTTCACGCTGATGAGGTTGGCGGTGAGCGCCTCGACCTGATGCGCGTTGCGGAGCCGTCCCCCGTACACGCCTCGCACGCCGGGGATACAACTCGCGAGTTCCTGCACCAGGTCGCTCGCCTGCCGCACGTCGGCCAGCACCAGGACGTCGGTGTCGACCGAGGCGGTTTCGGGGTCGTCGAGTTTGACCGCGCTGACGTTGTGGAACGCCCCGACCACGGTGCTGTCCGGCAGCAGCGCCTGTGCCTGCTGGGCGGCCGATCCCTCCTCGACCGTGAGCGCGTAGGCGCCCTGCTTGTCGAAGCCGAGCGGGTTGACGCAGTCGACCACCAGTTTGCCGGCCAGCTTGGTCGCCAGCCCTTTCAGCAGGTCGGCATGCCCCTGCCACGGCACGGCGATCACGACGATGTCGCCGGCGACGGCCGCGTCCGTGTTGTCCGTGCCTGACACCATGCCGCCGGTGGCTCTGGCCAGCTCGGTGGCGGTGTCGGCGGCTCGCTCCGGGTCGCGGCTGCCGATGACGACCGTCAACCCGGCGGCGGCGAATCGTCGGGCCAGGCCGCGGCCTTGCGGGCCGGTACCGCCCAGGACGGCGATGGTCTTGCCGGCGAGCGACTCGGGTGGGAGATCTGTCATGAGGTCGGGCTCCTGTTCCGGTGGAGGGACGGGCTGGTCGGTCAGGCCTGCCCGTCACTTGCGCTTGCGGATCTCCTCGGCGGCCTGTGGGACGATCTTGAACAGGTCGCCGACCACGCCGTAGTCGGCGAGTTCGAAGATGGGTGCTTCGGCGTCCTTGTTGACCGCGACGATGGTCTTCGAGGTTTGCATGCCGGCCCGGTGTTGGATCGCGCCGGAGATACCCAACGCGACATACAGCTGCGGGGAGACGGTCTTGCCGGTCTGGCCGACCTGGAACTGGTGCGGGTAGTAGCCGGA